>NZ_JAUXNA010000112.1 GCF_030682935.1 Polaromonas sp.
CAGGTCAGACAGAGAGATCGAGCAAAAGTCGTGCGTGAGGGGCGCACCCACCAGCGCCGCGCAGGCGTTGATGGCCGAGGCACCGGGGATCACCTCCACTTCGACGTCAGTCTCTGGCGTCCAGCCCGCCTGGAACAGCACCTCGTAGGTCGGCCCCGCCATGCCATACACGCCAGCGTCGCCGCTTGAGATCAGCGCCACCTTCTTGCCCTCACGGGCCCGTTCCAGCGCATGGACGGCGCGATCGAGCTCCTCGGTCATGCCCTTGCGGATCACTTCCTTGCCTTCCAGCAAATCGGCCACCAGCTTGATGTAGGTGACGTAGCCGATGATGGTGTCGGCTTCGGCAATGGCCGCGCGCGCGCGCGCGGTCATGTGTTCGGTGCTGCCGGGGCCGATGCCGACCAGCATGATTTTTCCCATCGTCATAGAGTTTTCGCTCATGCTGCAGCACCCATGCGCTGCAGGGTGTTCTCATCGATGCACCAGCGCGCCACGCGGCTGTGGCGGATGCGGCCCGCGGCCAGCACCAGGCCGATGGTCAGCAGCGGCTCGACGGCAACCAGGCCCAGGTAGGAGGCGGCAAACAGCGCCCAGTCGGCAACGGGCGCGGGATCATGGCTGATCGACAGCCAGAAGCCCACCATCAGCGTGACGCCGGCGTAGTACACCGCGTCCAGCTTCAACACCTTGGCCATGGTCAGACCCTGCACTTTTTTACCCAGGCTGTGGTGCAAGACAAGCAGCGGCACAGCCAGGCTCAGGAAGTTGATGGCCAGGTGCGCCAGGTCCTGCGGCTCGAAGATCAGCGCCTGCAGCAGCAGGCCGAGACCAAAGCCGAACAGCGTGGGAATAAATCCGAACAACAGGTAAATCGGCATGGCGCCGATGAAGTGCAGCTCCGACGGACCGATATTCATGTGGAAAGCCTGCATCAGGGCGCTGAAGAAAAACGCGGCCAGCGCCGTGCGCAGCCAGGCGGTGGGGCTTTTGAACAGGCCCGCCGAGTGGGCGCCGAGCAGCGCGGTGGCCGCGATGCCGGCGTAGGCAAGTTTGTCCTGCGAGAGGATGCCGATTTCGATGTGCATGATGAGACCTTTAAAGAAAACAGGAACTGACAGGGGAAAACAGGAACGCGATGAACAGCAGGCCTGGACTACGGTGAAAACTCTTTTCCATTCACGAAGCGGGCCGTCGCGGCGCTTGCCACGCGCGCAATCGAAACCGTCGCGTTTTTGCCGTCCGCCCCGCGCAGCTTGTGCTTCTCGACCAGCAGCGCCGCCATGCCTGCGCCGGCGGCCAGCAAGGCTGCGGCTTCGCTGACGGAGGGGGTGCCCATGTAGCGCAAGACGGTCTCGGACGGATTGGGCACAGGCACGGCGGCGAGCTCGGCGGCGCTGAAAAAACGCAGCGGCCAGCCGCCCTGCGCCGCCAGTTCCATGAAAGCCGGCTCGCCCTGCTTGGCCTCGATGCTGGCCAGCACGACCACCTGCGCACGCGCCAGCCCGGCCTGCGCCAGCGCGGCATCGAGCGTCTGCGCCACGGTCGCCAGCGGCGTGCCGCGGTCGCAACCCAGGCCAACCGCCACTTGTGTCAAGGCAGTGCTCATGCACCCACCTCCTGCGGTGGGCGGTACACCACCAGACGCTCGTTCAATTGCTGCCAGCGTTCGGCAGGCACCTCGGCGTGGGTGATCCACAACACGGCCTTGAAGTGGTTCAGGTCCACGTCTTCGAAGCGCTCGAATCTGTGAATGCTGCCAGGCAGTGGCGTGGGCCGGGTCCACCAGTGCGGGCTGCCCGCCTCCTGCACCACGGCAATCGGCTCGCCATTGACCACATGGGCCGACACGCGGGTGATGTTGATCTTGGGCGCCTCGACCTTCCAGCCCAGCTCGCGGCCCAGAATGTCCACGGGGATGGTCTTGCCGACGTCGGAGGCGGTGGTCAGCACAGCGGTTGCGCCCAACAGCGCGGCAATCTGCAAGGCACAAGCATTGGCGCCGCCCACATGGCCCGACAGCACGGGGATGACAAACTGCCCGGCGTCATCGACCACCAGCACACCAGGGTCTTCGTCTTTGGTTTTCAGGTGCGGGGCAATCAGGCGCACCACGGCGCCCAGCGAGACGAAGAAAACGACCTGGTCAAAGTCGGCGAACAACTTGCCGATTTCGTCGCGCAAAGCCCCGCCGTAGGCGCGCACCGGGTTGGGCAAGCCGGCCATCAGCGGCGCGAACTTGTCGGCCACGCACACGCTGGCCTGGGGCAACTGGCGCGCCAGCTCGGCGGTTTGCTGCGCGCCATGTTTGGTGATGGCAACCAGTACCACGCGCACCGCTTGTTCGGTGGGCAGAGCGGTGTCTGGCAGGGTGGTGGTGGTCATTCCTGGTTTTCCTCTTCGAGTTCGGTGGTGGTTTTCTTGCGGCAGCCGCGAATCATCTCGCCGCGCTCGCGATTCGGGTTTTTCACCAGCAAGAGTGACAAATAATTGACCTTGGTGCCCTTGAGCTCCGCCACGTCATGCACGATGCGCTCCACCGGGGAGCCGGCTTTCTCGATAAAGCGGCTGTGCGCCAGCAGGCCGCGGCGCGCCAGCAGGTCAATCAAGTCATCGAGCAGCGGCTTGACTTTCATCAGCACCAGGGTGTCGAAGTCGTCCAGCATTTTCTCCACCGCCGCAATGCCGTAGGCGGCGGGCACGATGGCGATGGTGTCGTCCTGCTCGGACAGCGGCATCTGCAGCCGGGCGCAGGCCGCGTTGAACGAGGTGACGCCGGGCACGATGTCGATCTGCGCCCCGGCATCGAGCTCGCGCAGCACGCGGGCCAGGTAGCAGAAACTGGCGTAGGTGGAGGCGTCGCCTTCGACCAGAAACAACACGTCCTGCCCGGTCGC
>NZ_JAUXNA010000114.1 GCF_030682935.1 Polaromonas sp.
GCTTCCACAGAAACACCGTCGGCACGGCACAGGCGCCTGTGGGTGCTGGCGCTGGGAACGGCGGCGGTCTGGCATCTGAACCCGGCCCTGCTTGAAATGGCTGAGTTGATCGGCATGACGGCCTGTGCCGGCAACAAGACCCTGGCCAAAGACGCCATCGCCCAGATGCGCGCCCAGGCCCACAGCCTGCGCACGCAGATTGCGCCCATGCCTGCCAGCGCGCTGGCCAAGGTGGTCAGGCGCGCCGAAGCGGCATGCGGCGCGGTGCTGAACAAAGGCATGCGCGTGAACGAGGTGCAAACCAGCTGGGATCATTTCCTGGCTTGCATGCGCTTGAAGCAGGATACGAAAACATAGCACTGGCCCTTGACCGCTTTGGCGCGCCGGGTATTTTTACCGCCCAAGACCGACGGTCCGTGCATGCCGCCACGGCCAGGCCATGACCGGCGTGGCGCCCCACATTCCGGGCCTGCTGGGTCTGCCGCGCGACTACCTCAATGCCCAGCTGGGCGCCTGGAAAGCCGGCCAGCGCCGCGCCCATGCCCCTGACTGCATGAAGGCCGTGGTGGCGCGCCTGACGCTGGCCGGAAACCGCGCCGTGACCCTGCCGCAGACCGCCAATCTGGTGCAGATTGTGCTGAACGGGGGCTACGCGCCGGCCGCGCAAGGCAACCCGAGGCCTTTTGGCATGCCGCCGTTTGTGCTGGTGCTCAGCGACAGCGACGTGGCGGCGCTTCTCACGCACATCCGCAGCGCCTGGGGCAACCAGGCCGGTGCCGTCACCGCCCTGGAAGTAAACCGCATCCGTTCAAGGCGGGCACCCTGAAAATCGCCCGGCTCACCCCGTTAAGAATGATCCAAGTTGCATTGATAATCTAGCGATTAACCAACAGGAGAATGTCATGGCCAAAGGTCAGCAAAACACCAGCAAGATGGTGAAAAAACCCAAAAAAGACACGTCACCGCCCAAGACCGTGTCCCCTGATGCCGTCCGCCCGACGGTCGTGACGCAAGTGCCGTTGCGGGGCAAGCTGAAAAACAAATAAGCCGCCGATGACTGCGCCCCCAGACAACCATGATGAACCGGCCGGCAAGCCTGCGGCCGTTTCACAGCAGCCAGACAATCCGCTGCATGGCGTCACGCTGGAAGCCGTGGTCACCGCACTGGCGAACCACTACGGCTGGGAAGAACTGGGGCAGCGCATCAACATTCGCTGCTTTACCAGCGAGCCCAGCGTGGCTTCCAGCCTGAAGTTTTTACGCAAGACGCCCTGGGCACGCGAGAAGGTCGAAAGCCTCTACCTCTTCATGCTGCGCGAAGTCAGGCGCGCCAGCCCACCGGTGCACAACTTCCCGCCGCCCCGGGCTTGACGCCGGCAGCATGGCAGCGCTCAACGCAGGCTTTGAGGTGCTGCATGCTGACGCAAGCCTGCTGGTGCTGAACAAGCCCGCAGGGCTGCTGTCGGTGCCCGGACGCGGCGAAGACAAACAGGATTGCCTGAGTCGCCGGGTGCAGCAGCACTACCCCGACGCCCTGATCGTGCACCGGCTGGACATGGCCACCTCGGGCCTGATGCTGATGGCGCGCAGCCTGGCCATTCAGCGCGCGCTCAGCCAGTCCTTTGAGAAGCGCGAAATTCACAAAACCTACCTGGCGGTGGTGGACGGTTGCCTGGCGCCCGCGCAAAGCCCGGACGGCTGGGGGCTGATTGATCTGCCGATTGCCGCAGACTGGCCGCGCCGCCCCTTGCGCGTCATTGACGCGGCGCTGGGCAAACCGAGCCAGACCCGCTGGCTCGTGCTGGCGTTTGACGCGGCAACCAACAGCACGCGCGTGGCGCTTGAGCCGGTCACCGGCCGCTCGCACCAGTTGCGCGTGCACCTGCAGGCGCTGGGCCACCCGATTCTGGGCGACAGGCTGTATGCGCCCGAAGCCGCGCAGGCCAAAGCATCGCGCCTGCTGCTGCATGCCAGCCTACTGCAACTGACGCATCCTGCCAGCGGGCACAGGCTGACGTTTGAAAGCGCACCCGGCTTTTAGAGCCTCAGTAAACCTCGGGCACCACGATGGCTTGAGGCACCGGCCGACGCACGTAGTCTTCATGGCGAATCCGGTCGGGCAACACGATGGGTGGATGCTCGGTTTCCAGGTAGGGCATTTGATGCAGCAAATGGTGAATGCAGTTGAGCCTGGCCTTTTTCTTGTCATCGGCCTGCACCACCCACCACGGGGCTTCGGCTATGTGGGTGCGCTCCAGCATGATTTCCTTGGCCTTGGTGTACGCCTCCCAGCGACTGCGGGACTCCAGGTCCATGGGGCTGAGCTTCCACTGCTTGAGCGGATCGTGCATGCGGCCCAGACAACGCAGGTTCTGCT
>NZ_JAUXNA010000121.1 GCF_030682935.1 Polaromonas sp.
GACCTTGTGCAGGCGGATGCCGAGCTGGTGGCAGGTGTCCTCGTCCAGCCCCAGATCCACCAGGGCTTGCCGCGTGTCGTTGAAGGCCTTGCCGCTGGCGATGATGCCAAAGCGGTCGTTCGGCCCGGCGATCACGTTGTAGTTGAGCTTGTTGGCACGGATGTACGCCAGCGCGGCATACCACTTGTAGTCCATCAGGCGCGCTTCCTGTTCCAGCGGCGCGTCGGGCCAGCGGATGTGCAGGCCGCCAGTCGGCATCTGGAAGTCTTCGGGCAGAATGATCTTCACGCGGTCCGGCTCGACCGACACCGAACTCGACGACTCCACCACTTCCTGGATCGTTTTCATGCCAGCCCAGACGCCCGAAAACCGGCTCATGGCAAAGGCATGCAAGCCCATGTCCAGGATTTCCTGCACGCTCGACGGAAAGAACACCGGCAGGCCGCAGGCCTTGAAAATATGGTCACTCTGGTGCGGCGCGGTCGAGCTTTTGCTCACATGGTCGTCGCCCGCAATCGCAATCACGCCGCCGTGCCTGGCCGTGCCCGCCATGTTGGCATGCTTGAACACGTCCGAGCAGCGGTCCACGCCCGGGCCCTTGCCATACCACATGCCGAACACGCCGTCGAACTTCTTGCTTTGTGGGTACAGGTCGAGCTGCTGCGTGCCCCAGACGGCGGTGGCGCCCAGTTCTTCGTTGACGCCGGGCTGGAACACGATGTTCTGCGCCGCCAGGTGCTTTTTGGCCGCCCACAGCGCCTGGTCATAGCCGCCCAGCGGCGAGCCGCGGTAGCCGCTGATAAAACCGGCGGTGTTCAGGCCCGCCATGGCGTCACGCGTGCGCTGCAGCATGGGCAGGCGAACCAGCGCCTGCACGCCGCTCATGAAGGCGCGGCCGTGGCCGAGTGAATACTTGTCGTCCAGCGTGACGGTTTCCAGCGCTTTGCGGATGTGCTCGGGCAAAGGGGCGTTCATGGTCGTGTCTCCGAATTATTTGTAAGGCTGCCTTGTGGGCAGGTGTCAACGAAGCCCAGCCCGGGTAGGGTCAGACCGCCAATTGAACGCAAAGTGTATGCCGGACGGCCCGATATGTCTTTGCGTTTTTTGCCTGATTTAAGCTATCGCGAGAAAGATTCTTGCTGCAAAATCCTAAAAATGGAAACATTAGACAAGTTCGACATCGCCATCCTGAATGAGTTGCAGCACGATGCGCGCCTGACCAACACCGAGCTGGCGTCCCGCGTGGGCCTGTCGGCCGCGCCCTGCTGGCGGCGCGTGCGGGCGCTCGAAGAGGCGGGTTTCATCACAGGCTACCGGGCCGAGATCAACCGCCACAAGATCGGCCTGGACGTGCTGGCCTTTGTGCGGCTCGACGCCGCCCGCAACTCCGGCGACGTGCTGAAAACCCTCGAAGAAGCCATACGCAAGATCCCCGAAGTCGTCAGTTGTCACTACATCAGCGGCACCGGCACCTTCGAGCTGCAGGTGGTCAGCCGCGACCTCAACACCTTCAGCCAGTTTGCGCGCGACGTGCTGATCAACCTGCCCAACGTGAAGGACCTGCACACCAGCTTTTCGCTGGGCGAGGTCAAGGCCAGCAGCGCGCTGCCGCTCGGGCACCTGATGCGCACCGCACCCGGAAATTCAAGCAAATAAGGGCTGCAACCCACTACCGACGGGCGCAAGCAGCTATTTATTCAATAGCTGCTCAGCCTTCCCGAAAAACAGAAAAGCCCGGCCTCCGCAGGAGACCGGGCAACCGGCTGGGCCGGAATCAGCTTGTTGTTATTCGCCTGACGGCGAAGGGCTTAGCTGCCAATCCTGCCGCCGTCGTTCTTCGTGATCACGATGGTCGCCGAGCGCGGGCGCTTGCCGGCGCCGTAGCCAGCGTTGCTGGGCCACTGGCTGGTGTACTTGGACGGGTCGGCAATGTCGGCCATTTTCGTGCCTTCGCCCGGGTGCTGGATGTTGATAAACATCGCCTTGCCGTCAGGCGTTTCGCACAGGCCGGTGATCTCGCAATCCTTCGCGCCGACCAGGAAGCGCTTGAGCTTATCGGCGCCCGGCGCCTTGCCCACATAGGTGTCCACGTTGAGCGTGCTGGCGTCGGCCTTGGTGTAGCTCAGCGTTTTCTTCGCGCCGTCGCCCACCGCCCCAGGCAGGGCGGCCAGCATCATGCAGTTGGTCACGTCGGTGTAGGCGCCATCGTCGGTCTGGATCCACATGATGCCGGTGGCCGGGCTGAACACCAGGCCGTCCGGGCTGGAGAAGTCCTGGCCATCCGTCAGGCTGGACAGGTTGACGGTCCCTGGTGCGGCGCTGGACTCGGCGCCGAACACATACACGTCCCAGCTGAAGCCGGTGGCTGCGTTGCCGGCCGCACCTTCCCTGACGCGCAGGATATGCCCGTTGGGGTTGCCTTTCTGCACGCTGGCGCCGTTCTTGATGTCGGAGTAGACGCGCGGGTTGGCGCTGTCAGGCGGCATGGTGGCCGAATCGACGGCGCGGTTGCTGTTGTTGGTCAGCGTGAAATAGATCTCGCCGTTGGCGACGTTGGTGGAGCACCACTCCGGGCGGTCCATCTTGGTGGCGCCCACGGCATCGGCGGCCAGACGGGCGTTGACCAGCACATCGGCCTGGTCAGCAAACGCATAACTGGCGTAGCCTGCAATCAGGGTGTTCGTCAAAGCCAGCTCCACCCAATCGCCCTTGCCATCGGCATTGAACTTCGCCACATACAGCTTGCCGCTGTCCAGGTACTTGTCGCCGGTGGTCACGCGGTCGGCGGGGTTGGCGTCGGCAGCAGCCCAGCTGGCGGCGGACACGAACTTGTAGATGTACTCGCCACGCGAGTCGTCGCCCATGTAGACAGCCAGCGGCTGGCCTGCGACCGGCTTGCCGAAGGCCGCGCTCTCGTGGGCGAAGCGACCAAGCGCGGTGCGCTTGCGGGCCGCCTTGGTCTTGTCGTAGGCGTCGATTTCGACGATGTAGCCGAAGGTGTTGATTTCGTTGCGGTAGTCGTCGGCTGCCGCGCCCGTGCCCTGGCTGATCTCCCAGCGGGCGTACTTGTCGGCAGTTCCGGCCGATTCCCAGCCATGACGGCTCGCAGAGCCGGCGTTGCGGCCATAGCGCTTGAGGGCCACCACGCTCTTGGCCGCGGAGCCGCCACGCGTCGTGTCGTCGGTGGTGCTGCGGAAGAAATAGCCGGCCCAGTTTTCCTCACCGGTCAGGAAGGTTCCCCAAGGGGTCTTGCCAGTGCCGCAGTTGTTGATCGTGCCGCGCGTCCTGGTGCCGTCGGGCGAATACTTCGTCACCATCAGGGCATTGCCGCGCGCCGGTCCGCTCAGCTGGATGTTCTCGCTCAGGCTGGTCAGGCGGAAGTTGAAGGCCGAATCCGGCACCGTGGCCCACTTGCCGCTGCTGCTTTTCACTTCCACGACCGAGATGCCGTGGATGGCCGTTTCCTTGTCCACTTCGGCGGCCGGGCGCGGCAGCGTGGAGGTGCCGCCGTCGGCGTGCAGGAAGAAAGAGCTCCTGGTTTCGTCGGTCGTGGCTTCATGGTTCATCGCCAGCAGGCCGCGCGTGGTGGCCGTGGTGGACGGCTTGCCATCGGCGCCGAGGCCGAACCATTCCATGCCATCGTGGTGGTCACCGGCGCGGTTTTCGAAGCCGGTGTCGGTGCCGTCGTTCTTGTAGGCGGCTGTGCTGGCGGTCAGCGGGTCGCCCAGTGCATACAGCACGCTGGCGGTGTAGCCGACCGGAACGGTCACGGTGTCGGCCATGGTTTTGGCCACGGCGGCGAAGCTCAACAGGCTTTCAGTGGCAAGCGCGGGCGCCGGCATGGCGGCCAGGGCGTCGCCACCCCCGCAGGCCGAAACAGCCAGGCCACCCAGCAGGGTCGAGCCCACGGTGCCCACGCCGCCGCGCAGCAGGCCGCGGCGGCTCAGGCGGGCCTGGAGCACGCTGTCAAAACTCGGATTGGCCGAGGTGTTGGAATTCTCGTCGTTGAAATCGATCGGGTGTGTCATCGTCATGTTCTCAGGTTGATCAAGGCAGTCAGCCTGAGGAGCTTAGGTCGGCCTGATGACAATGCCGTGAAGGAACGATGACGATCTGGTGACAGCGGCGCTGCCCGCGCACACATCAGGGAGCCCGCTCAGTTACGCACGCAGCGCGACTCCAGCGGCGGCAGCAAATAGTGCAGCACGGCCTCGCGCCCACCGGCGCCCAAACCAAATTCAGCACGCAGTTGCGGGTTGCTGTAGACCGTCTGCTTGTTGCCCTGGCCGCCGGCGTCGCGGTACAGCAGCTCCGCACCGCGCTTGCTCTGCAGCACGGCGGTGTCGTCCACAAACCTGGCGGTGAACTCGAGGCCCTGCTCGCAGCGGTAAAGCGCTGCGGCCGACGGCCCCTGGCTCGCCGCGCAACCGGCCAGTACCGAGATCCCCATCAACGCCATCAGGGTGCTGACCCGCTTGCCTGGCTGCTTGTTCATACGTATTCTTTCGATGGAGGTTGCGTGTTCATTTGGGCCATAGCACCCAGAGCCGCAGCGGCTGGTTGACACGCGCCGCCATCTGGCCGGCTTCTACGCCTGTGCCTGCGAAATAGTCGGCCCGCACGGCGCCCACAATGGCGCTTCCGGTGTCTTGCGCCAGCACCAGCTTTTGCAGATTGGCCGCGCCGCCGCGGGATGCCAGCCAGACCGGTGTGCCATAGGGAATGCTGCCCGGGTCGACCGCGATGGAGCGGCCCGGCGTGAGCGCCACGCCTTGCGCGCCCTTGGGGCCGAAGGCGGCGTCAAGCTCGCTGAGCGCTTCTTCGCGGAAAAAAATGTAGCGCGGATTGCTCCAGAGCAGCTGCTGCACGCGCTGCGGATTTTGCAGCGCCCAGGCCTTGGTGGCGTCGGGCCAGGGGTTGATTTTGGTGACGCCTTGCGCCAGCAGCCACTGGTTGACACTGCGGTAAGGCTGCTCGTTGGAGCCGGCGAAGGCGACGCGAACCGTGCGCTGCGAGCCGTCAGGCTCGCTGATGGCGAGCCGCCCGGAGCCCTGTATGTGCAGCAGCAATGCGTCGATAGGGTCGGCCACCCAGGCGATTTCGCGCCCTTTCAGCGCTGCCTGGGCCTCGGGCAGGGTGTCGATTTCCTGGCGCGAGAACCAGGGCTTGCGGCTGCCCAGCGTGGCGGGTGCACGGTACAGGGGTGCCTCATTGGCCCCGCCAGACTGCCGGCTCGCCTTGAGCACAGGCTCGAAATAACTGGTGAGCAGCCCTTCCGGCGCGCCTTGCAGGGTCTCTACCCGGTAGGGCTGCAAGCGGGTGAGCATCCAGGCCCGCTGATCTTCACCCGACGCAATGCTCAGGCGCCGAACCTCGCCGCACAGCGGGGCAAAAACCGGACCGGGCCGCTCGCAACTCTTGATCCAGGCGTTCCAGGCTTCAAACAAGCCGTCCTCTTCAAAGCCCGGCAACTCGGCCCAGCGCACCGGGACCCAGCGACTTTTAGCCTGCACCAGGGACGCTGGAAGCGGGCCGGTATCGCCAGGGCGGCTGCCGATGACCGCGGGCACCACCGCGGCCGGAGGCGGCAACGGCGATGCGGTCGGCAGGGGCGGGCTGGCGCAGGCGGTGAGCAGCGCGGCCATGGCGATAATCGACGCCAGCCGCGCTGACCCCGGGGCGCCGATTGACCGTCTTGAAACTGTATTTGCAACCCAAGGAAATGCCATGTCCCTCCTCTTGCTCGAAGCCCTGGGGGCGTTGCTGTTGTTCGTGTTCATTGTGTGGTGGACGATGTTTTCCGGCAGAAAAAAAGGGGAGCTCAAGGACGATTCGCCACCCCCGGCGCCAGACCCGGAAGCTGACAAGAAATAAGCGCCACCGGCTACAAATTGCGCATCAGGTTGGCCAACTCTACGGCTGACTTGACATCCATTTTGTCAAAAACCCGGGCCCGGTGCACTTCCACCGTACGAACGCTGATGTCCAGCTGGTCAGCCACCAGCTTGTTGGGCAGGCCGCCCACGACCAGCCGCATCACATCGAGCTCGCGATCGGTCAGGCCACCGAGCCGCGCCTGCAGGCTGGTGGATTGGCTGTGCAGGGCCAGTGCTGCGGCAGAATGGCCGAGCGCCTGCTCGATCCGGTCCACCAGGGCATTGTCTGAAAATGGCTTTTCACAAAAATCAAAGGCGCCGCGCTTGACCGCATCAACGGCGGTGGGCACATCGGCATGGCCGGTCAAAAAAATCACGGGCAAGGTCGGCAGCAGGCCGTAGGCAATCAGTTTTTCAAACATGGCCAGGCCACTCAGGGCCGCCATCCGCACATCAAGCAAGACGCAGGAGGGCGACTGGACCGAAAACTGCTGCGACACCCTGGCGTCAAAGGCCTCGGCGCTGTCAAAGGTTTCGCTGGTCAGCCGGCGCGAACGCAGCAGCCAGGCCAGCGCATCGCGTACGCCGCTGTCGTCATCCACGATGTACACCGTGGCATTTTTAATCGGTTCCATGGCCAGGCTCCTGGAGGTCGTTGGGCCGCAGCGCGACCGGCAAGGTAAAACTGAAAATCGTACCGCGCGGCTGCACGGCTTCGTAGCCGAGGAAACCGCCATGCTGCTCGATCACGGTGCGGCACAGGCTGAGCCCCAGGCCCATGCCCTCCTCCTTGGTCGTGAAAAAGGGGGTGAACAGCTGCCTGGCCACTTGTTCGGAAATGCCCTCGCCGCAGTCGCTCACCGCAAATTCGACCCATCGGCTGCGTGCATTGGAGGCGGCGGGGCGAATCCGCAGGGTCAGCACTTTCGCACTCCGGCTTGATGCGCCTTGCGCGCCCGGCGCTTCGTCTACGCCCTGCATCGCCTGCATGCCGTTGCGGGACAGGTTGAGCAGCACCTGCTCGACCATGACGGGATCGCACAGCACGGGCGCGCAGGCCGGATCCACCTCAATCACCAGGCGCACCCCCAGCTTGCGGGCCTGCAGGCTCACCAGCGGCATGACGGCATCGAGCAGGACGCGCGGCGCCACGGTCTCACGCACCTGGTCGCGCCGCCGTACAAAATCATGCACGCTTTTGATGACCTTGCCGGCGCGCTCGGCCTGCTCTGCAATGCGGCGCATCGCCAGTTGCAGCTCTTCGGACAAGTGCGGCTCGGGGTGGGCGGCGGTGGCGGGTGCGCCAGCACTGTCAAGCGCATCCTGCAGCAAGTTGAGCGAGCCCGTGGCGTAGCTTGAAATGGCGGCCAGCGGCTGGTTGAGTTCGTGACTCAGCAGCGACGCCATCTCGCCCACCATGGCCAGCCGCGCCGTGGCCTGCAAGCGGTCCTGGCTGGCGCGTGAGACTTCTTCGATCCGGCGCCGCTCGCTCACGTCCAGAATGGCACTCATCCAGCCGGTGTGCTTGCCCACGGCGTTGATCAACGGCGCCTCCATGATCAGCACCGGGAACCGTGTGCCATCTCGCCGCATGAACACCGATTCGTGGCCCTCGCGCGGCAGCGTGTTGCCCGCCAGGCGGATTTCCTGACGCTGCTGGTAGTCACCGGCCAGCTCGGGCGGCCAATAGGGCGAGGGCAGGCTCTGGTTCAGCAGTTCCTTGGCCTCCACGCCCACCATGCTGCAAAAGGCCGGATTGACGTAGGTGATGCGGCCCTGCAGGTCGCGGGCACGCAAGCCGGTCAAGACCGAGTTCTCCATGGCTTTGCGAAAGGCGAGGGCCTCGCCCAGGTCCTCCTCCACCTTCAGGCGCCGCCGCATGTCGCGGGCCAGCAAAAACAGCACGGCCAGCAAGGCCAAAGCCATGGCCGTGACCAGCGCCGTCAGCACATTGGGAAACAGCGCCGGGGTGCCCAGACGGCTTTCCATGCGCAGCACCAGCGTGTTACCCGGCAGATCCAGCAATTGCTGCGCAACATACACTTGGCGACCGCGTGAAGGCGCACCATGCAGCGCCAGCCGCGTGCCATCCGCCTCCGTGAACGACAGGCCGACGCCACGGACCAGTTGCTTGCCCACCAGCTCGGCCAGGATGTCCTGCAGGGCATAGGTGACCACCGTGTAGCCGCTCAGGCGGCCCGCCACCACGATCGGCAGGCACATGTCCAGAACCTCAATGCCCATGCCATCGAATTGAGGCATAAAGTAACTGCGGGAATAAGCCGCCCCGCTCAGGCGGGCCGCCGTGGTGCAGGCCAGGCCGACATCGGCCTCCAGGCTGCTCCGCCCCAGCCGTTCAAACACCGCGCTGCGGTAGGGTGTGTCGACAAATCCAAGTACCTCCATCGCCCCGTTGCGCCATTCCAGCCGCACGACTTCGCGGCGCTCGCGCAGCAGGCCGGCCGCAGACAAATGCCAGGACTCGGGCATGCGCTCGCTCGATGGCAGGGCCTGAAAAGTCTGGATATTGCGGATCAGCCCCGAACGGATGTCGATCACGGCGTCGGCGGCGTCGTGCTCCAGGCGGTTTTGCACCAGGCTGGACTCGTAGCGTCCGGCCAGCCAGACCAGCAGCCCCAGCAGCGCCACCAGCAGCGCCACCAGCAAGGCCCAGAGCGACCAGCGCCGACCGGCCTGCGCGCTTGCAAGGGAAAATTTCACGCGCCCAGCCTCACAACACCCGATGCGCCAACGCGGGAAGGCGATGGCGCACATCGTGCAGCTGGGCGCCCCCCACATCGCCCAGCACCAGCCCCGCGCCCTGCGGCTGCTGCGCCAGAATCTGGCCCCACGGATCGACCAGCATGCTGTGGCCCCAGGTGCGGCGCCCGTTTTCATGGGTGCCACCCTGTGCCGCCGCCACCACATAGGCCAGGTTTTCAATCGCGCGGGCACGCAGCAGCACCTCCCAGTGGGCCTGGCCGGTGGTGTAGGTAAACGCGCTGGGCACCAGCAGCACATCGGCTTTCAGCGCACGGTACAACTCGGGGAAGCGCAGGTCGTAGCACACGCTCATGCCAATGGTGTACACATGGCCGTCGCTGGAGGCCAGTTCAAAGCACACCGGCTGCGTGCCAGGCAGCAGCACACGGGTTTCGTCGTAGTCTTCCTGGCCCTGCGCAAACCTGAACAGGTGGATCTTGTCGTAGCGCGCCACGCACTGGCCCGAGGGCGCATAGGCCAGCGAGCAGTTGCGCGCGCGGCGGGGGTCGCTCGTCGCCATCGGCAGCGTGCCGCCGACAATCCAGAGGCCCAATTCGCGCGCCGACTGGCTCAGAAAATCCTGGATCAGCCCGCTGCCGGCAGTCTCCTGGAGATGGAGTTTGTCGGTGTCCTTCAAGCCCATGATGCAAAAGTATTCGGGCAGCACCGCCAGTTCGGCGCCTTGCGCAGCGGCCCGCGCCAGCCATTGCCTGGCCGTGTCCAGATTGCGCAGCAAATCGGTGCCTGACACCATTTGTATAGCGGCGATTTTCATGGTCAGCGTGTCTCCGAAGGGGCGCCGCCGGCCCGGGCCTTGCGGTCTATCCTGGTGATTCGGGGGTCCGACCAGGTGCCGTCAATATGGAACTCCTGGGTGGCCGCCTCCATCAGGGGTTTGCGAAAAAACATCTGCGCCAGAAAACTGCCCAGGCCAATGGCCGGGTTGATGACCGTGGCAATCAGCGAGGCCGTACCGGCATCGATTTCAGGCACCACCACCACCTTGAGGTCTTGCGTTTCGCGGGCAATGTCGGCACTGCCTTCCATCAGCACGGCGGCATTGACACCGCTCATCTGCAGGTTGTTGGTATGCGCCAGCCCCTGCCTGATATTGACATCGCCGCGAATAAAGTCAAAGGCAAATCCTTCGGAAAACACATCGCGAAAATCCAGCGCCAGACGCCGGGGCAGGGACTGCAGGCTCAGCACGCCCAGCAGCTTGGCGATACCCGGGTCTGCCTTGACAAACTGCCCTGACTCGACATTCACGTTGAACTGCCCGCTCATGCTCGGATAGTCCAGGCTCAGGGGCGAGCCGTTCCAGGCCACCTGGCCTTCGAGCTTGCCCTTGCCGCGGCGTATCACATCGGCCATGCCAAAGCGCGCGAGCAACTGGCCCGAATCGGCAATGTCCAGCCTGAAGTTCAGCACGCTGCGGCGGCGCGCGGCGGGCGACGCGTTCACGGCCACCCAGTTGCCGGTCGCGGTCAGCACGGCTTCGGGCAGGATCATGTTGAACTTGTTCAGGCGCCACTCGCGTGGCGATTCGCCGGCGGAGGCGCTCTGATTGACCGCTTCAATTTCAACGCGCCCCAGCTTCTTGCCGCGCAGCTCCATCGCCTCCACCACAATGTCGAGCGCCGGAATGCTGGCGGGCTGTTCATTCAAAATGGCCTCGACCTCGCTGGCCGTGCTCGCCGCCAGACTCAGCCGTGCCAGCCGCGCGTACACGCGGCCGGCACCCAGGCTGCCGGGCTGGCGGTATTCAACATAGCCATTGAGCTCGGACGCATCGATATTGGCGCGCCAGTTCAAGCCTTCGCGGGATCCGCCCACCACCACGTTGTTCAGCCTGCGCCCTTGCACCAGCAACTCTTTGGTCCGTATGGCCATCACCGTGGGCAGGTAGCCCAGGGTCGCAGTGTCGCCAGCGGGTCCAGTCTGCGGCGTGCTGCCGCCAGGCGCGTCGCCCAGAAGGCGCGTCCAGGCGTCGAGGTCCACCCGGGCCAAGTTGATGTTGGCCGCCACACCGGCTTCGGGCAGCGGCACCGTTTCATCCGCCTCCAGTCCCACGCCTATGCCGCCCCGGATCACACGGGGCTCGGCGCCGCTGACGTCGCGCAGATAGCGCACGGACGCCACGCGCCCGATGCTGAGCGCCAGCTGGTCCTGCAGCGCCTGCCCCGGCGCCAGCGTGCCCGGCACCAGCGCGCTCTCAAAGCGGATCGGCAGCGCGGACTCCGCCGTTTTGTTCAGGGGTGCCGGAAAGTCCAGCGCCATGCCCTGCAGGCTGCTGGACACCATGACCTCGGCATGCCCGCGCCGAAAACCCAGCGACGCCGCGTAGGCCGCGCTGCCACTGGCGTTTTGCGCCATGCGCGACACAAAGCCCATGTCCTGGGCCTGGCGCAGCCCTTCTGCCGACAGCGTGCCCTGCGCGGTGAACGCCACCACGGGCTCGGGCGCCGGCGCGCCCGCCGCCACGCGGGCCAGCTCGCGCATGCCGCCGTCAAAGCGCACCTCGCCCCCGAGCAGCCGCGCCTGGGCGCCAGCCACCCCAAAGCCCCGCTCGGTGACCGTCACCACCCCTTTGAGCTGGCTCAGCTCGGGCGTGCCCGGGGCAAACCGCACGTTGTTGCCGGGCAGGGTGATGCGGCCCGCCACCTGCGAGGCTTCAATTGCATGGATCGGCAGCGTCAGACGATAGCGGTGCTCACCGTTGCCGCTGGCCACGGCCTTGGCCAGCACCTGGCTGGTCATGCCGCTCAGCGGTGAGGTATTGACAAAACCCAGCGCATCGGAAAGTGATCCCTTGATGTCCAGATTCACCTCGACCGTCGCATCGTGCAGCAGGTCGGGAATTCGCGCGCTGCCCTTGACCAGCTGCAGACCCGGCAAACCGGCGACTTTTCCGGACACGCCGTTCACCTCCAGCGCGGCGCGGTTGAACACCAGTTCCCCGTTGAGGTCGGTCAGGGCCGGCCAAGGCGCGGCGCCGGGTGGCTGCAGGGCTTTCGGTACATAGTCCAGTTGCCCGTTGCGTACCTTGGCCGACACCCGGAATTCCCCGTGGGCCGGGTTGGCAAAAGGCAGTTCCCGGAGCGGCCCCAGCACCCTGAACTTCACGTCGCTGACCTGGCCCTGCAGCACGGCATCGCGCACATAATGGCGCGCCTCGGCGGGCAGCACCAGCGGCAAGTAGCGGTGCGCCTGGGCGCCATCGCCCCGGCTCAGGCTGCCCTGCAGGTCCAGCACGCCAGGGAAGCGGTGATCAGGCGACGCCACATCTGCAGGACTGCCCGGCGCTGCGTCTTCGGTATGCCAGCCGACCTGCGCCTGCCCCTGGACGTCGGCATTGGCAAACTGCAGGTTGCGCAGCTGAAGCTCCATTTTCCGGCCCGACAATTTCCAGCGGGCCTGCGCCGACAGGTGATCGAGCGGAATCAGCGAAGCCTCGAAAACGCCCGGCAGATCAAGCGCCCCCTTGAGGATGCTCACGCTGGCCTGGCCACCGCCTTCGGTCAGGTCAAAATCAACCGTGGCGCCGCTGACGCCTGGCCGGCCGGGTGTGGCGTGCGGGGCAGCGCCCGCAGCCGCGCCGGGCGCCACTGCAGGCGCTGCGGCGGCGCTCGGCAGCGCCGCCACGCGCAGGCCCGTCACACGGCCTTTTGCCGCATAGGTGGTGGGGGCATCGAGCGGGCCCTGCCAGCGCGCCTCCAGCGTCTCCACCAGGCCGCCGGGCGAAAATGAGGAGATGAGCCCGTGCGCGCTGCTGCCCAGCGGCAGGCGATTGGCGATCTGGGCCAAGGCCGCCAGATCCAGCTTGTCGGCCTGGAGTTCGCTGTGCTGAGCCACCTTTCCTTCATCGCGGGTGTGCACCAGCGCGACGTTGCCGCCCGGCCACTGCAGGCCGTCCCGGGTGCGAAAGCGCAGGCCCTCGGTGCTGAAGTCAAAGCCGTTGGCGCGCCGCCCGCCACCAATACGGCCCGCCACCGACTCGAAGGCCAGGGGCTCAAGCTTGGCGCCCAGTTTGGCATCCACGTCTTGCAGCACCAGGTCGGCCGTCCCGCCCGTGAGTTTTCCCTTGCTGACATCGGCCCAGGCCCGCAGCGCGCCGTTGCCCCGTATCAGGTCCACGCCCAGCGTGTCGACGCTGACGTACTGCCGGACGCGCGACACGTCGACGCGGCCAGACTCGGCATACAACTGGCCCGACCAGGCGCCAAAATTTCCCGCGTTGCCCGACAACAGCGACTGCCTGAACATGCCGCGCAGGCTGAAGCGCTCACCCCATTCAGCAGGTGGCGTGGCATCGAGCCGCAACAGGTGGCGGCGCCGGGCATTGCGCATCACCCCGTCAACCTGGCGCAAGGCCAGCGGCGGCGCCTGCAGCAACTCGTCGGTCCAGCGTACGGAGCCGCCGCGCAGGACGAACTCGGTCTGCGAGAAAAACCAGTCGGCCACGGCGCCATGGCCGGCGTTCTGGTCCTTTGACACGTCCAGTCCGCCCACGAATATTTTTCCGTCGGCGGTGCGCCGGATGTCCAGTTCGGGCTTGTCAATCAGCAGTTGCTCAAAGCCCAGCCCCCAGAGCGACGACAGCGACAGCGCGCCCACCACGCGCGGCAGCCGCAGGGCTTCCCGCCCTTGCGCGTCAAGCAGGCGCACGTCGTGCAGCTCAAACGAGGGAATCATGCCCTGCGAAAAGCCGCTGATGCGGCCAATGCGAACCGGCACCCCCAGCGCCTTGCTGGCCTCTATTTCAAGCCGCGGACGGAACTCGCCAATTCGCGGCACAATCCAGCCGTGCAGCACCAACCAGCTCAAGCCAAAGAGCAGCCAGGCCGCCGCGACCAGCCACAGCAACCAACGCATGCTCCATGCGATCCAGCGCAGGCGGCGGGATGGCAGGGCTGGCGGGGTGTAAGTCGTGGGCTCCATTGACTGGGGAATTATGACTGCCGTCTAACCTGTCCGCTTGAGGTAGAACCATGAAGTTTGTGAAGTAGTGTGATGACCGCCCTCTCAACTGTTTGCCCGGACACCCCCGCCCCGCCCCAGGCTTCGGCCTATTCCCGTTTTGTCCAGCGCATTCGCCGCCGCTATGCGCAGCAGATGCCGCTGTTGCCTGCAGGTGCGCCGCTGCGTGCCGGCATGCAGACGGCCCTGGATGCGCTGCTGGCGAGCGGGCTTGAAACCGGTGCGGCGCTCCGGGTGCTGCGCCAGCTGGTGCTGGAGCGGCTGGTGGCGCTCGACTGCGACGGCAACTGCGAAAACCAGGCCCCGCTGCGGGTGGTGACCCAGGCCATGACGGAACTGGCCGAACTGGCGCTCGATGTCGCCATGCGGCACTCCAGCGACATGCTCGATGCCGCGCATGGCGCGCCGCAAGCCGAAAGCGGCGGGCGCGCCCAGATGTGGGTGGTCGGCATGGGCAAGCTCGGCGCGCGCGAGCTCAATGTCTCCAGCGACATCGACCTGATCTATGTGTATGACCACGACGGCGAAACCGCGGGCCGCAGCGACGGCCGCGGGCAGATCTCCAACCACGAGTACTTTGCGCGGCAGGTCAGGGCGGTTTTCAGCCTGATCGGCGATGTCACCGAGCACGGCTTTGTGTTCCGCGTCGACCTGGCCCTGCGGCCCAATGGCAACTCGGGCCCCGCCGCCATTTCGCTGAGCGCACTGGAAGACTATTTCCAGGCCCAGGGGCGTGAATGGGAGCGCTTTGCCTGGCTCAAAAGCCGGGTGGTTTCGCCGCTTGAGGGCATACGCAGCGGTTCGGCCCAGGCCTTGCGCGGCTCCGTGCTGCCTTTCGTCTTCAGGCGCTACCTCGACTACA
>NZ_JAUXNA010000127.1 GCF_030682935.1 Polaromonas sp.
GGGCGAGATCGAAAGTTCATGACGGATTCTCAATGAAGGCTGCAAAGCGAAGTGATAAGCGTGGGGGCCAACGAACGCAGCGCAGGGCCGCCCCAAGCAAGTTCAGCCCCCTCGGGGGGCAGCGCATTACACGCAGTGAAAAGCGTGGGGGCCACGGTGTCACTTGCGCAAGGTATTGAGGTGGCGCACAAATCGTTCTGAGGCCAGTTCCATCGTCAGCAGGTAGCCATCCACCTGGGCACGAAAATAGCGCCAAAAAATCAGCGCAGGTATGGCCACCATCAGGCCAAAAGCAGTGTTGTAAAGCGCAATCGAAATACCCTGTGCCAGTTGCGCCGGGTTGCCTCCCACTGAACTACCCGCACTGCCTGCGCCGGCTTGAGAGCCAAAAATTTCTATCATGCCGATGACCGTGCCTAATAAGCCCAGCAGCGGCGCGGCAGAGGCAATGGTTGCCAGCGCGGCCAGGTAGCGCTCCAGTTTGTGGGCGGCCTGGCGACCGGCGCCCTCCATCGTGGAGCGCAGGTCATCTTCACTGATCCGCGGGTTGGCATTCAAGGCGCGAAAGCCGCTGGCGAGCACTTCGCCGAGCAGTGAGTTCTGTTCGAGTTGGGACACCACGTCGGGCGACGGCACCGCAGCGCGAGAAACGGTCATTGCTTCGGCAAGCAGTTTAGGCGGTGCGATCTTTGGGGTTTTGAGGCTGAAAAAACGCTCAATGACGAGCGCAAGCGCCAAGACTGAGCAGGCGACCAAGGGCCAGATAGGCCAGCCCGCGGCTTGTATGATCGAAAACAATGCACATCTCCAAGCAAATAATTTGTGTTGGATTATGGCCTACTGCACTCACGGGAACACCCGCTCGCGCAGCTTGTCGATATCGATTCTGGGAATGAATTTTGTAAGACATAACCCACAGAAGCTGTGGATAACTTTGTGGGTAAGCGATGGTGGGGAGGCTGGCAAGCCGCACCAAATCGTCCATGCGACAAAACGATGAAATTTTAGGCAGTAATAAGTTATTTAAAATCAATGAGTTACACGAATACAAGGCGGTCTCCACATGGTATTGCCGCGTTAACCCACTCTAACCGGCACGCTGTGGAGTACTACCCGCGCCAGATCAAGGGGTTTGACCATGTTTGACACATCAAGCCGCCAGGTCAATCCGCCCGGCACCGGACGTGAAGCAGGCGTGCGCATCTGGCCTGTGGGCTCGCTGCTGCGGGCCATTGCCGACAGTTTGGAGGCGCGTTTTAATCCGGTGGCGGTGCAAGGCGAAATTACCGGTTTTTCGCGCGCTGCCAGCGGGCACTGTTATTTTTCGCTCAAAGACGAGCAGGGGCAGGTTCGCTGCGCCATGTTCCGGCGCGCAGCCACCCTGCTGGAGTTTTCACCCCGCGATGGCCAACTGGTGGAGTTGCGGGGCCGTCTGGGGGTGTACGAGCCGCGCGGCGAATTGCAACTGGTCGTGGAGTCCATGCGGCAGGCCGGGCAGGGCAATTTGTTTGAGCAGTTTTTGCAGCTCAAGGCCAAACTTGAAGAGGAAGGGCTTTTCGCATCGGACCGCAAGCGGCCTTTACCTTTGCTTCCGCGTGCGATCGGTTTGATCACCTCGTTGGGCGCTGCGGCCTTGCATGACGTTGTGAGCGTTCTGCAGCGCCGCGCACCTCACATACCTGTGGTGCTTTACCCCGCCAGTGTGCAGGGTAGTCAGGCCGCAGGTGAATTGCGCGAGGCGATGCTCACAGCGTTCCAGCGGCGCGATGAAGACCAGATTGACGTGCTGCTGCTGGTTCGCGGTGGCGGCGCGATGGAAGATCTGTGGGCCTTTAATGACGAGCAACTTGCGCGCACCATCGTTGCCTCGCCCGTGCCCGTCGTCTGCGGGGTAGGGCATGAAACGGATTTCACCATTGCCGATTTTTGTGCCGATGTGCGCGCACCCACTCCCACAGCAGCGGCCGAGCTTTGCGCGCAGCCGCAAACTGTTTGGCTGGGCGCGCTCGACTTGGCGTTGTCGCGCCTTCAACACGCGGTGGACCGGCAATTGCAGTCGAACGCTCAGCGTCTCGACTGGGCGGCGTCCCGCGTCAGCCGGCCCTCTCACCTGGTGACCCAGCAGCAGGCACGCCTGTCTGGGCTCGCGCAAAGCCTCAAGCATGCGATGCGCTCAAACTTGACCCATGAGCGACTCAGAGTGCAGTCCCTGAACACGGATTTCCCACGGGAAACAAACGGCAGACTGCAACGCTGCCGGCAACAATTCGAACGCGCGCAATTGCGACTCGAGTTGCTGGACCCCAAACTGGTTTTGCAGCGCGGTTATGCTTGGTTGGCAGACCTTCAGGGCCAACCCATTACCCGTGTGAAAGCTACCCATATCGGTCAGGCAGTACGGGCTACCCTTGCCGATGGCGAGGTCGATTTGACCGTCTC
>NZ_JAUXNA010000129.1 GCF_030682935.1 Polaromonas sp.
CAGCGATGCGGGGGTAGCTATGGGGTCGCTACCAGTCGCTCCGTATCAATACATGAAAAAATTGCCGCTACCGCTTTATTTATAAGCGATAACAGCTATGAATTTAGAAATTTATTGGTTGTTGCGCACCAAACAGGCCGCTGACCCTTGCACCCCATGGCCCGCCCGCAGGGCCATAGCGGCCCACCCGGCGCTTGCCAGGGTGGGCAAGAAGATGTCAGGGCTTGATGCGCAGCATGTCGGTGCCGTCGCCGGCTGACAGCAAACCCGCCTGGGCGTACACACCCAGCTTGGCGCGGGTGTCGGTGATGTCGAGGTTGCGCATGGTCAACTGACCGATGCGGTCCAGCGGGCTGAACGGTGCGTCTTCCACTTTTTCCATGCTCAGGCGCTCGGGCGCGTAGGTCAGGTTGGGGCTGTCGGTGTTCAGCAGGCTGTAGTCGTTGCCACGGCGCAGTTCCAGCGTCACGGTGCCCGTCACGGCGCGGGCCACCCAGCGCTGGGCGGTTTCGCGCAGCATGATGGCCTGGCTGTCAAACCAGCGGCCCTGGTACAGAAGCCTGCCAAGGCGCATCCCATTCATGCGGTACTGCTCGATGGTGTCTTCGTTGTGGATGCCCGTGACCAGGCGCTCGTAGGCGATGAACAGTAGCGCCAGGCCCGGTGCTTCGTAGATGCCGCGGCTCTTGGCTTCGATGATGCGGTTTTCAATCTGGTCGCTCATGCCCAAGCCGTGGCGGCCGCCGATGCGGTTGGCTTCCAG
Organism: Polaromonas sp.; assembly: GCF_030682935.1. Classification (GTDB taxonomy): domain Bacteria; phylum Pseudomonadota; class Gammaproteobacteria; order Burkholderiales; family Burkholderiaceae_C; genus Polaromonas. Next base: position 764 of record NZ_JAUXNA010000129.1, read on the forward strand.
GATGAGCTCGACCAGGTCGGGGTACGCGACGCCGTTGAGGGCGACCGGACGGCCTTCTTCAAAGCGCACCGTGACTTCTTCGCGCTTGACTTCCACGTCGTCGCGCCAGAAAGCCACGCCCATGATGGGCTGGACGATCTTCATGCCGCTGGACAGGAGTTCGAGGTCTTTGGCCTCGTGCGTGGCGCCCAGCATGTTGGAATCGGTGGAATAGGCTTTTTCGGCCGACATCTTGTAGCCAAAACCGGCCTGGGTCATGAAGGCCGACATTTCGGCGCGCCCGCCCAGCTCGTCAATGAACAGCTGGTCCAGCCAGGGCTTGTAGATTTTGAGCGACGGGTTGGTCAGCAGGCCGTAGCGGTAAAAGCGCTCGATGTCGTTGCCCTTGAAGGTGCTGCCGTCGCCCCAGATGTTGACGTCGTCTTCCTTCATCGACGCCACCAGCATGGTGCCGGTCACGGCGCGCCCGAGCGGCGTGGTGTTGAAGTAGGTCACGCCTGCCGTGGTGATGTGAAAGGCGCCGGCCTGCAGGGCGGCCAGGCCCTCGGCGGCCAGCTGGCTGCGGCAATCAATCAGGCGCGCTTTTTCGGCGCCGTACTGCATGGCCTTGCGCGGGATCTCCTCGTAGTCCGGCTCGTCGGGCTGGCCCAGGTTGGCGGTGTAGGCATAGGGAATCGCGCCCTTGAGTTTCATCCAGTGCAGCGCCGCGCTGGTGTCGAGTCCGCCTGAAAATGCAATGCCGACTTTCTGGCCGACGGGAAGGTGCTGGAGTATGGTGGCCATGAAATAGGTTCCTGCGTGGTCTTGAATTTAGGCCGATTTAGGCGAAGTGGCAGATGTAGTGGTAGGGCTGGGCGACACGGATCTCGAAGCTTGAGTTGCCCGGCACGCTGAATTGTTCGCCTGCCGAAGACGTCACCCAGTGGTCCGTTCCGGCGAGCTTGTACTCGCAGCTTCCCGCCACGCATTCCATGATTTCGGGCGCACCGGTGTTGAAGGTCAGGGTGGCCGGAAGGATCACGCCCACCGATTTTTTGGTGCCGTCCGCCAGCGTGATGCCGTGGCTCACGCATTTGCCGTCGAAGTACACACTGGCTTGGGTGCTGACACTGACGTTGTCAATTTTTTCGGTAATCATGGAGTGGATTGGTAAACAGGGGGAGGGCGTTGCGGCCAGCGTTCTGGCATGCAAAGCAATGATTTTAGGTCACGCCGGTGGCCTGGCCTGCGCGGCGGCGGGTTCAGGTCCCTGAATCCGGTCTGCCCTTCACGGCGTATCTGTGAATATTGGACAATGTTTTCCATGAAGCCAGAAAGCCCGGATATTCAATTGATTGCACTCCTTGATCGTGTCGCCTTGGCCGATGAGCCGGCCCTGCGGGAGCTCTACGAGTTGACCTCGTCCAAGCTCTACGGTGTGGCCGTGCGCGTGGTCACCAACCGCGAATGGGCCGAAGATGTGCTGCAGGAAGCTTTTTTGAATATCTGGCGGATTGCCGGTGACTACAAAGCCACGCTGTCGCCACCCATGGCCTGGATGGGCCTGGTGGTGCGCAGCCGGGGCCTTGATTTTTTGCGGCGCCGGACTTCCGAGCGTGCGGACGCGATGCAGGAGCTGGACGACGTGATTTCGGACACGGTGGCGGGCGACTCGCCCAACCCCATGGACACGACCCAGGCCAGCGAGCAGGCCTGGGCGCTGCACCAGTGCCTGAACCAGCTGGAGAACAAGCAGCGCGAAGTGGTGAGCCTGGCCTATCTGCGGGACCTGAGCCACAGTGAGCTGGCCGAGCAGCTCAAGCTGCCTTTGGGTACTGTCAAAACCTGGATTCGCCGCGGCCTGGAGCAACTGCGCGGCTGTATGGGGCGCTTCGCATGAACATTCTGAACAACCCTTCGCTAATGGATCAACTGGCGGCGAGCTATGCGCTGGGCACCCTGCGCGGTGGCGCGCGCCGCCGGTTTGAGGCGCTGGCGCGCGACAACGCCACCCTGCGCGCCGCGGCGCTGATCTGGCAAAGCCGGCTGGCATCGGTGGCCGAACTGCAGCAGCAGGCCGCGCCCAGTCCGGCGGTGTGGCAGCGCATTGAAAACCTCGTCAACGCCGAAAAGCAGGCGCAGGCCATGCAGGCGGCGCGCGCGGCACCCGTTGCCGCCGCGGCGTCTGGCGGCTGGTGGTCCAGCCTCGGGCTGTGGCGCGGCGCGACGGCGGCAGGGACTTTTGCGGCGGTGATCGCCGTGGTGACCGGGTTGAACCTGAACACGCAACTGAGCGGCCAGGTGCAGGAACTCAGCGCCAGGCTTTCGGCCACGCCCGACATTCAGTACGTCGCCGTGCTGGCGGACGACCAGGCGTCGGCGTCCATGCTGGTGACGTTTGATCCCAAAAACAAAAAGCTGCTGCTCAAGCGGGTCGGGGATTTCCGCGAGCAGGCGGACAAGTCGCTGGAGTTGTGGGCCTTGCCCCCCGGGGCGGCGCCCCGGTCATTGGGCGTGCTGTCCGGTGACCCGGTGGTTCGCCTGACGGCAGCCGGCAGCGACATGCAGGAAGTGCCCACGCTGGCCATCAGTCTGGAGCCTAAAGGGGGCGTGCCGGCGGGCAGTGGTCCGAGCGGGCCGGTGCTGTTCAAGGGTGCGCTGATTCAGACCGCGCAATAAGAAGCGCTTGGCCTTCAAGCGGGCACTTGCCCATCAAAAAGGGGCGTTTGTGACGCCCCTTTTTTGGATCGAACTGACCGCTCAGCGCCAGTGGCGATGCCCGCCGCCGCCGCGGCTGTAGCCAAAGTTCAGCGAGAGCCCGACCGGCGGGTAAATCGGCGCGTAAGCCGGTGCGTAGTAAGGCTGGGGGTAATAGGCGGGGTAGACCACGGGCTGCACATAGACCGGCTGGTAGTAGGCCTGGGGCTGGGGTGGGGCGAGCGGGGCGGGCTGGTAGCCTTGAGGCACGGGCGTCATGGCCCCGACCGGCGTCACCTGCAGCCGCACGTACAGACCGGGATCGTTGACCATCTGCGCGTTGTACTGCGCTCCCTGGTATTCATACACCACGTTGTAGTGGCTGGCGCGGTTTTCGTAAAAAGTCTGCGTCGTGCATTGCTGGACGTTCTGGACCTGGTTGCTGCTGCCCTCAATGCGGTCACCGAGGAGGGCGCCGCCGAACAGCCCGATCATGGTGGCCGCCGCGCGCCCGCCGCCATGGCCGATCGCGTTGCCAGCCGCGCCGCCGGCCACCGCACCCATCAGCGCGCCCGCGCCGGATTTGGGCGCTTGCGTGATGTAGGCTTCGTTGTTGCAGACCTGCCGGGGCACGGCCACCTGCTGCACCACCGGCGTGCTGGAAATCACCCGCGCCAGAATGTCCATGGCGGACGCCGGCAGACAAACCAAGCCGGCCGCAGCAGCGACGCTGGATCCCAGCAAGGTGTTAATGCGTGCTTTTTTCATGGTTCAAATTTCTTTTCAGGCAACGCCAAATAATCGCGCCATAAGTAGGCTGGATAGAGTCGTTTCGGGGCGCAGAGTTCGATGCACTGACTGTAAAGCTGGTGACAGGCCGAGACAAGCCGCCAAAAAGTCGGCGCGCCATTTTCTGAAATTTAAACGCGCGTTGCCCAAGCCGCTGCATTAAACCCGACCGTGATGTCTTGCCCCCAGTCCACCACCGGGCGCTTGATGACGCTGGCTTGGGCCTGCATCAGCGCCTGCGCAGTGGCGGCGTCCGTCACGCCGGCCTGCGTTGCCGCGTCCAGCTTGCGCCAGGTCGTGCCTTTTCGGTTCAGCAGCTTTTCCCAGCCGACGGCGCCTGCCCATGACGCGAGTTTTTCGGGCGGAACGCCGTGCTTTTTGAAGTCATGGAATTCATGGGTCTGCCCATGTTCGGTGAGCCACGCCCTGGCTTTTTTGACGGTGTCACAGTTGGCAATGCCGTAAAGAATGATCATCCGGCGAGTGTGCCATAAATTCAAGAAAAAAGTGCCTGAGGCCCATATGTGACGGGCGCAAGCAGCTATTGAATCAGTAGCGCATTGCGCGCTTGGAGCGCGTGCCAGAAAAATCAGGAACCAGGGTTTTGGGTCAACAAGGGAATAATCAAGGGTCAAGCCGCCGCCGCACCCGGGCGCGGCAGCGTTCACTTTTACAGAGGCTCCATGACGACTCCGGCCCCCACTGCCGCGCTTTACCCGCCCATCGAGCCCTTTCGCACCGGCACGCTCGATACCGGCGATGGCCACTCGATCTATTGGGAACTGTGCGGCAACCCGAACGGCCAACCGGCGGTTTTTCTGCATGGCGGGCCGGGTGCCGGCTGCTCGCCCGAGCACCGGCGGCTGTTTGACCCCGCGCGCTATTGCGTGCTGCTGTTCGATCAGCGCGGCTGCGGCCGCTCACGCCCGAGTGCGTCGCTGGACCACAACACGACCTGGCATCTGGTGGCCGACATTGAGCGGCTGCGCACCCTGCTGGGCGTGGAGCGCTGGCTGGTGTTTGGCGGTTCCTGGGGCTCATCGCTGGCGCTGGCTTATGCGCAGACGCATCCGGCGCAGGTGTCGGCGCTCATCGTGCGCGGCATCTTCACGCTGCGGCGCGCAGAACTGCACTGGTATTACCAGGAAGGCGCTTCGTGGCTGTTTCCTGATCTGTGGGAGGACTTTCTGGCGCCGATTCCGGTGGACGAGCGCGGCGACCTGATGGCGGCCTACCGCCAGCGCCTGGTCGGGCCAGACCGTGCAGAACAACTGGCCTGCGCACGCGCCTGGAGCCTGTGGGAAGGCCAGACCATCACGCTGCTGCCCGACCCGGCGGGTGCGGCCAAGCATGCTGGCGACGACTTCGCCCTGGCGTTCGCGCGTATTGAAAACCACTATTTCGTGCACGGCGGCTGGCTTGAAGAGGGGCAGTTGATCCAGGGCGCGGGCAAGCTGGCCGGCATTCCCGGCGTCATCGTGCAGGGCCGCTACGACATGGCTTGCCCCGCCAAAACCGCCTGGGATCTGCACCGCGCCTGGCCCGAGGCGGACTTTCACCTGGTGGCCGATGCCGGTCATGCCTTTAGCGAGCCCGGCATTCTGGCGCAGCTGGTCGCCGCGACCGATCGCTTCGCGCGCTGAAGGGCCTGAGGCGCTGCCGCTCAAGGGTTTTCCGCCTTGCGCGACAATACAGGACTGTATGGAATATTTCTCAACACTCGACGACTGGCTGGCCCACTGCGAGCGCCTGCACCCCAAAACCATAGACATGGGGCTGGCGCGCGTCAAGGCCGTGGCCGAGCGCATGGGCCTCAAGTTTGCCTGTCCCATCATCACGGTGGCCGGCACCAATGGCAAAGGCTCAAGCTGCGCCATGCTGGAGGCTATCTTGCTGGAGGCCGGCTACCGCACCGGGGTTTACACCTCGCCGCATCTGGTGCATTTTGAAGAGCGTTGCCGGGTCCGTGGCGATATTGTGAGTGCTTCTGATTTAATAGCATGCTTCGCCCGTGTTGAAACGGCAAGAACCCTCAACGGCCATGAAATTTCGCTGAGCTATTTTGAGTTCACGACGCTGGCCATTTTGCAGCTGCTGGCCGACGCAAAGCTGGACGTCGTCATTCTGGAGGTCGGCCTGGGCGGCCGGCTGGATGCCGTCAATATTCTGGACGCCGATTGCGCCCTGATCACCAGCATTGACCTCGATCACATGGAATTGTTAGGCAATAACCGTGAAAGCATCGGTCTGGAAAAAGCCGGCATCATGCGTGCCGGCAGGCCGGTGGTGGTGGGCGACCCGGTGCCGCCGCAAAGCATTCTGGATCACGCTGCTGAAGTGGGTGCTGACTTGTGGCGCTTTGGCCAGGACTTCAATTTTTCGGGCGACAAGCTGCAGTGGAGCTGGGCGGGCCGCGGCAGGCGTTATGCCGGGCTGGCCTATCCGGCCTTGCGCGGCGCCAACCAGCTGGTCAATGCCTCCGGCGTGCTGGCGGCGCTGACGGCCTTGCGCGACCGCCTGCCGGTGACGGCCCAGGCCGTGCGCAACGGCCTGTCCATGGTCGAGCTGCCGGGCCGCTTTCAGATCATTCCGGGCCAGCCCACGCTGGTGCTGGACGTGGCGCACAACCCGCATTCGGTGGCGGCGCTGACTGAAAACCTCGACGCCATGGGTTTTTACCCCTGCACCCACGCTGTCTTTGGCGCCATGGCCGACAAAGACCTGGCGCCCATGCTGGCGCGGGTGGGGCCGTTGATTGACAAGTGGTATTTTTGCGACCTGCCCACGGCCCGTGCCGCCACGGGCGAGGCACTGCAGGCGACATGGGCAGCGCTCAAAACCCGCCCGGACGTGACTGCCAATGCTTACAAAAGCCCTGAATTGGCTTTGCAGGCAGTCGTCAAGGCCGCAGACCCCGCTGATAGAATTGTGGTTTTCGGCTCCTTCCTCACGGTGGGTGGCATTTTGAAGGACGGTCTGCCGCGTCTTTCGGCGCCGCATCTGGCTGCTTAAAGTCCAATGAGGCCGCATGAACCGGCCTGACCCCGTCCCCGGGATGCCCGACAGACCACGTTAACCCTTAACGGATTCAAGCCACACCATGTCGTTTTTCAACTTCCGCCGGGGCGGCTCAAGCGCTGCTCCCTTTGCCGCGTCAGCGGCCCAAACGGACAGCGTGGAAGTCATGCGCAAACGCGCCAAGCACCGCCTGATGGGCGCGGCCGTGCTGGTGCTGATCGGCGTGGTGGGTTTTCCGCTGCTGTTTGACACGCAGCCGCGGCCCATTTCAGTCGATATACCGATTGAAATTCCCGGCAAAAATACGGTCAAGCCGCTGGTTCTGCCTGCGCCGGTTGCCGCCACTGCGCCCGTCAAAGCAAGCGCGCCTGCTGAAAAAGTGGCGGCCGATGCCAGCCTCGCACCCGAAGAAGAAATTTTGCCCCCCATGCTGGTTCCCCCCGTCATCGCTGAACCTGCGCCGGCTGCTGTTAAAAACGACGTCAAGCCGGGTGCAAAAGTAGAAGCCAAAGCCGAGCCGAAGGCAGAAGTCAAGCCAGCGCCCAAGGCCCCTGCCACGGGTAGCGACGGTGCGCGTGCCAGCGCGCTGCTCAATGCCACGCCGCTGGCGGCTAAAACCGCTGGCGCCGAGGCTGAAGACCGCATGGTGGTGCAGGTCGGCGCATTTGCCGATGCTGCCAAGGCCCGCGAAGTGCGCGCCAAGCTGGAGAGTGCCGGTCTTAAAACCTATGCACAGGTCGCCGAAACCAAAGACGGCAAGCGCACCCGGGTCCGCGTGGGCCCCTTTGCCAGCCGGGCCGATGCTGAAAAGGCAGCCGCAAAGATCAAGGCGCTTGATTTGCCGGCCGTCATCCTCAGCCTTTAAGCAGGTTGCGGACGCGTGGCGGTGCTTGACTGGATTTTGGCGGGTGTATTGATTTTTTCACTGCTGCTGGGGGCGTGGCGCGGGCTGGTGTACGAAGTGTTGCTGGTGCTGGCTTGGGCCGCGTCGTTTTATGTGGCGCAATGGGCTGCGCCCGAGGTGGCTGCGCTGCTGCCTTTGCAGTCGGCCTCGGAGCCGGTGCGTTACGCGGCGGCGTTTGTGCTGATATTCATTGCCGCGGTATTTGCGGCAGGCTTGCTGGCCTTTTTGCTGAAGAAGCTGGTGGAAGCCATGGGCTTGCGTCCGGTGGACCGCACGCTCGGTGCGGCCTTTGGCCTGTTGCGTGGCGTGATTCTGTTGCTGGCCGCCACTGTGGTGATGGACATGACGGCGCTCAAGTCCAGCAACTGGTGGCTGGAGTCCCAGGGAGCGCCCGTACTGACGGCCACGCTGAAGGGCTTGAAGCCGGTGCTGCCGGAACAGTTTTCAAAGTATCTGAATTAATTTTTTATGAGTCAAAACACCATGATTGAAACACCATGTGCGGAATAGTCGGCGTCGTCAGCAAAGCCCCGGTCAACCAGCTGATTTATGACGGCTTGCTGCTGCTGCAGCACCGTGGCCAGGATGCCGCCGGCATCGTCACGCAGCAAGGGCGCAAGTTCTACATGCACAAGGCCAAGGGCATGGTGCGCGACGTTTTTCGCACCCGCAACATGCGCGCCTTGCCGGGCAATGTCGGGCTGGGCCAGGTGCGTTATCCCACCGCTGGCAACGCTTACAGCGAAGACGAAGCACAGCCGTTTTATGTCAACGCGCCGTTTGGCCTGGTGCTCTCGCACAATGGCAACCTGACCAATGCGGCCGAACTCAAGGCCGAACTGTTCAACACCGACCACCGCCACATCAACACCGACAGCGACTCTGAAGTGCTGCTCAATGTGCTGGCGCACGAGCTCGAAAAAACCACGCGCGGCCTGCCGCTCACGCCGGTCGATGTGTTTGCGGCGGTGCGGGGTGTGCACAAGCGCGTCAAAGGCTCGTACGCGGTGGTGGCGTTGATTGCCGGCCACGGGCTGCTGGCGTTTCGCGACCCCTTCGGCATTCGCCCGCTGTGCATCGGCCATGGCCAAAATGAGGGCGGCCGCACCGTGATGGTGGCCAGCGAGTCGGTCGCGCTGGAAGGCACGGCGCACCAGTTCGAGCGTGACATCGCGCCGGGCGAAGCGGTGTTCGTGGACCTGGACGGCACGGTGCACGCCGAGCAATGCGCCGTCAACGCCAAGCTCTACCCCTGCATTTTCGAGTTTGTGTATTTGGCGCGTCCCGACTCCGTGCTCGACGGCATTTCGGTCTACCAGGCCAGGCTCAACCTGGGTGAAACGCTGGCCAAGCGCGTGGTCTCCACCGTGCCGCCCAGCCAGATCGATGTGGTCATTCCGATCCCCGAATCAAGCCGCCCCAGTGCCAGCCAGCTGGCGCACCTGCTCGGCATTCCCTACCGCGAAGGGTTTGTGAAAAACCGCTACGTGGGCCGCACCTTCATCATGCCGGGGCAGGGCGTGCGCAAAAAATCCGTGCGCCAGAAACTCAACGTGATCGCCAGCGAGTTCAAGGGCCGCAATGTGCTGCTGGTCGATGATTCCATCGTGCGCGGCACCACCAGCCGCGAGATCGTGCAGATGGCGCGCGACGCCGGCGCGCGCAAGGTCTACCTGGCCAGCGCTGCACCCCCGGTACGCTTTCCGAACGTTTACGGCATCGACATGCCCACGCCCAATGAGCTGGTGGCGCATGACCGCACCGTGGAAGAAATTCGCCAGGTGATTGGCTGCGATGCGCTGATCTACCAGGACGTGGAAGGCATGCGGCGCGCCATTGGCTCGCTGAACCCCGCGCTCGATGGTTTTGATGCTTCCTGCTTTGATGGCGTGTACATCACCGGAGACGTGACGGCCGAGACCATTGCCGCCATGAATACCCAGCGCGCCGAAACCAACGGAAAAATGACCGAAGAGGGCGATGTCGACGTGTCGCGCCTGGCGCTGCCTAACCCGCAAGAGGCTTGAAAGTGACCCAAAAAGCATTACCCGACAAGCTGCACCGCGACACGCTGGCCGTGCGCGTTGCCGAAAGTAAAAGCCAGTTCGGTGAAAATTCCGAAGCGCTGTACCTGACCAGCAGCTTTGTGCAGCCCGATGCGGCCACTGCCGCGCGCCGTTTTGCCGGCGAAGAAGACGGCTATATGTACTCGCGCTTCACCAACCCCACGGTGACCAGCATGGAGCAGCGCCTGGCGGCCCTGGAAGGCACCGAGGCCTGTATCGGCACCTCCAGCGGCATGGCGGCCATATTGCTGATGTGCATGGGCCTGCTGAAGTCGGGTGACCATGTGATCTGCTCCCAGTCGGTGTTTGGCTCCACCATCAAGTTGATTGGCAGCGAATTCGGCAAGTTTGGCGTGGAAACCACCTTTGTCTCGCAAACCGACGTGGCCCAGTGGCAAGCGGCCGTCAGGCCCACGACCAAACTGCTGTTTGCCGAAACGCCGACCAACCCGCTGACCGAGGTCTGCGACATCCGCGCGCTGGCCGACATTGCGCATGCGTCGGGTGCCTTGCTGGCGGTTGACAACTGCTTTTGCTCGCCAGCGCTGTCGCAGCCCGCCAAGCTGGGGGCTGACCTGATTATTCATTCGGGCACCAAATACCTCGACGGCCAGGGCCGCGTGATTGCGGGCGCGATCTGCGGACCGAAAAAGCTCATCGACGAGAAGTTCGTTCCCATCATGCGCAGTGCCGGCATGACGCTGTCGCCGTTCAATGCCTGGGTGGTGCTCAAGGGCCTGGAGACGCTGTCCATTCGCATGCAGGCGCAAAGCGCCAACGCGCTGGCGCTGGCAAGCTGGCTGGAAGCGCAGCCGGGCGTGGCCCGCGTCTATTACCCCGGCCTGAAGTCGCACCCCCAGCATGCGCTGGCCATGCAGCAGCAAACCCTCCATGGCCAGGGCTGTGGTGGCGCGGTGGTGTCGTTCGACCTGAAAGGCGCGGACCCCGAGAGCGCCCGCAAAAATGCCTTCCATGTGATCGACAGCACCCAGGTCTGCAGCATCACAGCCAACCTCGGGGACACCAAAACCACCATCACGCACCCGGCCACCACGTCGCACGGCCGGCTCAGCGAAGCGCAGCGGCAGGCCGCCGGCATCGGTCAGGGCCTGATCCGCGTAGCCGCAGGCCTTGAACATATTGACGATTTGAAAGCCGACCTCGCGCGCGGTCTGGACAGCCTGAAATGACAATGCCTGCCATGACACCCCAAACACGAACCCGATTTGCGCCATCCCCCACGGGCTTTATCCACTTGGGCAATATCCGTTCGGCGCTGTATCCGTGGGCCTTTGCACGCGCCACGGGCGGCGTCTTCATCCTGCGCATTGAAGACACGGATGTGGAGCGTTCGAGCCAGGCCGCCGTTGACGTGATCATTGAAGGCATGCGCTGGCTGGGCCTGGACTATGACGAAGGCCCGTTCTACCAGATGCAGCGCATGGACCGCTACAAGGCCGTGCTGGCCGAGATGCAGGCGGCCGGCCATGTCTACCCGTGCTACATGAGCGTGGCCGAGCTTGACGCGCTGCGTGAAGCCCAGATGGCGGCCAAGGAAAAGCCGCGCTACGACGGCACCTGGCGGCCTGAGCTCGGCAAGACGCTGCCCCCCGTTCCCGCGGGCGTGCAGCCCGTGCTGCGCTTCAAGAATCCGCAAGGCGGCTCGGTGGTCTGGGACGACAAGGTCAAGGGCCGGATCGAGATCAGCAACGACGAACTCGACGACCTGGTGATTGCGCGGCCCGACGGTACGCCGACCTACAACTTCTGTGTCGTGGTCGACGACATGGACATGGCGATCACGCATGTGATTCGCGGCGATGACCATGTGAACAACACGCCGCGCCAGATCAACATCTTCCGCGCGCTCGGCAAAGACGTGCCGGTCTATGCGCATTTGCCGACCGTGCTCAATGAGCAGGGCGAAAAGATGAGCAAGCGCAGCGGTGCCAAGGCCATCACGCAGTATGCCGCCGAGGGTTACCTGCCGGACGCCATGGTGAACTACCTGGCGCGCCTGGGCTGGAGCCATGGCGACGACGAGATTTTCAGCCGTGCGCAGTTTCTTCAGTGGTTCAACCTCGATCACCTCGGCAGGAGCGCGGCCCAGTTCGACGAGGCCAAGCTGCGCTGGGTCAACGCCCAACACCTCAAGGCCACGGCCGATGATGCGCTGGCCACGCTGGTGCAACCTTTCCTGGCGGTCCGCGGCGTCACGGGCCTGGATGCCGCATGGCTTGCGCGCGGCTGCGGCCTTTTCAAAGACCGCTGCAGCACGCTGGTCGAACTGGCGGGCTGGTTGCAATTGCTCGTGGCGGGCGGGCAGGCCAGCGCGCAGGATGTCAGCACGCATGTGACCGAGGCGGTGCGCCCGGCGCTTGCCAGGCTCGCTGCTGCGCTGGGCAATTGCGACTGGAACAAGGCGGCTATTGGCGCAGCGATCAAGCAGGTGCTGCTTGATACCGGCCTGAAGATGCCGCAACTGGCCATGCCGGTACGCGTGCTGCTCATGGGAACGCCGCAAACGCCGTCGCTGGATGCTATCGTGGAACTCATGCAGCGAGAAAAAGTGATCGATAAATTGAATTTAGTTTGAAAACTTGAAAAGGGCGATATTTTGTCGCTATAATTTGAGGCTCGACAGGTTACTAAGTAATTAGTAACAAGGGGGTATAGCTCAGCTGGGAGAGCGCTTGCATGGCATGCAAGAGGTCATCGGTTCGATCCCGTTTACCTCCACCAAGGTTTGTCAGTAGTTATCGGTTAGTTCCAAGGTTTTGACCCCATCGTCTAGAG
>NZ_JAUXNA010000143.1 GCF_030682935.1 Polaromonas sp.
CCGCCACGCTGCCCATCACCACAATGAACAGGGCAATCACCCAGGCAAAGATCGGCCGATCAATAAAAAACTTGGCCATGCGGTGCGCTCCTTATTTCGCAGCCGACGAGGCGGCTGCAGAAGCGGCAGGAGCCGGCTCGCTGGCGGGCTTGGCGCCAATCGGCTGCCACGGCACCGGCTTGACAGGCGCACCGCCCCGGAGCTTCTGGAAGCCGTCGACCATGACCTGTTCGCCCGTCTTCAGACCCTCCAGCACCACCCACTGCGCGCCCTTGGCGGATCCAATCTTGACGGTACGCGGCGTGACTTTCCCCTCGGCATCCACCACCATGACGGTATCGCCCTGCGCCGTGCGCGTGACCGCCTGCTGCGGCAAGGTGATGGCATTGACCGCCTGCGCCTGCTCAAGCCGTACACGGACATACAGCCCAGGCAGCAAGTAGCCATCGGGGTTGGGTACTTCTGCGCGCAACGTGATCTGCCCTGTCGTGGCATCGACGCTCAGGTCCGAAAACAGCAGGCGTCCGGTACGCGGGTACTCCGTTCCGTCTTCAAGCACGACGCGCACGCTGGCCGCCTCTGCGCCGTTGGCACGCGTGAACTGGCCGCTCTCCATCGCAGCGCGCAGCTTCATCACCTCCGAGGCGGACTGCGTGAAGTTGACGTACATCGGGTTGATCTGCTGGATCACCGCGAGCGGGGTCGCCTCACCCTGGCCGACCAGCGCGCCTTCGGTCACCAGCGCACGGCCAATGCGGCCCGAGATTGGCGCCGTCACGGCGGCATAGCCCAGGTTGATGTTGGCCGTTTGCACGTTGGCCTTGCCCACAGCGACATCGGCCTGGGCCTGCTTTTGCGCGGCAACGGCGTTGGCGTATTCCTGTTTGCTGATGGCGTTGGCTTCCACCAGCGGCTTGTAACGCTCGGCCAGCGCAGTCGCCTGGGCCAGGTTGGCTTCGGCACGGGCCTGACCGGCTCTGGCGCTGGCCGCTGCTGCCGCGTAAGGCGCGGCATCAATACTGAACAGCGGCTGACCGGCTTTGACGTCGCTGCCTTCACGGAACAGGCGTTTGTGCAAAATCCCCGCCGCACGCGCCCTGACCTGGGCGACGCGCGAGGCTTCAAGACGGCCCGGCAGTTCGGTCACCAGACCGACATCGCCCTGCGTCACCGTGACCACGCCGACCTGCGCGGGAGGCGGCGCCGCGCCGCCCGGGGCGCTGCCGCCCTTGCCACATCCGGCCAGGAACAATGAAAGCGCAGCCACTGCAAGCAGCGGCTGAACGCGGACCAATAGGGGAAGACCACGAGAGTGGGCAGGGCGGAAAGGAGGCATGCTGTTCCTGGATTTTTTTTGAAGGGAAAGCGAAAATGAGCTATTCGGCATTGGCGGTTATGGAAAATCGTCGCCCCCGAAGGTCGAAAGAATAGGGGTTTTCGCGAATGCTATAGTTTACATACAGTCATGAATGTATAACAGAACAACTAGAAAACCCCTTCAGGAGGCACCCATTGGTCCGTCGAACTAAAGAAGAAGCACTTGAAACCCGCCACAAGCTGCTGGATGCTGCCGAACATCTGTTTCAGGCGCAGGGTGTGTCGCACACCAGCCTGCAGGACATCGCACGGCGCGCAGGCGCTACGCGCGGTGCCGTCTATTGGCACTTCAAGGACAAGGCTGACCTGTTCAATGCCATGATGGAGCGCGTCACCCTGCCCATGGAGGCATCGTTCAACCAGGAGGATAGCGGCCTTGATGCGGGCAGCGGCGCAGGCGTGGACGCATTGAAGCGGATACGGCGCGCCACCGTCGACGCGCTTCAGCGGATCGTGACCGACGCGCAGACCCGCCGTGTGTTTGAGGTCGCCACCCAAAAAGTGGAATACATCGAAGAGCTTCAGGCCGTTCGTCTTCGCCATCTGGCGGTGCGACACGGTTTTTTGAGCCATATTGAACAAAGCATGGACGCGGCCTGCCAGCAGACCAACATGAAGCTGGCCATGCCCACCGCGATGGCCGCCCAAGGACTGCATGCCCTGATCGATGGCCTGATACAAAACTGGCTCCTCGACCCGCAAGCCTTCGACCTGCTCAAGGTCGGCCCTTGCGTGATGAATGTCTATTTACGCGGCTTGGGCTTTGCCAGCGAGCAAGAAGCCGGCATTCAGGCCAGTCAGGAACGAAGCACGCCCTAGCGCAGAGTCAGTGCAGATGCCGCGGTTTGCGGCCGCCTCCATGGCCAGTTCCGCCCTGCGAGCCGCCGGATCCGCGCGGCGGCCTGCCGAGTTGCATGGAATTGACCAGGGAATCAAAGCGGCGCTCAAACAACTTGTCCACGGCCACCACCACTTCGCCAAGTTCGGAGGCATCGAAATGCCGCTCCATGAGACCGATCATGTCCTGCACCAGCAAGTCGCGCTGAACCTGCATGATGGCGGCTGGCGTCGGGCCGACGAAATACATGGCAAAGTCATCGCGCGCCTCGTCGCCTTCGGCAGCCTCTTCCTCGTCGTCAAAGTCGGCATCGTAAAAAGTCACCTCGATCGGTGCACCCACTTCAGCCAGGTCATTCAAGCCCATGCACATTTCATCGAGTGCCTGACGAAAATCTTCATCGCCGGGCACCGTCCAGCACATCTGAAGCACATGCTTGTTGACATCAAATTGAATGCCGGGCTCTTCTTCGTAGGTGCTTGCCGCACCCGCTGCGAGCGACTTCGAGCCGGCATAAGTCCACAGCGGCTTCAGCGCCTCCTGCAATTGCTCAAAGGTGACGTCCGCTCGCAAGGGGACTTCGCCGTGAACGTGAATTTCAAAAGGTGTGTTGTAACGGCTCATGGAATTTATCTTACCCAATTTTCAAGGGGGCGCCCGGGGCGTGGAGGGGTGGTGCCTGAGACCGGAATCGAACCGGTACGCCCGCTATTCGCGAAGCGGCGGATTTTAAGTCCGCTGTGTCTACCTATTTCACCACTCAGGCCCAAAACCAATACAGAGCGCCTATTGTCAAACAAAAAAGCCCCATTGCAGGGGCTGATGACAATAACTTGATGGAGGCGCGGCCCGGAGTCGAACCGGGCTAGCCGGATTTGCAATCCGGTACATAACCGCTTTGTTACCGCGCCGTCTCTTTTTCATATTTTCCAACCAAAAAGGGCAGCATTTTGAAGTGCTGCCCTTTGAATTGGAGCGGGAAAAGAGGCTCGAACTCTCGACCTCAACCTTGGCAAGGTTGCGCTCTACCAACTGAGCTACTCCCGCGAGTCTAGCTATAAATTATAGCGTGGTTTTTTGACGATTCCTAAAAGTGATCAGAAATTTTGCTTAGTGCTTGACCGCATCCGCAACTGGCACGGGCGCGGCGGCACTGACAGCGGCAACCAATGCAACTTCCTCATCGGTCAAGGGTATAGGCTGGCGCTCCAAGGCGACCTGCAGGACCTGATCTATCCACTTCACCGGAATTATTTCGAGGCCAGCCTTCACGTTGTCCGGAATTTCCTGCAAATCTTTGGCGTTATCTTGAGGGATCAGCACCGTCTTGATGCCGCCACGCAGGGCGGCCAACAGTTTTTCTTTCAGTCCACCAATGGCGGTCACCTCACCGCGAAGCGTGATCTCACCCGTCATCGCCACATCGCCGCGCACCGGTATACCGGTCAGCGCGGAAACAAAGGCGGTCGTCATGGCAGCGCCGGCGCTCGGACCGTCTTTGGGTGTAGCGCCGTCTGGCACGTGAATGTGGATGTCACGCTTTTCGAACATCTCCTCCTTGATGCCCAGCAGCTTTGCGCGGCTGCGAACCACGGTCCGGGCGGCCTCGACAGACTCCTTCATGACATCGCCGAGCGAGCCGGTACGGGTGATCACGCCTTTGCCGGACATGACGGCCGCTTCAATCGTCAGCAAATCGCCGCCAACTTCCGTCCATGCCAGGCCCACCACCTGGCCGACCTGGTTTTTTTGTTCCGCACGGCCATAGTCGAATTTCCGGACACCGAGAAAATCATTGAGGTTGTCCGGTGTCACCACCACCTTGGGCGTCATTTTCTTGAGCTGGATGCCTTTGACCACCTTGCGGCAAATCTTGGAGAGCTCCCGCTCCAGCGAACGCACACCGGCTTCGCGCGTGTAGTAACGCACGATGTCGCG
>NZ_JAUXNA010000145.1 GCF_030682935.1 Polaromonas sp.
CCTTCAGACCGGAAACACCGCGCGGCCCTTCAGGCGTTCATGCTCTTTGGCCGCAAAGCGGTCCGTCATGCCGGCGATGTAGTCGGCCACCACGCGCTCGGGCTTGGCGCCTGCGGCGTGGGGAGTATCGATGCCGTCAAAGCGGTCGATATGGGCCTGTGGCATCTGCGCCGGGTCACTCATATAGGCTTCGAACAAGTCGCGCACGACCTGCCGGGCGGCTTGCGTGGTTTGCACGACTTGCGGGTGGCGGTATAAATTTTGTAGCAGGAAGCGCTTGAGGGATGCGGACTGCAAGGCCATTTCCTGCGAAAAACAGACCAGCGGCGGATGTTGGCGCACCGCCTGAACATCGTCCGGTGCCGCGTGCTGCAAGGCCTGCTGCGTGGCCGCCATCACGTCATAAACCTGCGCGCTGAGCATGCGCCGTATGGTTTCAAACAACAGCCGCCGGCCCTGCAGGGCCGGGTGCGCCCGCAGCGTTTCGCGGCGGTACTGGCTGAACAGTGCCACGTCCTCCAGCTGCGCCATATCAAGCAAGCCCGATCGAACACCGTCGTCCATGTCGTGGGCGTTGTAGGCAATCTCATCGGCCAGGTTGGCCAACTGGGCTTCCAGGCTGGGCTGCGGCCCGCAGCCGCCCTCATGCGTTGGCGAGACAAAGCGGCACGCCACGCCACCAGGCTCGCGGGCCTCGATATGACGCGCATTGCGCCGCGAGCAGTGCTTCAAAATGCCTTCGCGCGTCTCGAAGGTCAGGTTCAGGCCGTTGTAGGCCGGGTAGCGCTCTTCCAGCGCATCGACAACGCGCAGGCTTTGCAGGTTGTGCTCAAAACCGGCGCTCTCCGGGTTGTGGCGTTGAAGGCAGGCGTTCAGCGCATCCTGACCGGCATGGCCAAACGGCGTGTGGCCCAGATCGTGCGCCAGCGCAATCGCTTCCACCAGGTCTTCATTGAGCTGCAGCGTGCGGGCAATGGAACGCCCCAGCTGCGCCACTTCGAGCGAATGCGTCAGCCGCGTGCGGAACAGGTCGCCCTCGTGGTTCAAAAACACCTGGGTCTTGTAGACCAGGCGGCGAAACGCGGTGGAATGCACAATCCGGTCGCGGTCGCGCTGGAAGTCAGACCGCGTCGGTGCGACGGGTTCAGGGATGCGGCGCCCGCGCGACTGGGCGGGATCACAGGCGTAGCGTTCCAGGGTCATGAATTATTCATTAAAATAGCCTCTAACCCAATAAGCACGGGCACAAGCAGCTATTATTTTCATAGTTCATCAATTGGAAATATCTGCAGCAAATCAGGCGCAACAGGCATCGATGACCTCGCGCACCAGCGCATCGGGCGCAGTGCGCACAGCCGCCTTACCGGGTCCGTCAATCAGCACAAAGCGAATTTCCCCCGCCTCGGATTTCTTGTCGATGCGCATCAGGTCGAGGTAACGGCCGGCGTTGTCGGTAGTCGAGAGCACCGGCCCTTTGACGGGCAGCCCGGCGCGCCGGACCAGCCGGGTCAGGCGTTCAACAAACGGCATGTCCACCAAGCCCAGGCGCTGCGACAGATGCGCCGCCATCACCATGCCGCAACCCACACCCTCACCGTGCAGCCACTCGCCATAGCCCAGCCCCGATTCAATCGCGTGGCCGAAGGTCTGGCCAAAATTCAAAATCGCCCGCAAGCCCGACTCGCGCTCGTCCTGCCCCACGACCCAGGCCTTGATCTCGCAACTGCGCTGTATGGCATGCGCCATTGCGCGGGGCTCTTTGGCCAGCAGCGCATCGAGGTTGGTTTCAATCCAGTCCAGAAACGCCATGTCGGCAATCGGCCCGTATTTGATGATCTCGGCCAGCCCGGCGCTCAGTTCACGGGGCGGCAGCGTCGCCAGCACATCCAGATCACAGACCACCAGCAGCGGCTGGTAAAACGCACCGATCATGTTTTTACCGAGCGGGTGGTTAATGGCGGTTTTGCCGCCCACCGAGGAGTCCACCTGCGCCAGCAGCGTGGTGGGCACCTGCACAAACGGCACGCCGCGCATGTAACTGGCGGCGGCAAAACCCGTCATATCGCCCACCACCCCGCCGCCCAGCGCAAACAGCACGGTTTTTCGGTCACAGCCGTTTTGCAGCAAGGCATCAAAAATCAGCTGCAGGGTCGGCCAGTCTTTATAGACCTCGCCGTCGGGCAAGGTCAGCAGCACCACCTTGGCATAGCGCGCCTTCAGCGCCTGAGTGAGCTGCGTGGCATACAAGGGCGCCACCGTCGTGTTGGACACCACCAGGGCGCAAGCAGCGGGTGGCAGGTGCTGGTAAGTGAGCGCGTTGCCCAGCAACTGGCTGCCAATGACAATCGGGTAGCTGCGCTCGGCCAGATGGATTTGGACCTGCGCCGCCGCAGGAGAAGAATTTTCTTTCATGCCCGCAAGTGTAGAGGCACTCGCCCGCCGGGTACTGGCTACGGCGCAGCCGGAATCACGCCCGCCAGTTCCAGCTGCATGATGATCATGTTGACCAGGGTCGCCACCGAAGGGCGCCCCGTTTCAATCACGAAGTGCGCTGTTTCGCGGTACAGCGGATCCCGCGCGCGGTAGAGATCCCGCAACCGGGCCAGCGGATCGGCCACCTGCAGCAGCGGCCGGCTCTGGTCATGCCGCAAGCGGCGAAACACGTCTTCAGGGGAAGAGTGCAGGTAAATCACCTGCCCCCGCGCGTGCAGATGCTCGCGGTTGGCAGGGCGCAACACAGCGCCGCCGCCGGTAGACAGCACGCCGCCAGGCTGCAGCGTCAACGCATCAAGCACCGACTCCTCGACGTCACGAAAGCGCTCCTCCCCTTCACGCTCGAAGTACTGGCGGATGGAACACCCCAGCCGCTCCTCGATCGCCTGATCGGAGTCCACGAAAGGCAGCTGCAAGCGCCGGGCGAGTTGCCGCCCGACGGTGGATTTACCGGAACCCGGTAGCCCCACGCACGCGATTTTCAACGGGTTTGAATTCACTTGAATTTAGGGTCTGGGTGGACTTCGGTCATGAGCGAAGCAAGATAGCACCACCGAGAACGGCGCAACGGAACGAATGGCAGAGGCAAGAACAAACCCAAGTACAAAAAGCTTATCGCCCGCATGCATCATGCGGCATCCCGTCCCGTCAGGGGCTTTGCTTAGCGAAGTGAAGCGCCGCTCGTCAGCACTCTCGGCGTAATGAACACCAGCAATTCAGACTTGGTGGCCGTTCGGGTTTTGGTTTTGAACAAATTGCCGATTCCCGGCAAGTCGCCCAACAAAGGCACCTTGGTCACGTCCTCCCTGTCGTTCTGCTCAAAGATGCCGCCGATCACAACCGTTCCACCATTTTCGACCAGTACCTGGGTCTGGATGTGTTTGGTGTCAATGGCGAAACCGTTGGCCGTAGAGCGGCCCACGCTGTCCTTGTTGACATCCACGTTCAGAATGATATTTCCTTCGGGCGTAATCTGAGGCGTGACCTCCAGCTTCAGGTTAGCTTTGCGAAAAGCAATCGAAGTCGCACCGCTGGAGGTCGCTTGCTGGTAGGGAAGCTCCGTGCCTTGCTCAATCAGCGCCTTGACCTGATCGGCCGTCACGATACGGGGGCTGGAGACAATTTTGCCTTTTCCATCTGCTTCTGCGGCGGAAATTTCAAGATTCAACAGCCGGGTCACCGACGAATTAAATAACGATACAGCAAACGTAGCAGCCCCATAGCCATTTTGCCCCAC
>NZ_JAUXNA010000148.1 GCF_030682935.1 Polaromonas sp.
CGCGACAGCAGGATGGGCGCGCCACGCAGCGTCAGGTCCACTTCCATGATCATGGCGCGGACGCGGTCACCGGAGCGCAGGTTTTCCTTCGGGATCATGTCACTGCGGCGCAGGCGGCCTTCAACGCGCCCGGACTCGACAATCAGATCGCCCTTGTCCATGCGTTTGACGGTACCGACAAAAATCTTGTCGCCGCGCGACATGAAGTCGTTGAGCAGCATTTCCCGCTCGGCGTCCCGGATTTTTTGCAAAATGACCTGCTTGGCCGCTTGCGCACCAATCCGGCCAATCGGCAGGCTTTCGATCGGCTTTTCGATGTAATCGCCTTCTTCGATGTCGGCAATTTCATCGCGCGCATCGCTGACCAGCTCTTCGGCATCCGGATTCTGCAGGCCTGCTTCATCAGGCACTACCAGCCAGCGGCGGAAAGTTTCGTAATTGCCGCTGTCGCGGTCTACCGCAACGCGAATGTCCACCTCGCCGGAGAACACTTTTTTGGTGGCCGACGCGAGCGCGAGCTCGACGGCACCAAAAACGACGTCACGTTCAACATTTTTCTCACGCGAGATGGCATCAACCAACATCAACAGTTCGCGATTCATTTCACAAGCCTGCCTTTCTAAATTATTTCTGTAGGGCTATCTGCAGCCGGCGTCAGCCTGGATTTACGTCCCTTGAAATCGACCACGGGCGCCAAACGCGCCTGCTGGATTTCGTCGAGCGTGAATCCTAGCGCCTGCAGCGGTGCGGCAATTCTCTTTTTGCTGACTTTCTGGCCCGGTTTGACGGCGGGCTCATCGCTCCACACGATCTGCCATCCCGCCAAGCCGTCTTTGGACTCAGCGCGCTCCAGCGTGCCGCGAAACTTTTTGCGGCTGGCCGCTATGCCTGAGCCGGCGCTTGCAGCGACCCCAATGGGGGCCTTGAGAGTGACGTCAACCAGCTCACCTGCAAAGCGCTCAAAATCTTTTTCATGACGCAAGGGTCTGTCAATGCCGGGCGAGCTGACCTCGAGCCGCGCATACTCGGCGCCCTCGACTTCCAGTACAAACTGCAACTGGCGCGTGACTTTCTCACAGTCTTCAGCATTGATGAACTGTTCAGCACCGGGGACGTAAGGCATGTCAATCGTGACGCGCAGCAATCCGCCACCGGTCCGCTCGATCTCGACCAAGTCGTAACCCAGTCCTGTAACAGTTTGCTCAATCGTTTCTTGTAAAGCCATTCAGTCTTTTTAAATCAGTCTGTAAAAACAAACGCCCAAAAAAAATGGGCGGTGAAACCCCGCCCATTTGGTCGTGAAGCGCATATTATAGCGCGCCAAACGCTTTGAATCCAACATTTTTTGCCCCGTAGCGGGCTTGATTTGGCGGCTCGCCTGCATCAATCCGCTGTTATTTTAATAAGTTTTCGCGAATGCTGCGCAACCGATCAGGCTTGCGTCACCAGCACCTGCGTGTACGGGTGGCGCGGTGCATCCAGCACTGAAAAGACCGTGCCGGATTCCACGACTTCGCCGTCCTTCATCACCATCACGTCATGAGCCATGGCCCGTATCACATCGACGTCGTGCGTGATCAGGAGATAGCTCAAGGCCCGTTCACGCTGCAAGCGTTGCAGCAGTGCCAGCACCTGCTTCTGGATGGTCACGTCCAGCGCGCTGGTCGGCTCGTCCAGCACCAGCAGGCTGGGGTTGATGATGAGCGCGCGCGCAATCGCCAATCGCTGGCGCTGACCGCCGGAAAATTCGTGCGGATAGCGTTGCAGCAAACCCGGAAACCGCCCTGCGTCCACCCCCTCCCCCATGCCCACGTCGGCAAGCGCCTGCAGGACGCGCTGCCGCCGTTGCGCCTGGCTCAGCGCGGGCTCATGCACCAGCAAGCCTTCTTCCACAATGGCTTCTACCGTCATGCGGGGCGACAGCGACGAAAACGGGTCCTGAAACACCACCTGAACGGTTCGGCGAATAGCCTTGTTGCGGGCTGCCTGATCGCTCCAGGGCTGGCCTGCGGCCTGTAATTGCCCGGAAAAAGGAAGCAAACCCAGACTGGCCAGGGCCAAAGTGGATTTGCCAGAGCCCGATTCGCCGATCACCCCCAGCGTCTTGCCCGGCGCGATCGTGAACGAGGCGTCCTGAACCGCGACAAATTCACCACGCTTGAACCAGCCGCGCAGGCCAGGAACAGTAACGGGGTAAGCCACGCGAACATGGCGGGCCTGCATGATGGGCGACGCGGCGGCGGCGGGCGCCTGATGCTCTGCAACATCCCTGACCGGCTTGCTGTCGATCAGTTTTCGGGTGTAGCCATGCTGCGGGTTGGCAAACACGTCCGCTACGGGCCCCTGCTCCACGATACAGCCGTTTTCCATCACCGCAACGCGGTCGGCGAAGCGGCGCACCAGGTTCAGGTCGTGCGTGATCATGAGCACGGCCATGCCGTTTCGCCGCTGCAAATCACTGAGCAAGTCCAGAATCTGGCCGCGCAGCGTCACATCCAGCGCCGTGGTGGGCTCGTCGGCCAGCAGCAGCCGGGGCTGGCAAGCCAGCGCCATGGCAATCATGGCGCGCTGGCGCTGGCCGCCAGACAGCTGATGGGGAAACGAGCGAGCCCGCCTTTCAGCCTCCGGGATGCCGGTATCTGCTATCAATTTAATAGCTGCCTGCGCTGATTGTGCTTGGGTTAGACCTTGTTTTAGCTGTACAACTTCGGCAATCTGGTCGCCCACGCTGAACAAAGGGTTCAGCGCCGTCATCGGCTCCTGAAAAATCATGGCGATGTCGCGGCCCCGAATGCCGCGCAACTGCCCTTCGGGCAGGGACAACAGATCCACAACAGCGCCGTCTGGCGCAGCAAACAAGGCCTGCCCCCTGATCCCGGCGTTTTGAACCAGCCGCAGCAGACTCAAGGCCGTCACCGTCTTGCCCGAGCCCGACTCCCCCACCAGGGCCAACTTCTCCCCAGGGGCGATGGAAAAATCGATACCGCGAACGACCTCCTTGCCGGCAAAGGAAACCTGCAAATTTTTCACCTCCAGCAGCATCAGGGACGAGCGTTCCGCCGACAGGCCGCCCTTAGGCGGAACAGCCCCCTCGGGGGGCAGCGAGGACACGTCAGTGCCGGGCGTGGGGGTCATACCTCTGCCTTTCGCGGGTCCAGTGCATCACGCAGGGCGTCGCCCATAAAGGTCAGCAGCAGCAGCGTGACGACCAGCACCGCAAACGTCGACAGCGAAATCCACCAGGCATCGATATTGGCCTTGCCCTGATTTAGCAACTCGCCCAGTGAAGGCGTTCCTGGCGGCACGCCCAGACCCAGGAAATCCAGGGAGGTCAGCGCCAAAATGGCGGCGCTCATGCGAAAAGGCAAAAAGGTCACCACGGGCGTCAGGCTGTTGGGCAAAATGTGGCGCCACATGATCTGCAGGTTGCCGACGCCCAAGGCTCGGGCCGCCCGCACATAGTCCATCTGGCGGTTGCGCAAAAACTCGGCGCGTACGTAGTCTGAAAGCCCCATCCAGCCAAACAGGCTG
This sequence comes from Polaromonas sp., assembly GCF_030682935.1. Taxonomy (GTDB): domain Bacteria; phylum Pseudomonadota; class Gammaproteobacteria; order Burkholderiales; family Burkholderiaceae_C; genus Polaromonas. Next base: position 3,532 of record NZ_JAUXNA010000148.1, read on the forward strand.
AGCAGCAACAGCAGCAAGGCCACGCTGGGCGCAAACATGGCGCTGAAAATAATCAGGATGTAGAGTTCCGGCATGGAGCCCCAGATTTCCATGAAGCGCTGAAACACCAGGTCGGTCTTGCCGCCCACATAGCCCTGAATGGCCCCTGTGATGACGCCGATCACCACGCCGATGGCGGTCAGCGCCAGGCCAAACAGCACGCTCAGGCGAAAGCCGTAAATCAATTGCGTCAGCAAATCGCGCCCCCGGTCGTCGGTGCCCAGCAGGTTGTCGCGCGACGGCGCAGACGGGTTGGGCTCTTTCGCAAAATAATTGATGGTGCGCGGCCCGTAGGGATTGGGCGGGTAAATGGCCCAGTTGCCATCCTGGCTCAATTTTTCACGAATGAAGGGGTCGAGGTAGTCGGCCGGTGTTTCAAAGTCACCGTCGAAAGTCTTTTCTGAATAGTCCTTGAACAGCGGCAAGTACAACTCCCCCTGGTAACGCACGACCAGCGGCTTGTCGTTGGACAGCACCTCTGCAAACAGGCTGAGTGCGACCAGCGCGCTAAACAGCAGCAGACTCCAGTAACCCAGCCGGTTGCGCCTGAAGCGCTGCCAGGCGCGGCGGGACGGTGAAAGTGATGGCGGAAATGAAGAAGCGATGTCCATGTTCAATCAAACTTCACACGGGGATCGACCCACACATAGCAAAGATCGCTGATCAGCTTGGTCACCAGGCCAATCAGCGTAAAAAAGTAAAGCGTCCCCAGCACCACCGGGTAATCGCGCCGGATCACGCTCTCGTAACTGAGCAGGCCGAGGCCGTCGAGCGAAAACAGGGTTTCAATCAACAAGGAGCCGGTAAAAAAGGCCCCGATAAAGGCGGCCGGAAAGCCGGTGATGATGGGGATCAGCGCATTGCGAAACACGTGCTTCCAGAGCACCTGGCGCTCGGAAAGGCCCTTGGCGCGGGCCGTCGTCACGTATTGCTTGCGGATTTCTTCCAGAAACGAATTTTTGGTCAGCACCGCCGTCACGGCAAAGCTGCCCAGCACCATGGAAATAACCGGCAGCGTGATGTGCCAGAGGTAGTCTGTGATGCGCGCCCCCCAGCTCAGCGTCTCCCAGTTGGCCGAGGTCAGCCCGCGCAGCGGAAACAGCTGCAGTTGCCCGCCAAACACCACCAGCAGCGCCACACCGAGCACAAAGCCCGGAATCGCATAGCCAACCAGCACCACGAGGGTGCTGACAAAGTCAAAACGCGTGCCCGCCCGCACCGCCTTAGCCACGCCCAGCGGCACGGCAATCAGGTAGCTGATAAAAAAGGTCCAGAGCCCCAGGCTGGCGGAGACCGGCAGCTTTTCCTTGATCAGTTGCCAGACATCCTTGTGCTGATAGAAACTGTTGCCCAAATCAAAGCGGGCAAAGCGTCCCAGCATCTGTACAAAACGCTCATGCACCGGTTTGTCAAAACCGTAAAGCGCCTTGATTTCTTGAATGCGCTCGGCATCAACCCCCTGCCGTCCGCGGTAACCGGCGCCCGCTGCGACAGCCCGCTCGCCACCGGAGTCGCGCCCCTGCAGCTGCGCCACCATTTGCTCCACCGGCCCGCCCGGCACAAACTGCACCATGGCAAAGGTCAGCAGCAGCACCCCGAACAAGGTCGGGATCATCAGCAGCAAACGCTTGAGAATGTAACTGGCCATGATTAATCCATTTGTTCCAGCAGGGGGGACATCGGCCGCCGTGCCGGGCCGCCCCCAGCAAGGCCAGCCCCCTCGGGGGGCAGCGCAGCACACGCAGTGGCAAGCGTGGGGGTCATTTGGCCCACCAGGTGCTCATAGCCCAGGTGTCGGGCTGGTAATACGGCGGGATGACCTGCGGCAGCACAAAGCGGCCGGGACGGTAGCCAATCAAGAAAGCGTCGCCGTAGTACTGGGGCACCGAGTAGTAACCGTGGGTCAGCACGCGGTCCAGTGCGCGCATGGCGGCACTCAGTTCAGGCCGGGTTTTGGCGCTCACCACCTTTTGCAGCAGCGCATCCACGGCCGGATCGGCAATGCCCCAGACATTGGAAGAACCCGGCGTGGCAGCGGCCCTGGAGCCGAACAGCTCCAGCAACTCGCCGCCCGGCGCCGTGCTGCCGGGCAAGCGCAGCGTCGTGATTTCAAAATCAAACGCGTCCATCTTTTGTTTGGCCAGCGAAAAGTCCACCACCCGGTACGTCATGGTGATGCCCAATTTTTCCAGCGCTTTCTGGAAAGGCCCGACGATGCGCGCGAGTGAAGGCTGGTCGTTCAAAAACTCCAGGGTGAAGGCCTCGCCCTGGGCATTGCGCAACGCGCCATCGCGGTAAGTCCAACCCGCCTCACGCAGCAGCGCCTGGGCCTGCCGCAGGTTTTCGCGCAGGCTGCCGGGGGGCGTGGTGCTGGGTGAAATGGGCACCGGGCCAAACACCTCGGGCTTGAGCCGGCCGCGCAAAGGCGCCAGCAAGGCCAGCTCATCGGCTCGGGGCAAGCCTTCAGCATGAAACTCACTGTTGGGGAAGTAGCCGTTGACGCGTTTGTACAGCCCATAAAACAGCTGACGGTTCATCCACTCAAAATCCATGGCCAGGCCAATGGCGCGCCGCACCCGCACGTCCTGAAACTTGGCATGCCGCAGGTTGAACACATAGCCCTGAAAATCGCCGGGATTGCGATTTTCAAACGCGCGCTTGACCAGTTCGCCCGAAGAAAACTGCTTGCCGGTGTACTGGCGCGCCCAGTTGCGCGAGATAAATTCACGCAAAAAATCGAATTCACCGGCTTTCAGGCCCTCGAAGCGTGAAGTTTCGTCGAGGTAGATCTTGAAGCTGATGCGGTCAAAGTTGAACTGGCCCTTGCGGCTAGGCAGATCAACACCCCAATAGGCCGGGTCACGCACATAAGTGATGTCGCGCCCCATGGCCGGCTTGGCGATTTTGTAGGGCCCCGAGCCTATCGGAACGTCGGACACGATCTGATCGAAGGGCTTGGCCGTTCCGGCCACCTTGCCCCATGAGCGGCTGAACACCGGCATGCCGCCCACCACCAGCGGCAGTTCGGGGTTGGGCGTCAGAAAATCAAAGCGTACGACGCGTTCGGAAACGACCGTCACGCCTTTGACTTCGGCATAAATGGTGCGGTACTGCGGTGCGGCAAGTTTGCCCGTGAGCTGGGTGTAGGCATGCAGCACATCGGCCGCCAGTACCGGCTCGCCGTTGTGAAAGCGCGCCTTTGGATGAATGCGAAAAGTCGCTGACAGCTTGTCGTCGCTCACTGTCACGTCGTCGGCCAGCAGTCCGTAGGCCGTGGTCGGCTCTTCGGAATTGCCCGTAAGCAGGCTTTCAATCAGCAGGATGCCCACGCCGTAAGGCGCGGTGCCGCGCAGCGTGAAGGGGTTGAACTTGTCAAAGTTGGTGGGCCGCGTGGGCGGCACCATGCGAATTTCACCGCCTTTGGGCGCTGCGGGGTTCACGTAATCAAAATGGCTGAAGCCGGCCGGGTACTTGATATCGCCAAACTGCGCATAGGCATGCGCGGCCCATGCTACCGGGGCAAGGCATGCCAGCAAAGCCGCCATCAGGGCCCGCAAAAAAGATAAATCCCGCATGCGACAATTCTGCACTAATTAAGTCGGCGAAATTTGGGGGCTGGGGAGACAACACCTGCAGCACTCCAAGCAACATTCGCCGTTTCATTCGCACACACTGGAGCATACGCATGGGTTTTCTCACTGGCAAAAAAATACTGGTCACGGGCGTGTTGTCCACCCGATCCATTGCCTATGGCATTGCCAAGGCCTGCCACGCCCAAGGCGCCGAACTGGCTTTCAGCTACGTCGGTGAGCGCTTTAAAGAGCGCATCACCGAATTTGCGGCCGACTTTGACTCCAGCCTGATTTTTGACTGCGACGTCGGCGATGACGCGCAGATCGACAGCCTGTTTGCGGATTTGTCCAAAACCTGGCCCACCTTTGACGGCTTTGTGCACAGCATTGGTTACGCTCCGCGCGAAGCCATTGCCGGTGATTTCCTGGAAGGCCTCTCGCGCGAGGGCTTCAAGATCGCCCACGACATCAGCGCCTACAGCTTTCCGGCCATGGCCAAAGCGGCCTTGCCTTACCTCAATGACAAGTCCGCGCTGCTGACCCTGACCTACCTGGGTTCACAGCGCACCGTCCCCAACTACAACACCATGGGCCTGGCCAAGGCCAGCCTGGAGGCCAGCGTGCGCTACCTTGCTGAATCCCTGGGCCCCAAGGGCATGCGCGTCAACGGCATCAGCGCCGGACCAATCAAGACACTCGCGGCCAGCGGCATCAAGGACTTCGGCAAGCTGCTGAGCATGGTGGCGGCCGCCTCACCGCTGCGCCGCAACGTGACCATCGAAGATGTCGGGAATGTGGCGGCTTTCATGTTGTCGGACCTGGCTGGCGGCGTGACCGCCGAGATCACCTACGTGGACTGCGGCTTTAGCCACACGGCCGGCGTGAGTCGCGACAGCTAGAGGGCCATCGCGGCTTGGCGGCCCGGTGGCGCTATCAGATCGATAGCAGATAACACCCATGGATACTGGGCTTAGTGCCAAAATATCTAACACACTGCCCGACTACTGGGTCAGTGAAAAGCTCGATGGCGTGCGCGGCTACTGGGATGGCGAGAAGCTGTTAACCCGCGGTGGAAAATCCATAGCGGCACCCGCCTGGTCCACGGCGGGCTGGCCCAGGGTGCCGCTGGACGGCAAGCCTGCGCGGCGCTTCAAACTGGGCACGGGGTTCAGCCACGCCGAACGGCAAGACCCGCCCGCCTTGGGCGCGCTGGTCACCTACCGTTTCAGGGGATTGAACGACAGCGGCATCCCGCGCTTTGCCAGCTTCATGCGCGTGCGCGAAGAACCGCTGCGCTGAGGAGCAGTCGGCGCGCGTGCGCCACCGCCTGTTTAGCCGCCCTGGCTATTTCCTGACGCAATCAGCGTAATAGCGGACCTTGCCCTTGGCATCCACCTGCTCGACCAGCCCGTGGATGTCCGTCTCAAAACCCGGACACTGCGCGTTGAACTCACGGGCAAACTTGAGGTAATCCACAATTTTCTTGTTGAACACCTCGCCTGGAATCAGCAGCGGAATACCGGGTGGGTAAGGCGTGACCAGCCCGACCGTCACGCGGCCTTCCAGGTGATCAATCTCGACACGCTCGGTCGTGCGGTGGGCGATGTGGGCGTAGGCGTCGCTGGGCTTCATCGCGGGTTTGAGGTCGCTCAAATAGACCTCCGTCGTCAGCCGCGCAATGTCGTACTTGGAATACATGGCATGAATATGCTGGCACAAGTCGGCCAGCCCCATGCGCTCGTACTTCGGGAACTTCTGGCAGAACTCGGGCAGGATGCGCCACATCGGCTGGTTCTTGTCGTAGTCGTCCTTGAACTGCTGCAGTGCTGTCAACAGCGTGTTCCAGCGGCCCTTGGTGATGCCAATGGTGAACAGGATGAAAAAACTATAGAGGCCGGTTTTTTCCACGATCACGCCGTGCTCGGCCAAAAATTTGGTCACGATGCTGGCCGGAATGCCGGTTTTGGCAAACTTGCCATTGAGGTCCAGACCGGGCGTGACAATCGTCGACTTGATCGGGTCCAGCATGTTGAAGCCGGTGGCCATCTGGCCAAAACCATGCCAGTTGTTGGCGCCGTTCTTCGCTGTCTTGGCACTGCGCGACTCGCCTTTGATGATCCAGTCCTCGGCCAAACCAATGCCCTCTTCCGCGAGCTTGTCCGGTCCCCAGACCTTGAACCACCAGTCAGTGCCGTATTCGTCGTCGATCTTGCGCATGGCGCGGCGGAAATCCAGTGCCTCGAGGATGCTTTCTTCCACCAGGGCGGTGCCGCCGGGCGGCTCCATCATCGCGGCGGCCACATCGCAGCTGGCGATGATGCTGTACTGTGGGCTGGTGCTGGTGTGCATCAGGTAGGCCTCGTTGAACAGGTGCCGGTCCAGTTTGACGGTCTGCGAGTCCTGCACCAGCACCTGGCTGGCCTGGCTGATGCCGGCCAGCAGCTTGTGGATGGACTGCGTGGCGTACACCACGGCCTGCTTGGGTCGCACGCGTTTTTTGCCCATCGCGTGGTAGCTGCCGTAAA
>NZ_JAUXNA010000155.1 GCF_030682935.1 Polaromonas sp.
TTGCCCGCTTCCTGGGCTTGAAGCCGCAGCCGGGTCAGCTCGGCTTCATCAATCAACAAGACCGGCTCGAAGGGCTCCAGTGCGGGCTCTGGTTCTGGTTCTGCTGCCTCAGGCGGGTCTGGCTGCAGCTCTTGCGCGAACGATGTCATTTCCCAGCGTTGCCAGGCCGTCAGCGACACCTTGGGTGCGGTCGGCCTGGAAGGGGTCACGGGCAAGAACTTGCCGGTGTCAAACCCTGAAAGCGCCGGCTTGCTAGACATACTCATCCTTGCCCTGGCCACCCAGCACAATCTCGCCGGCATCTGCCAGGCGGCGCACGATCAGCAGAATGATCTTCTGCTCGGTCTCGACCTGCGACACGCGCACCGGGCCGCGCATTTCGATATCTTCGCGCAGCATTTCGGCGGCACGGGTAGACATGTTCTTGAGGAACTTGTCGCGCAGTTCTTGCGGCGCGCCTTTCAGGGCAATGATCAGCGACTCCGATTCGATTTCCTTGAGCAGCAGCTGAATGCCACGATCCTCGATTTCGAGCAGATTCTCGAACAGGAACATCTCGTCGATCATCTTCTGCGCCAGCAATTCGTCATGCTCGCGCACATGCTTGATCACGCTGTCTTCGTGCGTGCTGCTCATCAGGTTGACAATTTCCGCCGCGGCCCGAACACCGCCCAGTCGGCTGCGCTTGGCGCCTTGGCCCGACAACATGCCCGTCAGCACCTCAGTCAACTCCTTGAGCGCCGCCGGTTGCACCCCGCCGAAAGTGGCCACGCGCATGACCGCGTCGTGGCGCACCCGCTCCGGCAGTTGTGCCAGCACCTCGGCAGCCTTGGCGCGTTCCATGTGAACCAGCAGCGTGGCAATGATCTGAGGATGCTCGTCGCGGATAAGCTCGACCACCTCGGTGGCCTCCAGTTGGTTCAAGCCTTCGATACCATTGCGCGACTCGCTGGACTGGAAAATGCTTTCCAGCAAGTCTGCGGCGCGGTTGTTGCCAAGGGCTTTGTTCAATACAGCCGTCACGTAGCTGCCCGAGTCCAGGTGGAGGGCCGAATACTGCTCGGTTTCGAGCCGGAACTCCTCAAGGATGGCGCTGACCTCTTCGCGCTTGACCTGCGACAGCTTCGCCATGGCCTCGCCCATGGCCTGGACTTCATCTTGCGACAGGTGCTGCAGCACGCTGCCCGCGCCCTCTTCACCAAGCGACATCAAAAGAATGGCGCTTTTTCTCAGGCCGGCATCCATTTTTTCCATCATTTTTCAGCCATCCAGTGCTTGATCAGCATCGCTACCATGCGTGGGTCTTTAACTGCGATTTCCTGTGCGTACCGGACGTTGTCCTGGTGGCGCTGGGCTTCTCGCTCCTGCGCTTCGACCTGCGCCTGCGCCTGTGATTCGCTGCTTGCCGGGGCCGCTTTTCCCTCGCCTGCAACCGGGGGAGCGAACTGCTGCGCGGGTTCCAGATGCTTGCGCAGCAACGGACGCAGCACGGCAAACCACACATACAGCGCAAGCAGGCCCAGCAGCAAATATTTGCCCAGCGTTTTGGCCAGCTCAATGTTATCGGCTTGTTTCCACAAGGGCAGGTCGGCGACTTCGGTGCTGTCTGAGACAAACGGGCTGTTCACCACGTTCAGCGAATCGCCACGCTCGGCGCTGAAACCCATGGCCTCCTTGACCAGGTTGTTAACTTGCTCCAGTTCGGTGGCCGAGAGCGCTTGCGCCGTGCGCTTGCCCTGCGCGCCTGCGGCGGGGCGGTAGTTGACGACCACGGCCACCGACAGGCGCTTGATGCCGCCCGCACCTTGCTGCACATGGCGGATCGAGCGGTCCAGCTCATAGTTGATGGTGCCGTCCTTGCGTGCCGTGCCCGAGCGGGGTGCCGCGGCATTGGCCTCTGCATCTGGCGTGCCGGGCTTTGGCTGCGCCTGAGGCGTGTTGATGATGGGCGCCACCGGATTGATCGGCGGCTGGTTGCTCAGCGCACCCGGCACGCCACCGGGTGGGTTCATGCCTTGCTGGCTGGACTCGCTCGATTGCTGGCTGCGAATGGCCGCACTGCCCGGTTCCTGGTTCGGTCGGTACTTTTCGTCGGTGTTTTCAATGACCGAAAAATCAATCTCTGCCGCCACCTGGGCATGCACGTTGCTCGTGCCCATGATCGGCTGCAAAATGGCTTCGATGCGGCGTATGTAGCCCTGCTCAATTTCTTGTGTGTATTTCAGCTGGCTCACATCCAGGCCCCGTGTGCCCGCATTGGCCGCCGACAGCAGATTGCCTGCCTGGTCCACCACGGTAATGCTTTTGGCCGACAGTTCAGGCACGCTGCTCGATATCAAATGCACGATGGCGCTGATCTGGCCTTCGTCAATGCTGCGTCCCCGGTGCAGCGACAGCACCACCGAAGCGCTGGGCTTTTTCTGGTCGCGCACGAACAGCGAAGGCTTGGGCAGCGCCAGATGCACGCGCGCCGACTCCACCGCAGAAATGGAATTGATCGAACGCGCGAGCTCCCCTTCGAGCGCGCGCTGGTAATTGATCTGCTCGGCAAACTGGCTGGTGCCAAACTTCTGGTTGTCCATCAGCTCAAAGCCGACCGCGCCGCCTTTGGGCAAGCCCTGCGAGGCCAGCCGCAAGCGCGCTTCAGGCACCTTGTTGGCCTGCACCAGCAAAGCGCCGCCGCCCGCCGAAAACTTGTACGGAATGTTCATCTGCTGCAGCGACGCGATGATGGCGCCCCCATCGCGGTCCGACAGGTTGCTGTAAAGCACGCCATAGTCAGGCGTGCGGCTCCACATCCACAGCGCGGCAATGACCGCCACGGCGGCAGAAGCACCAATGATCAGCGGCAGGCGCGGGTTGGCGCGCAACTGCTCCAGCAAGGGCAGGGCCTTGGGTGTTGCTGCGTCAGCGCCCAGTGCGGTGGAACTCATGCGCTCACCCGACCAGCGCCGCATCGCGCGGGCAGGTGAAAGGCAGGCAGGGGTGGTAGTGCAGCGAAACGACTGGTGGCATACGTCAGGTAGTAAGGGGATGGGAAGGGGGCTGGCCCGGCAGATACGGCCAAGGCACCCCCGGCCTTGTGAATGATTGTCAGAGTGCGGCGCGGCGCTTGATCGGCTGAATAACCGGGGCTTTTGCCATCTTTTGCCGTGATGCGGGGCCGGGGACGGCTGATACGCTTCAGGCCTTCAGTCAAGCAATGGGCGTGCGTGCGCCCAAGGGAAATGCCATGTCGATATCGTCTATTGAATCCGTATTGCAACAAATGCGGGCGCTTGCCCCCTCCATGGGCAGCGCCCCAACGGCTGGCAGCGAAGTGGCCGCAGGCGGCTTTGCCGGCGAGTTGAAAAAGTCACTCGATCGCATCAGCGACGCGCAGCAGAGCGCTTCCAGCCAAGCCGAAGCTTTTGAGCTGGGCAAACCCGGGGTGGCGCTGAACGACGTGATGGTCGATATGGCGAAAGCCGGCATTGGCTTTCAGACCGGCCTGCAGGTGCGCAACAAAGTGGTTGCCGCTTATCAGGAAATCATGAGCATGCAGGCTTGACGCCTGGCCTGTTGATTCGTAGGTCGGCTTAGCGCAGCGTAAGCCGACATCCCCGTACCCTGCGAGCGCGGCCACGAGGCGGTCAAAAGCGCCGATGTCGGGTTACGCTGCGCTAACCCGACCTACAAAATCATGCCCCATGCAATACCGACGCGCATTTACCCCCGGTGGCAGCTTCTTCTTTACCCTCGTGACACAGGAACGGCGGCCCGTTTTCAGTTCAGCCGACGCCGTCGAAACCTTGCCGAGTTTTCGCCGCCATGTTGAAGCAGGGGTTTATCCGGCCAATTGGGGCGAGAACGTCATCGAGTTCAAGGGCGTCGGAAAAGAGTAGCTGCAGCCTCGAAATCCCGTAGGTCGGCTTAGCGAAGCGTAAGCCGACGTCCCCGTGTTCTGCGAGCGCGTCAAAATGCAGCCAAAAGCGCAGAGGTCGGCTTACGCCTGCGGCTAAGCCGACGTCCCCCGACAAGGCCCATGCCGCCAACTTTCCAGGCGGCAAGAAATTTTTCACGCGCAACCCTAAAGGTTTTGCCGGCCCTGGCCGATAACCTGAATAACGGTGGCTTGCAGACTGTTTCAGCAAGCAAGGCCAACGTGACGGCAGCTAGCCGGAATACCCAACCTTAGTCAATTCAGGAGTCCCTCATGGCACAAGTCATCAACACCAATTCCCTGTCACTGCTCACGCAGAACAACCTCAACAAATCCCAGGCTTCGTTGAACACGGCCATCCAGCGCCTGTCTTCGGGCATGCGCATCAACAGCGCCAAGGACGACGCCGCCGGCCAGGCCATCGCCAACCGCTTCACCGCCAACATCAAGGGCTTGACGCAGGCTTCGCGCAATGCCAACGACGGCATCTCAATCGCGCAAACCACCGAAGGCGCGCTGAACGAAATCAACAACAACCTGCAGCGCGTTCGCGAACTGTCAGTGCAAGCGGCCAACGGCAGCAACTCCAAATCCGATCTGGCCTCGATCCAGGCTGAAATCAAACAGCGTATGGCTGAAGTTGACCGCACGTCGGCGCAAACCGACTTCAACGGCGTCAAGGTGCTGGCCAAGGACTCCACGCTGACCATTCAGGTGGGCGCCAACGACAACGAAACCATCGGAATCGATCTTAAAAAGATCGATGGCAATACACTGAGCATGCGCACCTTCAGTGTGTCTGGTCCTGATGGAACCGGTGTGAGTTCTAACGCAACAGTTATCGCGTACACGGGTACTGCGGTTACTACCAGCGCTACT
>NZ_JAUXNA010000160.1 GCF_030682935.1 Polaromonas sp.
TGCGAATGGTGTCGCCGTACTTCATGAATGCGGTTTTGGGCTTGCCGTCTTCAATGGTTTCAATCGCGCGCTTTTCGGCAATGCAGCTGTAGCCATGGCTCCAGTCCTTGTTGCTCACGGTGCCCGAGCCGACAATGCTGCCGGCGCGCACGTTGCGGGTCTTGCAGATATGCGCGATCAGCTGGCCAAAGTGAAAAGTCATCTCAGGCCCGGCCTCGCACATGCCGACCTTGCGGCCGTTCCAGGTGCTTTGCAGCGTCAGGTGCAAGCGCCCCTGGTCCCAGGCATCGCCGACTTCGTCGAGCGTGACGGCGACCGGGCTGAAGGCCGTGGCCGGTTTGCTCTGGAAAAAGCCGAACCCCTTGGCCAGTTCATCGGGAATCAGGTTGCGCAACGACACGTCGTTGGCCAGCATCAGCAGGCGTATGCCTTCCAGCGCCTGCGCCGGGCTCGCGCCCATGGGCACGTCGCCGGTGATCACGGCGACTTCGGCCTCAAAGTCGATGCCAAACGCTTCGCTGGCCACCACGATGTCGTCGCAAGGGCCCAAGAAATCGTCACTGCCGCCCTGGTACATCAGGGGGTCGCCGTAAAAGCTGGCCGGCACTTCGGCATGGCGCGCCTTGCGCACCAGCTCCACATGGTTGATGAAGGCCGAACCGTCGGCCCACTGGTAGGCGCGCGGCAGCGGGGCCATGCAACGGGCCGGCTCAAACGGAAAGGCATGGCGCGCCTTGCCGCTGTTGAGCGTGTCGTACAGGTCCTGCAGTTGCGGCGACATGAAGTTCCAGTCGTCCAGCACCTGCTGCAGTTTGCCGGCGATGCCCGTCGCATAATGCGCAAGCGAGAGATCGCGCGAAACCACCACGAGTTGGCCGTCGCGCGAGGCGTCTTTGTAGGTGGCGAGTTTCATCAAGTTCCTGATTGAGTGGCTGAACGGTGTTGTTTCGGTTTTACACCAGGGTCAAGGCGTTACGATAAGTGAAATCGATTCACCTAAATGTAATTCCAAATTCTAGTTCAAGGCCATGAACCCACCCTCAGCTTCCCCCGCCGTGCCGCCTGGCAGCCTGCCGTCCCCGCGCGCGGGCATCCAGTCGGTCGAGGTCGGCTTCAGTCTGCTCGATGTGCTGGCCGCAGCATCCGCCCCGCTGATGCTGCGCGACCTGGCCTTTGCTGCGGGCATGAGCGCGGCCAAGGCGCACCGCTATTTGGTCAGCTTTCAGCGGCTGGCGCTGGTCACGCAGGACGCCGCCAGCACCCGCTACGACCTCGGCCCGGCCGCCCTCAGGTTGGGGCTCGCGGCGCTGTCCAGGCTGGACAGCGTGAAACTGGCGCGGCAACGGCTGCCGGCCCTGATGACGCAAATGGGCCAGACGCTGGCGCTGGCCGTGTGGGGCAACCAGGGGCCGACCCTTGTTCACTGGGAGGAGTCGCCCCAGCCCGTCACCGTCAACCTGCGCCTGGGTGACGTGATGCCGCTGCTGTCATCGGCCACGGGCCTGTGCTTTGCCGCCTTCATGTCGCAACATCATTGCGCACTGAACCATGCGCCCCAAAGCCGGCTGGCCCGGCTGCTCAAGGACGAACTGGCCCGCAACCGCAAGCTGGCCAGAGGCGATGTGCCCTCCGACATGGCCGACGTGACGGCGCGGCTGGACGACGTGCGCCAGCGCGGCATGGCGCGCGTCGTCGATACCCTGCTGCCCGGCGTGGCCGGGTTTTGCGCGCCGGTGTTTGACGCCGATGGCCATCTGGCGCTGGGCATGGTGGCGCTGGGTTCGCTGGCCACCTTTGACGCGGCCTGGGACGGTGCGGTAGCCCGGCCGCTGGCGGAGGCGGCCCGGCAACTTTCCGGCGATCTGGGATTCAAACCCGTATGAGCCGCTTGCCAGCACCGCAGACGCCGCACAGCGCTCCGCCTTGGGGCGTGCTGGGCCTGCTGCTGGCGGGGGTGCTGGCAGCCCACGCACTGGTGCTGAAGACCTCGCCGACCCGTTTCGGGCCGGCGTTGGCCCCCGAGGCACAGCGCACCTCCGCTTTTGTGACGCGCCGCATTGACATGCCGCCGCCGGTGGCCGCGCCGCCCGTCCAGCCGGCAGCCAAGGCCGCCAACAAGCCATCTCTTAAGAAAAATAAGACTCAAGCCCAATATCCACGGGAACAGGCAGCTACTGAATTTATAGCGCCGCCAGACCCGGAGCCGGTATCCACCGAGGAAGCCCGCCTGCCTGACCACGCCACCGAAACAGCCGCTGCCGAACCTGAGACTGGCACCGCCGCCGCAGCGCCGGCCGCCAGCGCCCCAAGCGCGCCGCCAGCCGGCCCCAGCCAGACCCCGGTGACGGCCATGGCCTTGCCCGCAAGCGCCCGGCTGGACTACCAAATGAACGGCAGCGCCAAGGGACTGAACTACCACGCCAACGCGGAATTGGTCTGGCACAACACGGGCAGCAGCTACGACGCCCGCATGACCATCAGCGCGCTGTTTCTGGGCTCGCGCAGCCTGAGCAGCCAGGGTCAGCTGGGCCCTGACGGCCTGGCGCCCCAGCGCTTTTCCGACAAGTCCAGAAGCGAAGTGGCGGCGCATTTCGAGCCCGACAAGGGCCAGATCAGCTTCAGCGCCAACACGCCCACCCTCCCCTGGGTCCAGGGCGCACAAGACCGGGTCAGCGTGTTCCTGCAGCTGGGCGGCATGCTGGCGGGCCAGCCCGACAGCTTTGCGCCGGGCGCCAGCATTTCGCTGTACACCGTGGGCCCGCGCGACGCGGACACCTGGACTTTTCTGGTGGAGGCCGAGGCGCAGCTCGAACTGCCCATGGGAACCATGCGCACCCTCAAGCTCACGCGCCAGCCGCGCCGCGAGTACGACCAGAAGGTTGAAATCTGGTTTGCACCCGCGCTGGGCTACCTGCCGGTGCGCAGCAAAATCACCCAGCACAACGGCGACTTCATTGACCAGCAGCTCCGCGCCGTCAGCCCACCCTGAGGCGCCTGGCACTTGAACTTGGCGCCATCGTTGCCATCTAATCGAAAAGGATATCCGCCATGCAAATGCTTTACGAATCAGACACTTTTTCAGTCCTCCAGATCCACGCCAACGCGCCCGAAGAATCCGCACCCGCCCCCAGCGTTCCCGAACTGGCCCGCCACGGCTTTGAAATTGTGGACAAACGCTCCAACAAAGAGGTGTACCTGGACGGTTCGTGGGCAGAAATGTTCCAGCAGCGCCTGAGCGCCTGGGCGCAGAACACGCCCACGCAGGAAGAGGTTGAAGACACACTGGAGGGCTATAGCGGCCTGGCCCACACGCCGGTCTCGCTGCACTGAGCACGCCGCGTTAATATTCGCGGATGCCTCAACCCTCTTCGCCACGCGCCCTGGTCCTTCTGCTCTGTGTCGTAGCGGCGACGTTGATGGGCGGCTGCGCCAGCCGCCCCGAAGCCCCCATCCTCGAGCAACCCAGCGGCAGTGCTGCCGCAGCCAGCGCCGTGGCCGCCAGGCTCGATGCGCTGCTGCCTGCCGATGTGCTGCTCATTGGCGAACAACACGACGCCGCGGAACACCAGCAGATCGGGCAGCAGGTGATTGCAGTTCTGGCGGCCCGGGGCCTGCTGGCTGCAGTGGCCCTTGAAATGGCCGATGCGGGGGTCAGCACGGCCACGCTCAAACCCGGCGCAAGCGAAGCGCAGACCCGCCGCGCGCTGAAGTGGAACGACAAGGGCTGGCCGTGGCAGGCCTATGGGCCCGCCGTGATGACAGCCGTGCGCGCCGGCGTGCCTGTGCTGGGCGCCAACCTGCCGCGCGCCCGCATGCAAGACAGCATGTCCGACGGCAAGCTCGACGTTCAGTTGCCGGGCCCCGCCCTCAAGGCGCAGCAGCAGCTGATTCGCGCCGGCCATTGCAACTTGCTGCCCGAGAGCCAGGTCACGCCCATGACGCGCATCCAGATTGCCAAAGACATGTCCCTGGCCGACAGCGTCCAGCAGGCGGCGCTGCCCGGCAAGGTGGTGGTGTTGCTGGCAGGCAGCGGCCATGTGGACCGCAGGCTGGGCGTGCCGCAGCACCTGCCGGCAGACCTCCAGACCAGGGCCGTTCGCCTGCGCGCGGGCGAAGGCGCGGACAGCGACAAGGCGGAGGCGTTTGACGCCGTCTGGCCCACGCCCGCCGTGCCAGAGACCGACTACTGCGCCGGACTGAAGGCGCGGTTAGCGCCCTGAAACCCGCTGCGGCTTGGCACTTTAATCTTCGAAGTAAAAGTGACTGCAGCCCAGCCATTTCGGCTTAACCATGCTATTTAATTGATAGCTTTTTTGGCTTTTCGGGGTTGGGCTGGCCGGTCTCGCCCGGCGGGCGAGGCACTTT
>NZ_JAUXNA010000163.1 GCF_030682935.1 Polaromonas sp.
ACGACCAGACCCAGGCGCACACGCTTTTCAGCTTGCGGGCGGAAGATGTCGTCAGGAATTGGCGCCTTGTCAGCGTCCTTGATGCCGCGCTGCTTCAGGTCGGCCCTGGCGCCTTCAACCAGGCGGTCGAGCTCAGCCTGCACGCTCGAATTGGGCAAGTCGAGCTCGGCATTGGCCACCAGCGCGTCCATGACGGCGTTCTTGTTGCGGGCCAGCAAGCGGAACTTGACTTCGCGCTCGAGGTTTTTCTTGATGTCGGCGCGCAGGCCTTCGACCGTGGCGTCCGCAATGCCCAGCGACTTGGCCAGTGCTTCGTTGACTTCGGGCAGATGGGCCGCTTCGATTTTCTTGACGGTCACCAGGAAGTCGGCTTGTTTGCCGGCCACGTCCTTGCCGTGATAGTCCTCGGGAAAGCTCAGCGGAAAGGTCTTGCTTTCGCCGCTTTTCATGCCGCGCACGGCGCCTTCAAACTCCTTGAGCATCTGGCCGTCACCCACGATGAACTGGAAATCCTCGGCTTTGCCGCCAGCAAAGGTTTCGCCGTCGATCTTGCCTTCGAAGTCGATGGTGGCACGGTCGCCGTCCTGCGCTGGCGCGTCAGCCGCGCGCTGGGCAAACGTGCGGCGCTGCTTGCGCAGGATGTCTATGGTTTTGTCGATCGCGGCATCGCTGACTTCAGCGCTGACTTTTTCAACTTCGGCACCGGCCAGATCAGCGATCCGGACTTCGGGATAGACCTCGAAAATGGCATCAAACGCCAGCTCACCCTCGGGTGCGCCTTCTTTTTCGCTGATGCGGGGCTGGCCGGCAACGCGCAGTTTGGCTTCGTTGGCCGCCGAGGCAAAGGCTTCGCCGACCTTGTCGTTCATGACTTCGTAGTGCACGGAGTAGCCATAACGCTGGGCCACCACGCTCATCGGCACCTTGCCGGGACGAAAACCGTCCATTTTTACCGTGCGTGCCAACTTTTTCAGGCGGGAATCGACTTCCGACTGGATGGTGTTGAGGGGCAGCGTCAGCGTCATTTTGCGCTCGAGCTTTTCAAGAGTTTCGACAGTCACAGCCATGATGGTTTCCTAAAATCAAAAATATTCAAAACAGGGCTTTCACCTGACAGGCTGCAATGAAGCAGCACTACCTGATGGCTTGGGCACAGCTGCCACTAAACCATCAGGGGTGGTGCGCGGGGGGGGACTCGAACCCCCACACCATTGCTGGCGTCAGGACCTAAACCTGGTGCGTCTACCAATTTCGCCACCCGCGCGCCTGAAAAAACAACGGGAATCCGAACATGTTCAGAATTCCCGCTTGAAATCGGTCAACTTTTTATTTTAGCCTGTATCAGGGGCGATTTCCCCCGGGCCGTGTATCGCCACGCGGATTCACGCTGTGGCCGGTGCACCGCCCTCTTCCCTTTTCACGCGAAACCAGGCGGCATACATGGCCGGCAATGCCAACAGGGTCAGCACGGTCGCCACGATCAGCCCACCCATGATGGCCACCGCCATGGGACCCCAGAACACGCTGCGCGACAGCGGAATCATGGCCAGCACAGCCGCAGCGGCCGTCAATACGATAGGCCGCAGACGCCGCACGGCGGACTCGACAATCGCATCCCAGGCCGGGACACCGCGCGCACGGTCCTGCTCGATCTGGTCAATCAGGATCACCGAGTTGCGCTGGATCATCCCCATCAGCGCGATCACGCCGAGCAGCGC
>NZ_JAUXNA010000066.1 GCF_030682935.1 Polaromonas sp.
TCATGCCCTCCGGTCAATTCATCTGCAGGTGCAGGATCACAGCGTTTTGAATCAGCACGTTGGCACCAGAGTTCTGGATCACCAACGGAAGGCCGCTCATGTTCGAGAACGCGCCAGCGCTGATGACGTTAGTGCCGGTCGCCACGTTAATGGCCGTGTTGTTGGCCGTCGTGCCGGTGAGCGTCATGTCGTTATAAACCAAGCCACTGCCACCGCGGTATTCTTCCAGCGTGGCCGGTACGACAGGCTTGTCGAACCCGGCAGGGCCAGTACTGTGCACGACGGCGTTTGCGGTGAGCGGCTCAACCCGTGGAGTTTGCGCAACAACGTGTGCTGGCAGCGCGATCACCAATGCTGCGCAGGTGAACCAGGAAAGATCGGGCAATTTCATTTTGTTTTCCCCTTCGGTTTGCGGTAGCGGCAAGCCGACATCGACCCTGGCATGGGATTCTTGATCGATGTCGGCTGGTGGCTTATTGGCCGATGGCCAGGTTAGCCTGCACGTTCACGCTTTGCTGAACCAGCGAGGAAATGCCGCTGTTCTGGCTTGCGATCATGATGCCGGCAGCCGATTGCCCGACGCTGGTCATGGTGTTGGCCATGCTGAAGGTTCCTGCGTTGACGTTGTTGGTGCCACCAGCGCCACCGGTGCCGCCCATGCCGACACCACCCGTGCCGCCCGCAGCCGTGTTGGTGCCGCCGTTGCCCGCGCCACCCGTGCCGCCCGTGCCGCCGCCACCGGCACCACCGTTGCCCGCCGTGTTGCTGCCGTTGCTGGCGCCGCCATTGCTGGCGCTGCCGTTCGTGGCCGACCCGCCGGCACCGCCGGCACCCAGGCCGGCCGTGCGCGTGCTGGCGCCGCCATCGCTGCCGGCACCACCACCGGCGCCGCCCGCACCGCCAGTACCCGTAGCGCCGCCAGCGTTGGTTGCACCGCCGCCCGAACCGCCCGCACCGCCACTTCCAAACTCGCCGCCATTGCCGCCGTTGGCACTACCGGTAGCCGCACCGGCATTAGCGCTGCCGCTGCTGCCGCCGTCGTCGCCATTGGCTGTCGCCAGGCCGCCGATATTGGCACCGCTCGCGTTGCCGCCAGCACCCGCCGCGCCCGAGCCCGCAGTGGCGCTGCCATTGGTGGCACTGCCATTGGTGGCGGGGCCGTTGGTGGCGTTGCCGCCTGTTGCCCCTGCGGCGGCAGAACCGCCAGCGCCCGTGCCGCCGACGCCCGTGCCGGCGCTCTGGCCACCTTTGCCCACGCCGCCATAGCCACCGTTGCCGGTTCCGCCTGCGGCGGAGCCCGTGTTGTAGGCGGTGTTACCGAGGCCATGCACCATGTTGTTGGTTACGGTACCACTCAGGCTGCTGCTGGCGGTGGCCGTGGTGACATTGAAGGCGTTGCTGAACGTGCCGGTAGAGCCGTTGTTGAGCGCAGCCGAACGTGCGGCGTTGGCAGCTGCCGCGCCTGACTTTTTGTTCAGGCTGCTGTCAGACGGGTTCGCGGTTGACGTGTTTGTGGCCGTGCTCGTACTGGTGCTTGTGTTGTTGCCGGTCGTACTCTGCTGGTCGGTGGTATTGGCAGACGCCACACCGCTCAAACCGAACGCCACTGCCATGGCCGAAGCCAGAAGTGTCTTTTTCATGGAACCTCCTAAGGTGATTCAATTTGTTTAAAAAAGCAGTCTTGGATGAATTGCGTCGCCGCAAATCGGTGGCAATTCAGCAACTTCGATGCCAACCCGGTCCAGGAACAGGTAAGCCCTTGAGTTCATTGGGTAAATTGAAATTTCCGTTGCCCGACAAGCCATCAATGGCAACCCTGAGATGGAAGTCCAAGGCTGGACTGTCACAGATGGTTGACGGTCACCCTGCCGCATTAACGGGCCGTCACCTGCCGCTGTGCGACGCAGATGGCCTGCGCAAGGGGGTACGGACGACGCCGGCAGGCACGCAAGACAATGCGCCGGATAACCGTCTCAAGCCTGTGACGATGCTGACAAGAGGCCATGGTCTGGGCGCCTGACCGAGTTCGCTGGCAACCGGCTGCAGCATCCTGTCTGGCATGGCTTCGCCGCCCGGCGTGGCACAGGCGCGCTGGCCGTATCCGGCATGTGACATGTCGCCGGTCCTTGAGGTGTGGCGATGCGCGCAGGCTGACAATCGGCCCATTCAGCAGGCCCCGCTTCAAGCGGGAAAATAATCGCGGCACTTGATGCCCGTCAATTGCACCGCCCGGTCCGCTTTGCAAAATGAAAATCTGAATTTTCAGCAAGCGCAACAACGGGGGAGTTCCATGAAGAAATACCGCTGTAACGGGTCCTTGGCTATTTTGGCCTGTACCTCGCTGGCCATCACGGCTACGGCGTCCCATGCGCAGGGGGCACCGGCGACGAGTGATGATGCAGGTGTGCGTATCGAACGGCTGCAGCAGCAGCTGACCGAGCAAAACCAGCAGATTGAATCCCTCAGGCAAGCGGTGGCAGACCAGGAGGCGCGCCACCGCGAATTGCAGCGGGCGCTGGGCCAGGAGTCCCGCCCTGTTGCCGGTCAGGCTGAAGGCGCCGGGACTGCGGACGCGCAGAGTGCGTCCGATACGTCCCAACGCCCCGTGCGCGTCGGGACTGCGCCCAGTCAGGAGATCACGCAACCTGCCGTGGCGCCTTTGTTCGATCAGCCCGGCATTCTTACGCCCGGAGGCAAGTTTTTGCTTGAGCCTTCGGTGCAATACAGCTATTCGTCGAGCAACCGCGTCGCGCTGGTGGGTTACACCATTATTCCGGCGTTGCTGATTGGCCTGATCGATGTGCGCGAGGTCAAGCGAAGCACGCTCACGGGCGCCTTGACGACGCGCTATGGCCTGAGCAATCGGCTGGAGCTGGAAGCGAAACTGCCTTATGTGTACCGATCCGATGCGACGATCAGTCGCGAGATATTCGAGGGATCAGCCTCTGAAAGGGCGTTTAACAGCAGCGGCCGCGCCTTTGGCGACGTCGAACTTGCGGCACGCTACCAGCTCAATGACGGCGGTGCGAACAAGCCCTATCTCATCGGGTCCTTGCGCTTCAAGGCGCGCACCGGCAAGGATCCGTTCGAGGTGGTGACGGATTGCGTCACGCGCTGCGTGGGCAACACGACGGGTACCGGCCTGCCGCTCGATTTACCCACCGGTTCCGGTTTTTACTCGTTGCAACCCGGCCTGACCTGGCTGTTTCCGTCTGACCCTGCCGTATTCTTTGGCGGCATCAGCTACACGCACAACTTCAAGCGCAGCAATCTCAGCCGCCAGGTGCTGGGCGGCGAGCGGGAGTTTATTGGCACCGTAGAGCCCGGCGGCATCTTCGGCATCAATTTCGGCATGGGGCTGGCACTCAACGACAAGTCGACGTTCAGCATGGGCGTTGACCTGAACTCCGTCGGTCGCACGCGCCAGAACGCAACGCCGGTGGCGGGCTCCGTGCGCACTCAGCTGGCCAGCCTGTTGCTGGGCTATTCGTACCGATACAGTGACAAGACGACCTTTAGCGTGACGGTCGGCGCCGGTCTCACGCGTGATACGCCGGATCTGACTGTGGGCCTCAGGATTCCGATGTCATTCTGAAGGGGTGTCATGGAGTTGCGAAAAATCCTGTCCGTCTGCGTGGGATCCTGTTCTGGAGAGGTGTTTGATCAATTGCCGGCGAGTGGCTGGATTTCTCTGCCAGCAATCGATCTCGTCGCGGCGCGGCGCATACAGGCGCATCAGCAGGTGAAGGTTGGCGTGCTGCTGCTCGGTGACGCTTCCCTCGAGCGACTCGGCGAAGTCGAGGAGTGGCTGCGGCTATCGAACAGGATGGAGTGGGTGGGCGTGTTCCAGGTCGAGGCCCTCGATTCGCCCGTCCTGCGCGAGCTGGTCCTGAGCTGCTTTTTCGACTACCACACGCTGCCCGTGGACTGGCGCGTGCTCAATCTCACACTGGGGCACGCCTTTCGCCGCGCCCAGTTGCGAGGCCAGGACGACGATTACCTGAAGGCTGAGGGCAGCATGGGCATGGTCGGGCACAGCGCAGCGATTGTGCGTTTGCAGCAGCAGATACGCAAAGTGGCTGCCACCGACGCGCCGGTCCTCCTTGGTGGAGAAAGCGGCAGCGGCAAGGAGTTGGCCGCCCGTGCCATTCACCAGTGTTCCCGGCGCGCCGCTGGGCCCTTCATTGCCGTCAATTGCGGTGCCATTACGCCCTCGCTGATTCAATCGGAACTGTTTGGCCACGAGCGCGGGTCGTTTACCGGCGCGACGGCGGGCAAGCACGGACTGATCGAGGCGGCCAGCGGCGGCTCCATCTTTCTGGACGAAATTGCTGACCTGCCCCTTGAACTGCAGACCAATCTGCTGCGTTTCCTTCAGGAGCACACCATTCATCGTGTGGGCTCCACGCGCAGCTTGCAGATGGATGTCCGCGTGGTGGCCGCATCGCACGTAGACCTGGCGGTGGCGGTGGCGGCGGGCCGGTTTCGGGAAGACCTGTTTTATCGTCTGAACGTATTGCCCATCGTGGTGCCGTCCCTGCGTGAGCGCATTTCCGACGTGCCGGAGCTGGCGCAGCATTTTTTACGCGGCGGCATGGCCGACAAGCACCCGCGACGGGTGGAGGGCTTCAGTCGGCAGGCCATGACTGCAATGATGTCCCATCACTGGCCGGGCAACGTGCGCGAGTTGTTCAACCGTGTGCAGCGCGCCGCGGTGATGACCGACCAGCGTTTGATCACGCCGACGGATCTGGGGCTCGAGGTGGCAAGCAGCCCTGTCGGTATTGAACTGGACACGGTGCGAACCATGGCGGAACGCGATGCGATTGCGCTGACCCTGGTTCGCGTTGGCCGCAACATCACCCATGCGGCACGCGAGCTGGGCATCTCGCGCATGACGCTGTACCGACTGATGGACAAACACGGCCTCGCGCCACGCGCTGAGTGAGTTCATCGCCGCTTCAAACCCACAGAAATGTTCAATAGCCGGTCCATGACGCACGACCAGCAGCCATATGCAGACGAAAAAAACCCAACGACTTCGTTGGGGTCTGTTAGGTGCCAGGTTGGGTTTGGCTGTGCAACCCTTCGGGAAATGATGCGAATTTCCGATTTTGGCGGAAGCGGTGAGATTCGAACTCACGGAGGACTCACATCCTCGGCAGTTTTCAAGACTGCTGCATTCAACCGCTCTGCCACGCTTCCAAGCCCGCTAGTTTAACCGCAGGGCGGGCTGACGTTGGGGCTGGCACTGAAAAAATAGGCGTCAGGCGTCAGGCGGCCTGCAGCATGCCTTTGCTTTCGATGAAGGCCACCACCTCGGCCAGGCCGGTGTTGGTTTTGAGGTTGGTCATGACGAAGGGTTTTAAACCCTTCGCGGTGGTGCGCATGCGGATGGTGTCGGCCTGCATCACGCCCAGGTTGGCGCCTACGTAAGGGGCCAGGTCGGTCTTGTTGATGACGAACAAGTCGCTTTTGGTGATGCCCGGGCCGCCCTTGCGCGGGATTTTTTCGCCGGCGGCCACGTCAATTACATAGATCGTGAGGTCGCTCAGCTCGGGGCTGAAGGTGGCGGCCAGGTTGTCGCCGCCCGATTCGATGAACACCACGTCGGCATTCGGGAAATCCACCAGCATGCGGTCGATGGCTTCGAGGTTGATCGAGGCGTCTTCGCGGATCGCCGTGTGCGGGCAGCCGCCGGTTTCCACCCCCATGATGCGCTCGGCGTCCAGTGCGCCGCTCACGGTGAGCAGGCGCTGGTCTTCCTTGGTGTAGATGTCGTTGGTGATCGCCACCAGGTCGTACTTGTCCTTCATGGCCTTGCACAGCATTTCCAGCAGGGTGGTTTTGCCCGAGCCGACAGGCCCGCCAATGCCCACGCGCAGGGGCGGCAGTTTTTTGGTGCGGTTGGCGATGTGGTGCAGGCTCATGGGGCAATCCCTTAAACGGTTAGAGAAGGCGGTTCGTCAGGAGCGAAAGAGTCGCGAATATTGGGTTTCGTGCTGGGCCGAAAGAATCGCCAGCATGGGTGAGAACGCCTGGCGTTCGCTGTCTGGAAGCTGCAGGGCCGATTCGACCGCCGAGGGAATGTCCCGGCTCAAGCGGGCCAGGATGCGCTGGCCGGCGCTTTGGCCGAGGGGCACCGACTTGAGCGCTGCCTGCATCATGTTTTCGGCCCAGCCAAAGGCGTAGGCCAGCATGCAGTCGCGCACACCGGCCGCAGTTTGCGACGCCGCCAGTGCAAAAGCCACCGGATAGGTCGGCTGCATCTGGGCGCAGGCGTCAATGTGCCCGGCGTTGGCGCCGTCATGGTTGCGCAGCCATTCCAGCAGCGACCGGCCCATTTGCTCGGCCTGCAGCCGCAGCTCGCTGGTTTCGCGGGTCTGCAGCACCCAGTCGTTGAGTTGCTGGATGCGACGCAGGTCAGCCTGGCGCCAGGCCGGAATGGCCTGCGCAATGACGGCCAGATCGCCGCGTGCCAGCGTCAGGTGAAGCTGGTCCATCAGCCAGTCGGATGCTATGCTTTCAGTAGCTACTCCGGCCCGTTCCACGGCGGCTTCAAGCACTTCAGAGTATGAAAAACTGCCCACAGGCAAGGCCGGCGAGGCCAGCCAGATCAACTGGATAAGACTGGCCGCAGGCAGGGGCTCGTCTGCTGGCATCATCAATTCCACGCTTGTTTCAATGGCTGTGCGGCTTGCGCGGATGGATTTGAATGGCGACCGGCTTGATGGCGTCAGGCTGCGCGTGGTCGTGGTTATGGTTGCAATTCGGCCCGTGGACATGGGCGGCCGGGGGCACGACGGCCGCTGGCGCATGGGCGTGGTCATGAGCGCCTGCGCTGTAGGCGCCGCCTTCGGGCTCAAACGCTTCCTCGACTTCCTGAACGGTCAGGTGCATGGCGCGCAGCATCTCGGCCAGCACATGGTCGGGTTCGATTTTCAGGTGATCGGGTTTCAGCTCGATCGGCACATGGCGGTTGCCCAGGTGGTAGGCCGCGCGGGTCAGGTCAAAGGGCGTGCCGTGCGCCTGGCAGGCCGTGATGCGCAGCACCGCCTGCGGCGCGGCAATGACGCGGACCATGGAGCCGTCTTCGGCCACCAGCACGTCGCCGCCGCGCACCAGCGTGCCGCGCGGCAAAAACACGCCAAGCTTGCGGCCCAGCGAGTCGGTCGCGTCAAAGCGGCTTTTCTGGCGCACATCCCAGTCGAGCTCGAGGGAGGAGGCGCGTTTGATCAGCACCGGGGCCAATCCGGCACCCTGCGAAATGAGTTTGGATATTTGAAGCATCAGCCGATTAAAACAAAAAATAACGCTGCGTCATCGGCAGGCTGGTGGCCGGCTCGCAGGTCAGCAGTTGACCGTCGGCGCGCACCAGGTAGGTCTGGGCATCGACTTCCATTTTGGGCAGGTAGTGGTTATGAACCATGTGCTGCTTGCGCACGCCGCGAATGTTTTTGACCGCGCTGAGCGTTTTGGCCAGGCCAAAGCGGTCCTTGATGCCAGCGGCCAGCCCGGCCTGCGATACAAAGGTCAGCGAGCCCTTGGCAATCGCGCCGCCAAAAGCGCCGAACATCGGCCGGTAATGCACCGGCTGCGGCGTCGGAATCGAGGCATTCGGGTCGCCCATGGCGGCCATGGCGATGAAGCCGCCCTTGAGGATGATGGACGGCTTGATGCCGAAAAACGCCGGTTTCCACACCACCAGGTCGGCAAATTTTCCCTGCTCGATGGAGCCGACCTCGTGCGAAATTCCGTGGGCAATGGCCGGGTTGATGGTGTATTTGCTGATGTAGCGCTTGACGCGGAAATTGTCGTGGCGCTCGGTGTCCCCTGGCAGCTTGCCGCGCTGCTGCTTCATCTTGTGGGCGTTTTGCCAGGTGCGGATGATGACTTCGCCGACCCGGCCCATGGCCTGGCTGTCGCTGCTCATCATGCTGATGGCGCCCAGGTCGTGCAGGATGTCTTCGGCGGCAATGGTTTCCTTGCGGATGCGGCTTTCGGCGAAGGCCAGGTCTTCGGCAATCGCCGGGTCCAGGTGGTGGCAGACCATCAGCATGTCCACATGCTC
>NZ_JAUXNA010000165.1 GCF_030682935.1 Polaromonas sp.
TGTAGCCCATGTCCACATAAAACGGGTTGGCCATGATGCCCATGACGACATCGCTGATGCGGTAGACCGCGATCAGCGCCAGAATCAGCAGCGCCTGCTTGCCGTAGCGGCGCAAAAAGTCGGCAAACGGGTCTATCAGTGCGCCCTTGAGCCAGTCGGCCGCATTTTTGCTGGGCGGCAATTCGCGGCGCAGCGGCTCGGGTGAAAACAGCACGGTCGCCACCCCCAGCAGCATCGATGCGGCCATCACCAGATAGGCCGCCTGCCAGGCCCCGTGCTGGTACACGGCGCCATCGGCCACTTCGACCCGCGCCGCAATCCACAGCGCGCCGGCGCCGGCCCAGATCATGGCGATGCGGTAGCCGGTCTGGTACGCCGCGGCAAGCGCCGCCTGGCGCTTGATGTCGGCCGATTCAATGCGGTAGGCGTCCAGCGCGATGTCTTGCGTGGCCGAGCCAATCGCCACCGCCAGCGCGCACCACACCACCGGCTGCAGGGCCAGCTTGGGGTCGGTCAGGGCCATGGCCACCAGGGCCGTCACGATGATGGCCTGCGACAGCAGCAGCCAGCTGCGCCGCCGCCCGAGCCAGCGCGTGAGCAGCGGAATCGGCATGCGGTCGACCAGCGGCGCCCAGGCCCACTTGAAGCCGTAGGCCAGGCCGACCCAGCTCAGGTAGCCAATGGTGGTGCGGTCAATGCCCGCTTCGCGCAGCCAGAAGCTCAGCGTGCCAAACACCAGCAGCAGCGGCAGCCCCGCCGAAAACCCCAGCAGCAGCATGCGGAAGGTGGCCGCCTCGGTGTAGACGCGCCAGACATCGCGCCAGGCGATTTTGGGTCTGGCGGCAACGGCAGCGCGGGGAAGGGGGATTTCGGAAGCGGTGGTTTTGTCTGACATGGGTATTTGGATTTGTGACTATTATTCACGCATGTGCTTTTTATGCGACGCTAAACACGCCGCCTGGCCAGGCCGCCGGGCATTTCTTTTGGCTGCGGCCGGGGCTGCCGCCACCGCCGCGACCACGCCTTTGCAGGCGCAGGTCAACGTGGGCGGGTCATCGGGACTGCGCAACCTGGTGCCGGCCGATGAGCTGGAAGGCGCGGCAACGCAGCAGTATGCCGAGCTGCTGGCACAGGCCAGGGCCAAGGGCGTGCTGGCGCCGCCCAACAGCCCGCAGCTGCAGCGGCTGCGCGGCATTGCCACGCGGCTGGTGCCGCAGGCCGGCCAATGGAATGACCGTTCGCGGCAATGGCGCTGGGAAGTCAACCTGATCAGCAGCAAGCAGATCAATGCGTTTTGCATGCCGGGCGGCAAGATCGCCTTTTACACCGGCATTCTGGACCAGCTCAAGCTCAACGATGACGAAACGGCCATGATCATGGGCCACGAAATGGCCCACGCCCTGCGCGAACATGCACGCGCGCGCATCGCCAAAAGCCAGGGCACGGGCACCTTGCTGTCGCTGGGCGCGCAGTTGCTGGGCCTGGGCCAGCTCGGTGATGTGGCGGCCAGCATCGGCACGCAGTTGCTGACGCTGCGCTTCAGCCGTGACGATGAAACCGACGCCGACCTGGTCGGGCTGGAACTGGCCGCGCGCGGCGGCTACCAGCCCCAGGCTTCGGTCAGCCTGTGGGAAAAAATGGCCCAGGCGGGCGGCGGTGCCAACGGTCCGAGCTTTTTGTCCACCCATCCGTCCGGCCCGGACCGCATCCAGCAGCTGCAGCGCAATGTGCCCAAGGTGCAGGGCCTGTACCAGCGGGCGCGCAGCTAAGGGCCAGGTACAGCGGGCAGGCGGCCGAACTTTTAACGGTTAAATATGCCTTTTGCCCTTATTCGACGGGCGAAAGCAGCTATTGATTTAAGCGTAAATCGGACCACGAGGCCGCTGTTCTGAGGCGCTGTCAGTGCGTGGTGTGCAGCGTATTTTCAAAGAAAAAGCGCAGCATCTCTTCGGTGGCGTCGGGCCCCTGGGCGTCGGTGTAGGAGCCCCGCGCACTGCCGCCCGACCAGGCATGGCCGGCGCCATGCACGGCCCAGTGCTCTGCCTGCACGCTGCCGCCCGCTTCGCGGTAGATGCGCCGGGTGTACGCGCGGCCGTTGCCGCTGAGTGCACGTTCAAGCTCGGGCTCGGCAGCGCCGGCACGGGCCGTCACCACCTGCTCGCCGTTGACCGGGTGCACGGTCGTGTCCTGGTCGCCATGAAAGACGATGGTGGGCGGTGTCTGCCCGCTGGGTGCGCTGGCAGCGCCGCCGCTTTTCATCGCACTGAGCGCCGCTTGAACATTGCTGGCCGCACCGGTGGCCAGGCCCGAGTGCACGCCGACGGCGGCGAACAGGTCGGGGTAGGCATCGCCCAAAATGGCGGCCATCGCGCCGCCGGCCGACAGTCCGGCGACGTAGACGCGTTGCGGGTCGATGTTGTGCTGCTTCATCACCTCACGCGTCATGCCCGCCAAAATGGACGGCTCGCCGCGGCCGCGCTGCTGGTGGTTGTGTTTGAACCAGTTCCAGCAACGCGAGACATTGGCGGTTTGCGCCTGGGCCGGGTAGAGCACAAGAAAGTCGCGTTCAAGCGCCTGCTCGTTCATGCGGGTGCCGGCCGCGAAGTCGTCGGGGTTTTGCGTGCATCCGTGCAGCATCACGACCAGCGGCAGGGCCTGCCCGGTGTGGCGTGGCGGCACATAGAGCTTGTATTTGCGCATGCCGGCCGCTTCGGTATGGCTGGCGGCGGTGAACTGGCCGGTGGCCGGCACCGGGGCTTCGCGCCGGACGGTGCGCGCCTGGACGTCGACGATGTCCGCGTTTTGGGGGGGCGCCGGTGCGCTGCCGCCGCGCAGTGCCGCCTTGATGGCCGCAGTCGCTTCTCGCAGCTTGCCGACCCGCGTCAGGCGCGTGACTTCGGCCATGAGTCGTTGGAAAGCGGGGTTCATATGAAGTTCCTCGTTGATTGGGTCTATGAAGATGGTTAACGGATGCGGCCGGCGAGGGCGGCTTTCACGGCCGGGCTGGCGTGCAGCGCGCCCAGCACCACCACCGAGTCGATCGCGGCCAGCGCCAGTTCCGGGCTGACGTCGGGGGCGATGCGGGCAAGGCCCAGCACGCGAATTTGCAGCGACTCGCCAGCGGCCTGCACGGCGCGCAGGTCGGCAGCGCTGAAATGCTGGATACCGAGCACCAGCGTCTTGCGGGCCACTACCTGCTTGACCACGTCCGCGTGGGCGGCCAGATGGCTGCGGATGGCCGTGCGGATCAGGTCGGTTCGGTTGGCATAAAAGCCTTCCTGCACCAGCAGGTCGATCTGGCCCAGGTCCACATAGCCCAGGTTGATGGTGATTTTTTCGTCGACTGGCTTGGCCGGCGTGCGGGAGATGGTGCTGCGTACTTCCATGCGGACCATCTTAGCACCATCCGTATGGATGGTTTTTTACTGAATGATGCGGGCCGCCTGCCCGCGTTGACGTGGACGGGTCACGACCGCGCCGCTGCGCCTTGGCCGCCACCAGGCGCGCGGTGCACAATGGCGCCCATGAAATCACCCAAGCGACTGCAATCCCTGATCGAAGAAGGCCTGATCGACACCGTGGTGCGCCAGTTGATGAGCGGCAAGGAGGCGATGGTCTACGTGGTGC
Source organism: Polaromonas sp. (assembly GCF_030682935.1). Classification (GTDB taxonomy): domain Bacteria; phylum Pseudomonadota; class Gammaproteobacteria; order Burkholderiales; family Burkholderiaceae_C; genus Polaromonas. Next base: position 3,628 of record NZ_JAUXNA010000165.1, read on the forward strand.
GCTGCGGCGACGAAACACGCTGCGCCAAGGTCTATAAAGAAGCCACCGAACGCAGCTTCCGGCAGGCGGTCGACTACACCGAAAACCGCAAGGTCAAGAACACGCGCCAGGCCCGCGCCATGGCCAAGGGCACGAAATTTGGCCGGCAGGCCAGCGAAGCGGCCTGGCAAAGCGCCGAGGTTGACGCGCTGTACCGCCTGGCCGCCGCCGGGGTGCGCGTGCCCAAGCCGCACAACTTTTGCGACGGCGTGCTGCTGATGGAACTGGTGACCGACGCGCATGGCGACGCCGCGCCGCGCCTCAACGATGTGGCCTTCACGCCCGAGCAGGCGCGCGCGCACCACGCCACGCTGCTGACCGAGGTCGTGCGCATGCTGTGCGCCGGCGTCGTCCATGGCGATCTGTCGGAGTTCAACATACTGCTGGCGGAAGATGGCCCGGTCATCATTGATTTGCCGCAGGCCGTGGATGCGGCCGGCAACAACCACGCCAGCCGCATGCTGCTGCGCGACGTGGCCAATTTGCGCGGCTTTTTTGGCCAGTTTGCGCCCGAGCTGCTGCAGACCGACCATGGGTCAGAGATATGGGACCTTTATCAGCGCGGCGTGCTGCATCCCGACACGGTGCTGACCGGCATCTTCAAGCGCCGGATCGGGCCGGTTGATGTGGGCAATGTGCTGCGCGAGATCGACGACGCACGCGCCGAGGAGGCCGCGCGCCGCGTGCGCATGCAGACCGCCCGCTAACCGACGCCCTGCCAGCAAGAGTCCGCAAAACACCTGTAATTTATTCGCCCTGAATGTTCTTGCCTGACGCCACTGCGGCGCTTGCCAGGCGCTGGGAGGCGCTTCACTCTACGCGGATCTGCGCCTGCTTGACGACGCGTTCCCAGCGCTCGTAGTCGGCGCGCAACTGGGCGGCAAAGCGCTCGGGCGTGTTGCCGGCCGGCTCGATGCCCAGCATCGCGTAGCGATCGCGAATCTCCGGCATCGCCAAAACAGCCGCGATTTCGCGTTGCAGGCGTTCGACGATCGGACGCGGCGTGCGCGCCGGCGCGAGCACGCCGACCCAGGAGTCGACGACAAAGCCCGGCAGCCCCGATTCGGCGAATGTCGGCACCTCGGGCAACGAGGCCGTGCGTTTCTCGCTGGAGATCGCGATCGCCTTGAGCTTGCCCGATTTGACATGCTGCTGCGCGCTTGCCACGGCGGTGTACACGAGCGGGATATGGCCCCCCAGCACATCGACGATCGCCTGGCCGCCGCCCTTGTACGGAACATGCTTCATCTGCATGCCGGTACGCTGCTGGAGCAGTTCGCCGGCCAAATGCGGCGTGCCGCCGGTGCCCGACGTGCCGTAGGAGAGCAGGTCCGGCTTGCTGCGGCCCAGCGCGATCAGCTCCTGCAGCGTGTTGGCCGGCAGCGACGGGTGCGCCACCAGGATCAGCGTTGCGTCGCCCAGCTTGGTGATGGGTTCGAAGTCGCGCAAGGGATCGAAGGGCAGCTTCTGAAAAACATGCGGGTTGATCGCCAGCGTGCCGTCGAAGCCGAGCAGCAGCGTGCAACCGTCGGGTGCGGACCTGGCCACTGCATCGGTTCCCAGGTTGCCGCTCGCACCCGGGCGGTTGTCGACAATGATCGTCTGCCCCAGGCGCGCACCGAGTTTCTCGGCGATGGCGCGCGCGCTCGAGTCGGTGACGCCGCCTGCCGCGAAGGGCACGACCAGCCGGACTGTCTTGTTCGGGCACTCGTCTTGCGCACTCGCGCTCGTCGCCATGGCCGCGATGCCTACCCACGCGACCGCCAGAGACCGGATAAAACACCTTCGTGACATGATTTGTCTCCTCAATTGATCTTCGATACGGGCGCCGCCCCGGTGGGGGCGGCGCATGCTTTTCCAATTCCTTCACCCCGCGCTACGGCCAAGGCCCCAAGGCCGCCGCAGCGGGGCGACTGTCCGACGGCTTACATGTATTGGCTGCGATACCAGTCATTGACCTCATCACCGGTTGTCAGCCATACGCCTTCGTGTCCGGCCATGTACTTGAACGCCCGTTCCAGATGCTTGGCGCGGAACGGCTGGCCGACCAGGAAGGTGTGCAGGCAGATCGGCATGATGCGTGCATTGGTCTGGCCCTCCGCATACAGCACGTCGAACTGGTCGATGATCATGTCGCCGAACTGCTCGCCGCTGACGCCGATGTTCATGATGGCCGGGATGTCGTTCAGCTCAACCGTGTACGGCACTGAAATCAGGTTGCCTTTCTTGACATTGAACTGGAACGGCTGGTCGTCGGCGGTGAAATCGCACAGGTATTCGACGCCCAGCTCGGCCAGCAGGTCCGGCGTATTGAAGGTCTCGCACAGGAAGGGGCCCAGCCAGCCCTTGGTCTTGCGGCCCAGGCGCTTCTCCATCTCGGTGAGCACGGTACGGATGATCTCGCGCTCCTCGGGCTCGTCCTTGCCGCTCAGGAAATTCGCCGGCGCGTTGTTGATGCCGTGGCCGATCCAGGCCCAGTTGCGCTTCTCGCCTTCCTCGATGATGCGAGGATATTCGCGGATGATGTCGGAGTTCAGGCACACCGTGCCGCGATAACCATAGCGGTCCATCATGTCCATCATGCGCCACAGGCCGACGCGGTTGCCGTAGTCGCGCCAGCCGTAGTTCAGCGCGTCCGGCGTGAACTTGGCGGTGCCGGGCACCAGCGCGGTGCCCGCAATGTCTTCCGGAAAGTGCTCGATGTTGATGTAGGGCACGATCGCCACGCGCGCCCCGTTGGGCAGCTTCATCGGCTGGCGGTCGATGATCGGGGAGTAGTCGTAACGGCGGGTCTGGGTCAGTGGGTTGCTCATGTCAATGCTCCTTTGTGCTTATGGGTTAGCGCGATACTGCGCGCAGTTTTTTCAGGTAGTCGATTACTTCTGTCTTCATCACGACATCGCCGTACTTGCCGTTGATGTCGAACAGGTTGGCCTCGTGCACGTCCGGATGGCGGTCGCCGACGCAATCGCGCACGACGATGGTCCGGAAACCGTACTGAACCGCGTCGACCGCGCTGGCCCGGATGCAGCCGCTGGTGGAGCAGCCGATCAGGATCACCGTATCGACACGCCTGGCGTTCAGCGTGGCCACCAGGCTGGTGCCAAAGAACACACTGGCATAGTTTTTGGTGATGACGGTTTCCTCCGGCCGGGGCAGCACTTCGTCGCAGGTCTGCGCATAGGGATTGCCTTCGACCAGGCATTTGAGCACCGGCGCCTTGCGGATCCATACCCCGCCGTCGTCGAATGTGATGGGGTTGTAGCGCACGATCGTGTGCAGCACCGGGATCTTCGCCGTGCGCGCCGCGTCCAGCAGTTCGACGCTTTCGCGCACGGCGGGTGGCACGCCGGGCGCGAACAGCGGCGAGCCCTCGGTGGTATAGCCCTTCATGAAATCGACGACGATCAGCGCCGGCGTGTCACCGAAACCGATCCTGTTGTCCCAAACGCCTGCGTAATTGCTTTGTCTGTCCTGTGCCATGTGATCTCCTTTTTCCGTTACTAAAATTTTGCTGTGACGAACTCGCCGTGAACACGGTCTGAATAAAACGCTGTGAGCAAGCCTCCTTTCAGTGAAGTGAATGATCGGGCTAGTTGTTGGCCTTCGTAATCCGTCGCAGCAGCGGCACGGCGAGCAGCAGCAGACCGAGCACGCGCACGACATGAAACGCCGCGACGATCGCCACCGGCTCGCCGAGCGACGCGGCGGTGATGCACATCTCCGCGATGCCGCCCGGGATCGCTCCCAGAATCGCGCTGTTCTCGCTCAAGCCCCAGCGGTGCGCCAGCAGGATGCCCAGCAGCGCGCTGGCGCCGATCGCCGCCACGTTCAGGATCGTGGAAGTCACCAGCAGTCTGGGCAGCCGCGCCAGCGACTCGCGCCGGAAACGGCTGCCCAGACTCCAGCCGAGAAGCAGTTGCGCCGTATCGGCCAAGGCAGGGGCTGGCGCCGCGACCGGCACACCCAAGGCCGTCGCGGCTGCGGCGGCCACCAGCGCGCCGACAAACCAGCCCGTGCCGCCAATCAATCGTTTCAGACCCCAGCCGCCGCCCAAGGCAATCAGCAGCAGCCACAACTGGCCCTGCACCTCGTGCGTCACCGGATCGGGCACGGGCGAGCCCAGGCCCGGCAGCAGGAGTCGAAACGCGGGTGGAACCAGGATCACCACCAGACACAGGCGCACCGTCTGCACCAGGGCGACTTGATCGGTGCGCGCACCGTGCTCCTGGGCCAGGCGGGCCATCTCGCCGGAGACGCCCGGCATTGCGGCGAGAAAGGCCGTCGCCGCATCGAGCCGGGCCCAGTGCCGCAGCAGCCATGCCAGCAGCAGGCCGAGTGCAAGGGAAAAGACCGTGGCGACAACGATGGCGCCGGCATGCGCCGTCAGTTGCGCGGCTGCCGCGGGCGTGAAGCGGGCGCCGACCGCTGCGCCGATCAGCCACTGCGCGATCAGAAACAGCAGCGGCGGACAACTCACGGGAAAACGCGTCATCGCCAGGCAGGCTGTGCCGACCAAGGCGCCGGTCACCCAGGGCAGCGGCCATCCCAGCGCCTGCCACAGCAGACCGCCGGCCAGGGCCGCCAGCGCAGCGCCGGCAAGCCTCATGCCGGGTGCCAGCGTGCTGGCGTGGTCCATGGGTTTCAATGGCCCCACCGCCGCAGTTGGCGACGACCAGCGCGCCGCGAATACGGCCGGTCGTTGCTGGAACGAAGGGCTTCATGTTGCATCAGTGCCCGGCCGGATCGGCACGCAACCAGGGGCGATCCGCCAGCCGCCGCGCCTCGAACGCCGCGATTTGCTCGCGGTGCTGCAAGGTGAGCCCGATCTCGTCCAGCCCATTGAGCAGGCAATCCTTCTGAAACGCATCGATCTCGAACGTGAACGATGTGCCGTCGGGCGTGCGCACGCACTGCGCTGGCAGATCGATGTGCAAGCGATAGCCGGGCGTGGACGCAAGCTGTGCGAACAGCGTGTCGACCTGCGCGGCAGTCAGGCGCACCGGCAGCAGACCATTCTTGAAGCAGTTGGAGAAAAAGATGTCGGCAAAACTCGGCGCGATCACGACGCGAATGCCATGGTCCAGCAGCGCCCACGGC
>NZ_JAUXNA010000167.1 GCF_030682935.1 Polaromonas sp.
AACCAGTTTGGCGGCATTGTTGGAAATGGTTCCGAGCGCGATTTCTGACAGGAGTTTCCCGAGCTGATCGGGTGAAACACGTGACTGCTCCTCACCGACTCCGTCAACATTTAGCCGCTTTGCCACCTCTCCCAGTACCCAGTTCGTGACCTGCTTGGCGTAATACTGATCGCTTGCTTTTCCGGGATTGCCGTGGCGCAGCCTGATCCAAGCCGCCTCAAAATACTTCGCGCGTTCCCGGCTTTGCGTCAATGTCGTTGCATCGTATTCGGACAGGTGATGCACTTCCATGAACCTCTGTGCCATCACGCGCGGCAGTTCGCTCATTTCGGCGCGGGTGCGCTCCACCCAGTCCCGGCCAATCACCAGCGGCGGCAAATCCGGGTCCGGAAAATAGCGGTAGTCGGCCGCGTCTTCCTTGCTTCGCATGCTGCGCGTCTCGCCGGTGTCGGGGTCAAACAGCACGGTGGCTTGCTGGATGGCGTGGCCGTCCTCGATCTGTTCGATCTGCCAGCGCACTTCGTAGTCCATGGCCTGCTGCATGAACTTGAAGCTGTTCAGGTTTTTGATTTCGCGCCGCGTGCCGAGTGGCTCGCCGGGCTTGCGCACCGACACGTTGGCATCGCACCTGAAGCTGCCTTCCTGCATGTTGCCGTCGCAAATACCGATCCAGGTAACGATCTTGTGCAACTCTTTGGCATAGGCCACGGCCTCGGCGGTGGAACGCATGTCGGGCTCGGTCACGATTTCGAGCAGCGGCGTGCCGGCACGGTTCAGGTCAATGCCGCTTTGGCCGATGAAGTCTTCGTGCAGTGACTTGCCGGCGTCTTCTTCGAGGTGGGCGCGCACCAGGCGCACCGATTTCTTTTCGCCTTCCAGGAAGAACTCGACCTCCCCGCCTTGCACCACCGGAATCTCGAACTGGCTGATCTGGTAGCCCTTGGGAAGGTCGGGGTAGAAGTAGTTTTTGCGCGCGAAGATGCTTTTTTCGGCAATGTGGGCGTTGACGGCCAGGCCGAATTCGATGGCGCGCTGGACCGCGCCCTTGTTCATCACGGGCAGCGCGCCGGGCAGGGCAAAGTCCACCGCAGAAGCCTGCGTGTTGGGCTCGGCGCCAAAGGCAATGGGCGCCCGGCTGAACAGTTTTGATTGCGTGGTGAGCTGGGTGTGGGTTTCAAAGCCGATGACGACTTCGTAGCCCTGCACCAGCAGGGGTTTTGTGTCCTTGATCATGTCAGTCATGCCGAAGCTCCCGGTGCTTTCTGGTGCCAGTCGGTTGCCAGCTGGAATTCGTGTGCCGCGCCCAGCAGCTGCGCTTCCTTGAAATAGTTGCCAATCAGCTGCAGGCCGACGGGCATGCCGCCTGCGCCAAAGCCGGCCGGCACGCTCATGCCGGGCAGGCCGGCCAGGCTGGATGACAGCGTGTAGATGTCGGCCAGGTAGCTGGCGACCGGGTCGTCGGATTTTTCGCCGATTTTCCAGGCCACGGTGGGGGACACCGGGCCGGCAATCACATCGCATTGCGTGAAGGCGGTCTGGAAATCCTGCGCGATCAGGCGGCGGATTTTTTGCGCCTTGAGGTAGTAGGCGTCGTAGTAGCCGTGCGACAGCACATAGGTGCCGATCATGATGCGGCGCGTGGCCTCAGTGCCAAAGCCTTCGCTGCGCGACTTTTTGTACATGTCGGTCAGGTCGGTGTAGTGGGCGGCGCGATGGCCGTAGCGCACGCCGTCAAAGCGGCTCAGGTTGCTGCTGGCCTCGGCCGGGGCGATGACGTAATAGACGGGAATCGACAGCTCGGTCAGCGGCAGGCTCACATCGACCAGCGTGGCGCCCAGTTTTTCAAACTCGGCCAGCGCACCGTGCACGGCGGCCAGTACGTCGGGCGCGCAGCCGGCACCGAAAAACTGGGTCGGCAGGCCGATCCTCAAGCCTTTGAGGGGTGTAGCGCAAGCGCCGCGAGCGCTGGCAGCTATTAAATCAGTAGCGTAATCGGCTGCAGGCCGGTCAAGTGAGGTCGAGTCGCGGTCCGGGTCCGGCCCGGCCATGGCGGACAGCAGCAGGGCGCAGTCCAGCGCGCTGCGCGCCATCGGGCCGGCCTGGTCCAGGCTGGAGGCAAAAGCCACCATGCCGTAGCGCGAGCAAAGGCCGTAAGTTGGCTTGATGCCGGTGATGCCGGTCAGCGAGGCGGGCTGGCGGATCGAGCCGCCGGTGTCGGTGCCGGTGGCCGCAGGCACCAAGCGGGCCGCGACCGCTGCCGCCGAGCCTCCCGAGGAACCGCCGGGCACGCGGCTGGTATCCCACGGGTTTTGTACCAGTTTGTAAGCGCTGTTCTCGTTGCCCGAGCCCATGGCGAACTCGTCGCAGTTGAGTTTGCCCAGCGTGACCATGCCGGCGCCGCCTGCCCCAACGCCCAATTTGCTGACCACCGTCGCGTCAAACGGACTGCGGTAGTTTTCAAGCATCTTCGAGCCTGCGGTCGTCGGGAAGTCGCGGGTGACAAACACGTCCTTGTGCGCCAGCGGCACGCCCAGCAGGGGCGTGCGTTCGCCGGCTGCCAGCCGTGCATCGGCGGCGCGGGCCTGTGCCAGCGACACCTCGGCATTGGTGGCGAGGAAGGTGCCCAGACTGCCCGGCTGCGCGATGCGGGCGAGAAAGTGCTGCGTCACCTCGAGGCTTGAGACTTCTTTGGCGGCCAGCTTGGCGGCGAGTTCGGCCACGCCGAGGTGGTGCAAATCCAGGTTGTTCATCGGGGTACTCATTCAATCACCTTGGGCACCAGGAACAGGCCGCGCTCGACGGCGGGGGCGCTGACCTGGCTGGCTTCGCGCTGGTTGGGTTCGCTGGCAATGTCCTCGCGCAGGCGCAGGGCGACTTCGCCCAGCAGGGCTGCTGGGTGCGCCAGCGGCTCGACGCCGTCGGTGTTGACGGCCTGCATTTGCTCGACCAGGGCAAAAAAGCCATTGAGTTGGTGCAAAGTGCGCTCGGTTTCGTCAGAACGAAGCTCCAGCCGCGCCAGGTTGGCGACGCGTGCAATGTCTTGGGGGGTCAGTGCCATGGGATGCCTGGAAGGTAATACAAAGGGAAAGTTACAGCGCAGAAAATTCAGCAAAAAAAGGCGGGCTGAAACGAGGTGTAAGGCTGAAAAAAACGGGCCTTGCGGAGCGGTCGATTCACAGGGGATGCGTTATTATCCTGCCTTTGTTGTGAAATCGTGGTCGGATGCACTCTTTAGGCGCTTTTTAGGTGCTGGAAACAAGGTTTCGGGAAGACTTTGGCCCCAATTTCCTCGTAATTGGTTAATCATAAAAAGGCGATGAAGCAGCGAAGCCTGCTCATGCCCAACTGGACTCCTGCATATGTTTGAAGCATTTCGTCGGTACTTTTCCACCGACCTGGCGATCGATCTCGGCACCGCCAACACCCTGATTTTCGTGCGTGACCAGGGCATTGTGCTGGATGAGCCCTCGGTGGTGGCGATTCGTCACGAAGGCGGCCCCCAAGGCAAGAAAAGCATCCAGGCCGTGGGCCGCGAGGCCAAGGCCATGCTGGGCAAGGTGCCGGGCAATATTGAGGCCATCCGGCCGATGAAAGACGGCGTGATTGCCGACTTCACGGTGACCGAGCAGATGCTCAAGCAATTCATCAAGATGGTGCATCCGCGCAGCTTCTTCAGGCCCAGCCCGCGCATCATCATTTGCGTGCCCTGCGGCTCCACCCAGGTCGAGCGTCGCGCCATTCGCGAAAGCGCTCTGGGCGCAGGCGCCAGCGATGTGTACCTGATTGAGGAGCCGATGGCCGCTGCCATTGGCGCGGGCTTGCCGGTCTCCGAGGCGAGCGGCTCCATGGTGGTCGACATCGGCGGTGGTACCTCCGAGGTCGGCGTGATCTCGCTGGGCGGCATGGTCTA
>NZ_JAUXNA010000171.1 GCF_030682935.1 Polaromonas sp.
CTTTCACGTCGTGGTTGGTGGTTTTTTCAATCTCCTTGATGGCGCTGGCGTCAGCTTCCGAGAAGTTTTTGATCAGGCCCAGCAGGTAGGTGCGCGCACCCGGGCTGAGTGGTTTGAATTCGGCGAATTTGGCGTCCGACAGGGCGATAAACCAGGCAATTTCGACCTGAACCCGGCGGTGCATATAGCCCTGTTCGGACATCAGGGGGCGCAGTTGATTGAGTTTGCTGGCGTAGCGGCCGTCCAGCGGAGACAGTGCGTTGATGGTGGAAAAGCTCATGCGGGCGATTGTAGGCCGGGCGCCGGCACCGTGAAAGCGGCGATGCTTTGCGCCATGTCAGCCGGGCCGTCCCACCGAGTCGATAGAATACGCTTCCCCCGGACCACGATCGCACACGCACCATATGAAACTCATCGGATCCGCCACGAGCCCCTACGTACGCAAAGTACGCATTGTGATGGCTGAAAAAAAGCTCGACTACCAGCTGGTGCTGGAAGATGTCTGGGCGGCAGATACCACCATTGCCGCCTCCAACCCGCTCGGCAAAGTGCCTTGCCTGGTCATGGAGGGCGGCGAAGCCGTGTTTGACTCGCGCGTGATTGTGGAATACCTGGACACCCTGTCGCCCGTGGGCAAGCTGATTCCCAGCCAGGGCCGCGAGCGCGCCGAGGTCAAGACCTGGGAAGCGCTGGCCGATGGCCTGATGGACGCCGCCATCCTCGCGCGGCTGGAAGCCACCTGGCCGGGCCGCAGCGACGCGCAGCGCAGCGACGCCTGGATCGCGCGGCAGATGGGAAAAATCGACGCTACGCTCAAGGCCATGAGCGCCGGCCTGGGCGACAAGGCTTTTTGCAGCGGCATTCACCTGAGCCTGTCCGATGTGGCCGTGGGCTGTGCGCTGGCCTACCTGGACTTGCGTTTTTCCGAGATCGCCTGGCGCCCCGCCCATCCCAATCTGGCCAAGCTGCAGGAAAAACTGTTGCTGCGTCCGAGCTTCGTGGACACCGAATCGGCCTGATTTTCAGGGTAAAAGTGCCTTTTGCCCAATAAGTGCGGGCGTGAGCAGCTATATAAACAGTAGCAAAATCGTCGCCCTGTTCAGGGATTGGCGCGTTTTTTCAGCCAGCGCATCAGGCCGCCCACCACGGGCAGCTTTTCATACAGCTCTTCGGCGGCGTCCCAGTAGTCGCGGTGAAAATCGATCAGGCCGTCGGCCGTGAACTTCAGGTGCGAGCCGCCGCGCACGGTTTGCAGCGTGGCGCGGTCAAAGTTCTTGAAGCGAAACTCAAAGGTCCAGGTCAAAAAGCACTGGTCGCCATCGACGATGCGGCCGGTCACCACAAAGCGCGGCTGCTCCAGCGCCTCATACATGTGGCTGAAAACGCCGCGCACCCCCGCCAGCCCGCGTACTTCGTTGAACGGGTCCTTAAAGTAGGCGTTTGGCGTGTAAAACGCGTCCAGCCGGGCCGGGCTGGCCGGGCTCAGGGTTTCAAAAAAGTCCACCACGCGCGCTGCTGCGGCGTGGTTGGGTGGCTTGGGCAGGGTCGGATTCATGGGCTTGGGGCTCAGAGTGCGGTGAATTTTCGGACCACGGCGAAATACAGGCCGTAGGGCAGCAGGCGCAAGGCCTTCATCCAGTGGGTAAAGCGTTTGGGGAAATAGATGTCAAACAATCCCTTGCACCAGCCCGCCAGGATGCTGATATGGCCGGCCTGGCGCGCCAGAAAGTTCGGCAGAACGGCGGCCAGCAGATGCAGCGCGGCGCGGTCGTGAAAGCTGAGCAGCGCGGCGCGGTCGTGAAAGCTGAGCAGC
>NZ_JAUXNA010000172.1 GCF_030682935.1 Polaromonas sp.
CGCGAAGCGACATGAAGAGTCTCCTTGTAATTTGTTTTCTGATTCTTACATGGAACCGGTTACAGGCCGGGTACCAAAACATGGGGCGGCTCGGATCCGGGTTTGCAAAAGTTTGATCCTGGTCAGAACTTGTGCGGGCCGCTGCCCCTAGAATTTCGCTCGTTGTCTGCACCGCGCCCGGCTACGCCGGCGCGGTGCGGCCTGGCCTCTTTTCCGGGCCCTGTTGTCATCCCCTTCACTTACACGCCCATGCCCGCTTCGCTCGCCCCCATTCCAGCCGACCAGCCGCTGCCGCACCGCAAGACCCTGCGCGCGTGGCTGATTCCCCTGTCTACCCGCACCACGCTCTGGGCGCTGCTGCTGCTGGTGTTTGACTACGCACTGCTGCTGGCGGCGCTGGCCGGCACCGTGCTGGTCGACGCTGTGTGGGGCAAGCTGCTGTGCGGCCTGGCCGCGGGCTTTGTCACCGGCCGCCTGTTCATCATTGGCCACGATGCCTGCCACCAGAGCCTGACGCCGCACCGCAGGCTCAACAAGTGGCTGGGCCGCATCGCCTTCCTGCCGTCCCTCACGCCCTACAGCCTGTGGGACGTGGGCCACAACGTGGTTCACCATGGCTACACCAACCTCAAGGGCGTGGATTTCGTCTGGGCCCCGCTCACGCAGACCGAATACCAGGCGCTCACGCCCTTTCAGCGCCTGCGGGACCGCGTTTACCGCAGCGGCTGGGCGCCGGGCCTGTACTACATGATCGAGATCTGGTGGAACCGCATGTTCTTTCCGAACCGGGCGCACATGCCCACGCGCCGCCCGATTTTCATCAAGGACTGCCTGCTGGTGTCGGCCTTTGCCGTGCTGTGGGCCGGCGTGATGGTGGCGGCCGCGCTGGCCACGGCGCAGCCGGTCGCGGCGGTGCTGCTGAGCGGCTTTGTACTGCCCTTTTTGTTCTGGAACGCGATGATCGGCTTCGTGGTGTATGTGCATCACACGCATGTCAAGGTGTCCTGGCACGACGACAAGGCCGCCTGGTCCCAGGCGCAACCCTTTGTCTCGACCACCGTGCACCTGACCTTTCCGCTGGGCATAGGCGCGGTGCTGCACCACATCATGGAGCACACGGCGCACCATGTGGACATGAGCATTCCGCTGTACCGGCTCAAGCAGGCGCAGAGCAAGCTCGAACACATGCTGCCCGAGCGCATCGTGGTTCAGCCGTTTTCGTGGCGCTGGTACTTTGAAACGGCACGCAGCTGCAAACTCTATGACTTCAGCCGCCGCTGCTGGACCGACTATGCAGGACGCGCCACCAGCCCGCAGCGCACCGAACCGACGTAAAAAAGGGTGCCTCGGCACCCTTTTTCATAGTCAAACAGACTTCCAGCCTTCAGTGTTCAGCCCGCCGCCCGCTTCTCCAGTACTTCGAACGCGGGCAGCGTCTTGCCTTCCAGGATCTCCAGAAAAGCGCCGCCGCCGGTGGAGATGTAGTCCACCTGCTGCTCGATGCCGTATTTGGCAATCGCCGCCAGCGTGTCGCCGCCGCCGGCCAGCGAAAACGCGCTGCTCGCGGCAATCGCGCGCGCAATGCCTTCGGTGCCGTTGGAAAAGGCCTCAAACTCGAACACGCCGACCGGGCCGTTCCAGACAATGGTGCCGGCCGCCATCAGCTGCGCCGCCAGCCGGGCGGTGGTTTCGGGGCCAATGTCCAGGATCAGGTCGTCGTCGGCCACCTCGGTCGCCCGTTTGACGGTAGCCGGCGCATCGGCGGCAAAGGTCTTGGCGCACACCACATCGGTGGGAATCGGCACTTCCGC
>NZ_JAUXNA010000176.1 GCF_030682935.1 Polaromonas sp.
GGCGAAGCAAAGAAAGTGAGTCGCATGCCGGGCGACTCCCGGCCAGCCCAACCCCGACAAGTCAGCAAGCGACCAATAATTCAGACCGACCGCGAACACATGCAAACCCAACGCATCAAGTCACGCAGCCATCACCAGCACCAGCACCAGGGCAAGACCGAATACAGCGCGGCGTGAGTCCCATTCCCCTGCGGTTGCAGGGGTATACCTGAATGGACAACGCAGGGGGTGCTGGTTAGCCTGACGGATCGCGGCGCTTTGCCGCTTTCCTTTGCCAGCTCTACCCGTTCTACCCGTTCTCTTCAGGTCAAGACTCATGACGCCGCCCCCTCCTCCTGCAGATTCCAGCCCGGCACCGGCCTCTGCCGAGCAGACCGTAGACGCACTTCCTGTCATGGCCACGCCTTATGTGCCCCCGCCCCCCACAGGCCCCCAGGCACTGATGATTCCGCTGGGGGCCGGCGATCCTTTTCGCTGGCTGGCAGCCGGCTGGCGCGACCTGCGGGCCCACCCGGGCATTGGCCTGTTTTACGGCCTGTGCTTCTGGGCCATGGCCATCACGCTGGGTGCGGTGTTTCGCGCCAAGCCCGAATACACACTCTCGATAGCCTCCGGGTGCCTGCTGGTGGGGCCTTTTCTGGCCATGGGCCTGTATGAAGTCAGCCGCCGCCGTGAACGGGGCCTCGTGCCCGAGCTTGGCGCCTCGCTGACCTGCTGGGACGCGCACATCCGCAGCATGGGCATGCTGGTGCTGGTGCTGGTCGTGCTCGAACTGCTGTGGGGCCGCGCCTCGCTGGTGGTGTTTGCGGTGTTCTTCAACACCGGCATGCCGTCCACCACGGGGGTGATCAAGGCGGTGTTCAACCCCAACAACTGGGAATTTCTGGTGATTTACCTGGTCGTGGGCGGGCTGTTTGCCACGCTGGTTTTTTCCACGGCCGTGGTGTCCATTCCGATGATTCTGGACCGCGACACCGACGCCGTCTGGGCCGCCATCACCAGTATTCGCGTGGTGTTTTCCAACCCGGGCGTGATGCTGCTGTGGGGCGTGCTGATTACGTCGCTGGTGACCGTAGCGCTGCTGCCATGGGGCCTGGGGCTGATCCTGGTCGGCCCGCTGCTGGGGCATGCGAGCTGGCATGCTTACCGTGGTGCGGTGCGGTGGCAGGACGCTGGCTCGGATACCGGCGCAGGCACGGCCTGAAAGCCAGCCACAACCGACTTGATCCACTGGATCGTTTCCCGGCTTAAACCACCGCGCCGAAGAGCGCCCCGACACCTGCAGTGATCGCCATGGCGAGTGCGCCCCAGAAGGTGACGCGCCATGCGCCCGCCAGCATGCCTGCGCCGCCGGCATGGGCCGAAACGGCGCCCAGCAGGGCCAGAAAGACGAGCGAGGTGCCCGAGACCCAGGGAATCAGCGCCTGCGCTGGCGCCAGCGCGGTGACGGCCAGCGGCAGCACGGCGCCGACCGCAAAGCTCGCGGCCGACGCCAATGCGGCCTGCACCGGCCGTGCACTGCGTGTTTCGGAGATGCCGAGTTCGTCGCGCGCATGGGCACCGAGGGCGTCATGCGCCATCAGTTGTTCGGCGACCTGCTGCGCCAAGTCCGCCTCCAGCCCGCGCGCGACATAGATCGCGGTCAGTTCACGGTGTTCGGCGACGGGATCGAGCTCCAGCTCGGCGCGCTCGCGCGACAGGTCGGCTTGCTCGGTATCGGCCTGCGAATGAACGGAGACGTATTCACCCGCCGCCATCGACATCGCACCCGCCACCAGGCCGGCAACGCCCGCCACCAGAATGCTCCCCTGGCTTGAATGGGCCGCCGCGACGCCGACCACCAGGCTGGCGGTGGAGACAATGCCGTCGTTGGCACCGAGCACAGCGGCGCGCAACCAGCCGGTGCGGTCCGTACGGTGACGTTCAGTGTGGCGGCTTGAGAATTTCATGGGCAGCAGCCTTTACAGGCGGGTCTGTAGCTCGGCCGCCGCACAGACGCCCGTCAACCGTGTGCAAAGGGCGAGACAACGCCCATGATAGTGGGTGCTGGCGTCAGAAGAAGGCCCAAGGCGCAGCAATTTTTTGCACACGGCGGCCCAGTAAATTCACGGGTCCGTCTGCTTCAGGCTCAGCGCGGGCCAAGTACCTTAAGCAGCATTTCTGCCGAAGGCGCCCCTTGGACCATCTGCAACTTGCCACTGGCATCCTTGTAGAAGGTGGTGGGCGTCGCTGAAGAACCGAGTTGCTGCATCAAGGCCTCATTGGCGTCGAGCTGGGCGCGCACTTTGACCGAAATCTGCTCCAGGGGTTTGACGCCACCGCTGGCGTGTTGCTGTTCGTGCTGCGCCAGCGCGGCTTGCGGATCCGCGGCAGAGAGCAGGGCCGCCGCCTTGCCCGCGCTGCTGTCCATGAGAATGCCGACCAGGACATGGCGCACCTGCACCTTGCCGGCCTTGACCCAGGGTTGTGCGTCATTCCAGAACTTGTTGCAGTAGGGGCAGTTGGGGTCGGTGAAGGTGTAGATGACACGCGGCGCATTCTTGCTGCCATCGGCAATCCAGCTGCTCTTTTCAAGCTGATTCCAGGTTTTGAGGGTCATGGGTTTGCTGACCAGCCGGTCCAGGGGTTCCTGGCTCAGGCTGTCCCCTTTGGCGTCGACCATGGTGCCGACGATAGCCTGCTTGCCGTCGGCGGTCAGGTAGATGGCCAGCGGCCGCTGCTGGGCCATGGCGGCATAGCCCTTCAGCCCGCCGGGCGCATCAAACGTCCCCATTACCTCGACGCCCTGCGCTTCAAGCGCCTTGATGGGGGCCGGCCAGTTCTTCGCCGCCTGAGCCAGAACGATGCCGGGCGAGGCCAGAACAATGGCCAATAAAAGTCGTGATTTCTTGATCATGCGTAGTTTCCGGTGAGGTTGATAACTTTTTAAGGCGTGCGCAGTTGCTGCAATTTACTGGCCAGCGAGGCGGCCGACAGCTCGCCCAAATGGGTATTGACCAGCCGTCCGCGCGCGTCGTAGAACAGCGTGGTCGGCAATGCTGTCGAGCCAACTACCTTGCCGAGCGCGGTGTCCGGGTCGAGCAGCACATTGGCAAGCGCCAGCTGACTGGCGGAAAGGTAGCGCAGGGCTGTCGCACCGTCTTCGCCCTGGTTGGCAAAGACAAAGACCACGCCGGTTTCCTGTTGCTGGGCGGCGGCGAGCACCGGCATTTCGCGGCGGCAGGGCGGACACCAGCTGGCCCACAAATTGACCACCAGCGGCTTGCCGGCAGCCAGGCCCGCCAGGTCTACCGGCAAGCCGGCAAGCGTCGTCAACTGCACCGTGGGCAGCGCGGGTTTTTCCTCTTCCATCATGCGCAGCGCACCAAACATGGCGCCCCAGACCAGCGCCCCGGCCGCGAGCCCCAGCACCAGCGGTTTGCGCAGTGACGCACGGCGCCAGCCCTGCCAGATTGCGACCAGCAAGGCCGCTGCAACCCCGGCCCAGGGCGTGAAACCGCCGTCACGGATATCGAGCATGGACCACGGCGCGTGGCGGTAGGTGTCGAACCAGATCACGACGAAGGCGATGCGTGCCACCAGTAGCCCGACGAGCAGCATGTCGGACAGGCTATGGCCTATGCCGCCCGTTTGCTGACGACGCCCGACCAGGTGGCCGACCGCCAGCGCAGCCAGCAGCGCCACCATCAGCAGCAGCTGGCTGACCGGCACCGCGAGAGGCCCTAAATTGACTGTCAGCATGATTAAGCTCCCTGCCTTGCACGCAGCAAGCGTGCAAGGAATTCGTTGGCACTGAGTTCACCGATGACGCGCTCGGCCCGGCGCTCCTGGCCGTCCGGGCCAATCAGCAGCAGGGTCGGTGGCCCCAAAATTTGGTGGGCGCTCATCAGCGCGCGGTCATCCGCATTTTGGGCGCTGACATCCGGACGCAGCAACTGCATGTCGGCCAACGCGCGCTGCACCCGCGGGTCGGCAAACACCTCGTGCTCGATCACTTTGCACGACACGCACCAGTCGGCGTAAAAATCCACCAGCGTCCACTGGCCGCGCTGCCCGGCCTCGGCAACACGTGCCTGGAGTGCCTGCTGCGTCTTGACCGGCTGGAAGCGGGCCATGGCATCGTTCGCTCCAGCCGCCTGAGCGGGCGCAGCGCCTCCCGCCACGAAGACCAGTGGCTGCAAGGGGTTCTGTGCGCCACCGGCCGCCCCCATCACCATGGCCCCGCCCCACAGGCCCAGCAGCAACGCCCCATAGTGCGAGATCAAACGCCCGGCACCGGCATCCACCTTTTTGGCCAATGCCAGCAGGCTGAGGGCGACGGCCAGCAACCAGGCGCCCCACAGGCCCAGCGTCAAGGCGGGCGGCAGCACCCGCGCCACGAACACGATGGCGGTGCCGAGCAGGACAAAACCAAACAGCACCTTGACCCGGTTCATCCAGCAACCGGGACGCGGCAGCAACCGTGCGCCCAGCGTGCCCACCACCAGCAACGGCACGCCCATGCCCAGCCCCATGAACAAGAGCGCCAGGCCGCCGGTCAGCACATCACCGGTATTGCCGATATAGAGCAGCGCGCCGGCCAGCGGTGCGGTCATGCAGGGGCCCACCAGCAGCGCCGACAGGACGCCCATCGCAGCAGCCCCCGCCACGGTGCCGCCGCGCTGGCCCTGGCTGGCGCTGTTCAGGCGGTTGCGCAGCACGGCGGGCAATTGCAACTCGTACAAGCCGAACATGGCCAGCGCCAGCACGACAAACATCAGGCCGAAGGCGCCGAGCACCCAGGGGTTTTGCAGCATCGCCTGCAGATTGGCACCGGCCAGCGCGGCGCCAGCGCCCAGCACCGCGTAGGTCAGCGCCATCGGCAGCACGAAGGCCAGCGAGAGCACAAAACCGCGCCTGGGGCCCGCCCCGCTGCCCGCGATCAGGCTCGAGAGAATCGGCACCATGGGCAGCACGCAGGGGGTGAAGGTCATCAGCAGCCCCAGCCCGAAGAACACCAGCAGCATCCAGCCCGGATGGGCGCGCGACAGGCGCTCGGCCAGATCCTGATCTTCGCCGAGTGCGCCGGGGGCGGCCTGCTTCGCATCCACAGCCAACGCGCCCGCATCGGCCGTGGGCGCTGCGGCGATATCGGCCAGCTTCACCTGCAAAGTTTGCGGCGGGTAGCACAGGCCCGCATCGGCGCAGCCTTGCCAGACAATCTTCAGGGCCTGGGCGTCGGGCGCCTTGACCAGCACCGTCAGGCTGTCGTGGTAGACCTCGGTTTCGCCGAAGAACTCATCGGTCTTGAGTGTGCCGGCAGGCAGCGTCACCTGTTGCACGCTGCCGGGCGGGTCGCCTTCGATCCTGATCTGCTTGCGGTACAGGTAGTAGCCCTCGCTGATCTTCCAGTTCAGCCGCAGCAGGCCGTCGTCTGCCCTGGTGACGGTCAAGCGAAACGCTTGATCCGCCGGCAAAAACTCCTGATTGCCTTCCTGGGCATGGGCCGGCAGTACCCACAGCAAGCTGAGCACCACCATCGACCAGAACCAACGCACCATGAATAACTCCAAAGCAAGATAAGCTCCTAGCTTGGCATAGCCGGATTAAGGCGGCGTTAACAACAAGAAAACCGGCGGCGTACCTGCTTTGCGCCATGGAGAATAGATGACGCGAGTTCTGCTGATTGAAGACGACGACCTGATTACCCACGGCATCCTGGCCGGCTTGCGGGCACACGGCCTGACGGCCGACAGTGTGGCGACCGCGGCGCAGGCCGAGGCCACGCTGTCGGCCGTTCATTGCGATGTGGTGATCCTCGATCTTGGGCTGCCCGACGAGGATGGCATGCGCCTGCTGCATCGCCTGCGGGCGGGCGGCATGACGCTGCCGGTGTTGATCCTGACCGCGCGGGACGCCGTGGAAGACCGCATTGCCGGGCTGCGTGCCGGTGCCGACGACTACCTGCTCAAGCCCTTTGACCTCGGCGAACTGGCCGCCAGGCTGCACGCCCTGCTGCGCCGCGCGGCCGGGCGTAGCGTCGATGTGATTGCGCATGGCCCCTTGCGGCTGAATCCGGCGAGCGGGGAAGTCTTTCTGCATGAACGGGCAGTGGTCTTGTCCCGGCGCGAATTGGCGCTGCTGGCTGCACTGCTGCATGCGCGCGGGCGCATCCTGAGCGCCGACCAGCTCAAAGACAGCCTCTACGATTTCAGCGAGGAGATTGAAAGCAATGCCCTCAATGTGCATATCCACCACCTGCGGCGCAAGCTGGGCGCCGACATCATCGAGACCGTGCGCGGCGTGGGCTACCGTTTCAACATGGTGAACGTATGAGCCTGCGACTGCGTTTGCTGCTGATGATAGGCGTGTCGCTGAGTCTGCTGTGGGGCGGCGTGGCGCTCTGGATGCTGCGTGATCTGGACCAGGAAATGCGTCGCACACTGGACCAGCGCCTGGCAATGTCGGCCAAAATGGTGGCCGGGCTGATGTCGCAAAACCCTGCGGCGTGGGACGGCAGCACCGGGAAAGCGGGCCTGTCCACCCTGACCCTGCCTGCGGCAGAAAAAGGACTGACCTGCCAGGTCAGTTCTTTGCACGGCGAGGTGCTTGCAAGCACCCCGGGCACAACGTCCGAGGTCATTGCGGCGGCAGCGCCCGGTTTTGCCGACGCTGAAATCAACGGCGAACGCTGGCGCAGCTACACCGTTGAAACGCACGGCCTGCGCGTCACCACCGCCGACCGCATGGCTGAGCGAAACATGCTGCAGCGCGATGTACTGGTGGCCACCGCCCTGCCCTTTGTCGTCGCGCTGATCGGCAGCCTGCTGGTGCTGTGGCTGGGCGTGAAAAGCGGCTTGTTGCCGCTCGAACGCCTGCGGCAGGCGCTGGCCAGCCGGGCGCCAGATGCACTGACGCCGATTCCCGAGGCCCCCATGTCACGCGACTTGCTGCCACTGGTCCATAGCCTGAATCAGCTGCTGGAGCGAACAAGCACGACCATCCGCCGCGAGCGTCGCTTTACCAGCGATGCCGCCCATGAATTGCGCACACCGCTGACCGCGATCAAGATCCACCTGCAGGTCGCGCGCATCACCCACGGCCAGGAGGCCGAAGCGTCGCTGGACTACGCCGAAGAGGCGGTGGCGCGGCTTCAGCACACGCTGACGCAACTGCTGACGCTGTCGCAAGTGGAAGGGCCATTTTCATGGAATGACGGGCGCATCGCCCAGGCCGACGACGTGGCCCACCTGGCGATGCGCGATGCGGCGCCCGATGCGTCCGGGCGCATTGTGCTGGAAAGTGACGGCAGCCAGACCGAGCTGGCGCTGCCCCAGGCGCTGGCCGTCACCGCGCTGCGCAACCTGCTTGACAACGCCCTGCGCCATTCCCCGGCAGACCACAGCGTCAGGCTGGAACTGCAGGCCTCCAATGACACCCTCTGTTTCCGCGTATGCGACCGCGGGCCGGGACTCAGCACCGCGGAGCTGGCGCTGGTGACGCAGCGCTTCTGGCGGCGCGGCTCAGGTCGGGGCAGTGGGCTGGGACTCTCCATCGTGGCCGCCATCACCGAGCGCTTCGGCGGCGCGCTCGAACTGGCGCCGCGCCCTGGCGGCGGGCTGGAGGCGAAATTGACGCTCCCGAGAATGAAGCCGGCGGGCTGAATCCGGCAAAGCTGGCTTCAAGACTGGATCAGGCCTTGGGCAGTGTCACCCCGACTTGCCCCTGGTACTTGCCGCCGCGGTCCTTGTAGCTGACCTCGCAGACCTCATCGCTCTCAAAAAACAGCACCTGCGCGCAGCCTTCGCCCGCGTAAATCTTGGCGGGCAAGGGCGTGGTATTGGAAAACTCCAGTGTCACATAGCCTTCCCATTCGGGCTCGAACGGCGTGACGTTGACGATGATGCCGCAGCGCGCATAGGTGCTTTTGCCCAGGCAAATGGTCAGCACGTTGCGCGGAATACGGAAGTATTCGAGCGTGCGGGCCAGCGCAAAGCTGTTGGGCGGGATGATGCAGCTGTCGCCCTGAAAATCGACAAAGCTTTTTTCGTCAAAGTTTTTCGGGTCCACCACGGTGCTGTGGATGTTGGTGAAAACCTTGAATTCAGGCGCGCAGCGGATGTCGTAGCCGTAGCTGGAGGTGCCGTAGCTGATGATCTTGTGGCCGTCCCGCTCACGGATCTGGCCGGGCTCGAAAGGCTCGATCATGCCGGTCGTTTCCGCCATGTGGCGTATCCATTTGTCGCTTTTGATGGTCATCTGGGAGGCTCCTTGGGTTGACTGTGATTGTAGGCAGGCAGACCTGTACCAAGAAAGCAAAGAATTGCTATTAAATAAATAGCTTCTTGCGCCCGTAGCTATTAGGCAAGATGCCAATTTGACTCATAATTTCAGACCGTCACTCCAGCCACGTTGCCGGCCTGCGAAATCACGGTTTGCTCAATCACGCGGTCATCACCGAGCACAATCAGCGCAAACAGCAGCTCGTCGAGGCTGCCCGCCTGCGCGGTTTTTCGGGCCAGCAGCGGCGTGGCTTGGGGGTTCAGCACGACAAAGTCGGCTTCACAACCGGGCAGCAGGTTGCCCACCACGCCCTCCAAACCCAGCGACCGGGCCGCGCCGGCGGTGTGCTGCCACCACAGGTGTTGCGGGCCCAAGGATACGCCGGCCTTGGTCTGCCCTTCCCGTCCCACGCAGTAGGCGGCCAGCATGGTGTGAAACGGGCTGAACGAGGTGCCGCCGCCCACGTCGCTGGCCAGTCCGTACTGAAAGCCTGCGCGGTCTGCCCCGACATAGTCAAAAAATCCGCTGCCCAGAAACAGGTTGCTGGTCGGGCTCACGGCGGCGGCGGCGCAGGTAGCGCGCAGCAGCGCGCGGTCTTCGTCGTCCAGATGAATGCAGTGCGCATAGACGGCGCGCGGGCGCAGCAGGCCGAATTGTTCGTACACGCTCAGGTAGCTGCGCGCCTTGGGGTAGAGCTGGCGCACCCAGACCACTTCGTCCTTGTTTTCGGCGACATGCGACTGAATCCACACGTCGGGGTAGCGGGCCGCCAGCTCGCCCGCGCCGTGCAGCTGGGCGGCGCTGCAGTTGGGCACAAAGCGCGGCGTGATGGCGTAGCCCAGCCGGTCCACGCCGTGCCAGCGCTGGATCAGCGCTTCGGTGTCGATCAGGCTTTGCACGGTTTCATCGCGCACGCCGTCGGGCGAATGCTGGTCCATCAGCACCTTGCCGGTGATCAGGCGCAGGCTGTGCCGCTGCGCCTCGGCAAACAGGGCATGGACGGAGGCGGGATGCGAGGTAGCAAAAGTCAGCGCCGTGGTGACGCCGTTGCGCAGCAACTCCGCTATGAAAAACGCAGCTGCCTGGGCACTGTATTCGGGCGATGAAAACCGTTTTTCATGCGGAAAGGTGTAGTTTTCCAGCCACGGCAGCAGCCCTTCGGCGGGGGAGCCGATCACGTCAATCTGCGGGTAATGGAGGTGCATGTCGACAAAGCCGGGCGCGATGATGCGGCCCGGAAAATGCGCGGTGGGCACATCGGCAAAGCGCGGCGCCAGCGCGGCGTAGCTGCCGACGGCCTGCACCACCTGCAGGCCCCGGGCGCTGGGGCCGACCACCAGCAGACCGTCGGACTCAAAAACCGCCTGCGCGGGATTGACGAAGTAAAGAACGGAGGCGCGATAGGCTTTCATTGCGGGAAGATTACCTCAGGCCCGCCGCCCTGCCCTGGCAAAAGCCGAATAAGGCTTATCGGCCACATCCCGGCGCCATCGCCGGGCCCTTACCGGCTCAGCCGGCACGCATCGCCAATGGACGCGCGCCAAACCCGCACCGAAGAAAGCGCCGGCAGGCGCGGCTGCAGCGCGCGAAAAATGAACTGGCACAGGTTTTCAAGCGTTGGCGGGCCCAGACCCTCCACCTCGTCAAGCAAACGGTGGTCGAGCTGCTCACGCAGCAGCGCCACTTCGCGGCGCACCAGCCCAAGGTCGATCACCATGCCGGTGCGCGGATCGGGCTCGCCGGTCAGAAACACCTCGGCGTTGTAGGTGTGGCCGTGCACGCGCTTGCTGCTTTCGGTTTCAATGGCGCGGTCCAGCGTGTGCGCGGCATCAAAAAAGAAGGTCTGGCTGATCTCGCAGGTCGTGGGAATGCGGTTCATCGGATGCCTGTGATTTTGTGGGTTTGCAGGCTGAGCCGCCAGGCCGGCCGCGCCAGGCAAAGCGCGATGCAGGCTTCGGTGTTGCGCAGCCGCTCGGGATTGTCCATGGGCTGCAGGTAACGCTGCGTGAAGCGGGCCGCCTCCAGTTCGGCCAGATCAAACGCCGGCTGGGGCCACACCACCTTGAGTTCATGACCCTCGCGTTGCACCCAGGGCGCGCCGGCCTTGGGGCTGACGCAGATCCAGTCGATGCCTTCGGGCGCGGCAATCGTGCCATTGGTTTCGACCGCAATTTTGAAGCCGCGCGCGTGCAGCGTCGCAATCAGCGCGCTGTCCACCTGCAGCAGCGGCTCGCCGCCGGTCATCACCACAAAGCGATGCGCGCGGTCGCTGGCAGGCCACTGGGCTTCGATCTGGCACGCCAGCGCGTCGGCATCGGCGAACTTGCCGCCCAGCGTGCCATCGGTGCCGACAAAGTCGGTGTCGCAAAACCGGCAGACGGCGGTGGCGCGGTCCTGCTCGCGGCCGGACCAGAGGTTGCAGCCGGCAAAGCGGCAAAAAACGGCCGGTCGGCCTGCATGGCTGCCCTCGCCCTGCAGGGTGTAAAAAATCTCTTTGACCTGGTAACTCATGCGGCGCTCCCGGTGAAGCGAAGCGGCAAAGAAAAAGTGGAAGAGATAAAACAGGCGACCACGAGTGTCGGAACGACAGCGGTCACGAGGTTTTTATACATGGTGGTCCTCTACATGGCCCCGGAATAGCAAAAACACCCACACGCCGAGACAGCACGCGGGTGAACGCTTATTTTAACGGTTCACGACCGGATAGGCCCTGACCAGCCAGCCATACAGGGCGGCACCCAGCAAAAGCCCGGTGGCGGCGATTTCCAGCGACAGCGTAAATCCTTCGTTGGCACTGCCGGTATGCCTGAGCAGCAAGGCCACCAGCGGCGGACCCAATATCTGCCCCACGCCGTAGGTGGCGGTGAGCAGGCCCATGAAGCTGGCGGCCGTGTGGGGTCGCAGGCGGCGGACTTCCTGCATGGCAAAAAAGGTGATCGCCGTGAACGGCAGGCCCAGCAGCAGGCTGCCCACCGCAAACCCGGCCAGGCTGGGGCGCCAGAGGCTGGCCGCAATGCCGAGCGCCTGCACCCCATAGCTGATGGCCAGCAAAAGTCGAAAATCGCGGCCAGGCCTGAGCCGCGTGGCCAGCAGCGCGCCGGCCATCACACCCAGGCCGAAAATAGGCCAGAACAGGTCCAGCCACGCCGAGCCGGGCAGCGCGGCGCGGGCAATCACCGGCAAGAAGGTGGCGGTGATGATGTAGCCGAAACCGGCCAATCCGTACGCCAGGGTTAACAGCGCCATTTCGGCGTGACCGTGCGGCGTTGGCGCGGTACGGGCAGCGCTGCCAAGCGGCGCGCCCAGTGCGGCCAGCCGCTCCTCGCCGCCCCGCAGGGTGCGCCACACGGCGGCCGTCAGCACAAACGCCAGCACCCCGAAAATCATCCAGCCGGTGGCTGCCGTCCAGTGCCAGGCCACCATGCCGCTGGCAAACAGGCCGCTCACCACAATACCCGCACCGGGGCCGGCATAAATCACGCCGCCCATCGCCGGCACACCCAGCCTGGCCAGCCGGGACAGGCACCAGCCCGACGTAAAGATAAACACCACGGCGCTGGTCACGCCGGCGGCAAAACGCAGCACGGGCCAGGCGGCAGGCCATTGCCACGCCATGGCCACCGTCAACACGCCCGTGGCCACCAACCCGGCGCGCACCAGCGACGAATAGGCCAGCAAGGGCAGCCCGCGAAACCGCGCCCAGAGCCAGGGCTGCAGCGTGCAGAAAATGGCGCCCAGCATATAGCCCAGGTAGTTGGCGCTGGCCAGCCAGCTGGCGCCGGGCAAATCAAGCACGCCGTCGTTGAGCATCATGGGCAAGATCGGCGTGAAGGCAAAACGGCCCAGGCCCATGGCCACGGCCAGCGCCACCAGCCCTGCCAGCGCGATGGGCCAAGGGCCCGCCGATGCGGGCGTCTGTTTTTCTTTTTCTGCTTGAGCGTCTTTTGCCATCAATGCCTTACTGAAACGTCTCGAAGGTTTCATTCAGCCGGGTCATCCGGGTTGACCATGGTCACCAGCCCGGCGCCAGGCAACTGGCACAGCTTGTGGCTGGCCAGATCGGCCTTCACCTCTCCAACCTCAAGCTTGCGCCGCCCATACGCGCTGAATCTGCGCGGAAAGCTCCATCGGGTCAAAGGGCTTGGGAATCACCTCCAGCGCACCCAGTCCCTTGTACAGCGCCACTTCAGCGGCCTGCACCTTGGCGGTCATGAAGATCACCGGCGTGTGAGCTGTGGCAGGCAATTCGCGCAGGGCCTTGAGCGTGCTGGGGCCGTCCATGCCGGGCATCATGACGTCCAGCAGCAGCAGATCGGCCCGGGCGTCAGGCGCGACGCTCAGCGCTTCCTCGCCGGAGGCGCAGGCGATCACGGCGAACCCTCCCACGGCTTGCAGGGCCATCTGCGCCACGACGCGGATGTCAGGCTCGTCTTCAACATAAAGAATGCGGCAAAGGGGTGGGGGCATGGTTAACTCAGGGGTTGGGGACGGGTGGGACCAGGGTCTCCGGGAATCTGCAGGACACGCTGGATTGTATTTAACAGTTCGGTGTTGGATGTGCGGGCCTTGACCAGGACCGCTTCGGCCTGCTTGCCGTTGGCCGGGTCCACGTCGCCGGCCGAAAACACAATCACCGGCGGCGGCGGATCGAGTGCATCGATATCCTCAAACAGGCCCCAGCCCGAGTCCTCGCCCAGTCCAAGGTCCAGCAGCACCAGGTCAAAGTGCTGCTCGCGCAGCCGGGCCCGGGCTTCGTTCAACGTGGCCGCAAATTCGAAGTCTGCAAAATCCTGGGCAATCGCGGCGACGATGCACTGGACATCGGGATCATCTTCCACATGCAAAATGCGCGGCTTGCCGCTCTCCAGGCCGGCCACGGCCCGGCGCACGTTGAGGATCAGCAGGTTTTCATCAATCGGTTTTTCAAGCCAGCCCGAGACCGCGAGCGGCTTGCGGTTGAACTGCAACTGCCCTTCCTCCACCATGGCCGAGATCACCACGACAGGGAGATTGTGTGTTCTTTCGTCGCCGCGCAGCGCACTGATGAAGGCTGCACCGCATTGGCCGGGCAGCTTCAGGTCCACCGTCACGGCATCGTAGTTATTGCGCGCGAGGCACGCTTGGGCTTGCGTCGCGTGATGCGCGATGTCGGCCTCAAAACCGGCTTTTTTCAGCATCATGCTGATGAGCCTGGCAACGTTCGGGTCGCCCTCGCAAACCAGGATGCGCGGCCGGGAGAATACGGCCCGCGTCCGGACAGGCTGCAGCAGCGGCGCCGGGTTCTGCCATTCGGGCAACTCCAGGAAGAAGGTGGTGCCTACACCCGCCTCGCTGCTAAAGCCGATCTGGCCGCCCATCTTTTCGATGAGGGCTCTGGAAATGTTGAGCCCGAGACCGGTCCCGCCTTTTTGCCGCGTGTCGGAAGAATCCGCTTGCGAAAACTTCTGGAATATCCTGCCGCGAAATTCCTCCGGAATACCGGGGCCATGGTCCGCGACTTCGACCCGCACCTGGTGGGCCACGCGCAACACCCTCACCTCCACCATACGCTCAGGCGGTGAAAACTTCACGGCATTGGACAGCAGATTGGTCAGCACCTGGATCAGGCGGTCGCTGTCAATGCGCACCTGCAGCGGCGCATCGGGCGCCTGCAACCGCACCTTCACGCGGTGTTGGCCTGCGAAACCCTCGATGGCGGCCAGCGTCTGCTGGACCAGCTGTCTGATGTCGACGACCTGCAGGTCCAGGCTCATTTTTCCGGACTCGATTTTTTCGCTGTCCAGGATGTCGTTGATCAGCCGGATCAGGCGCTCGCAATTGTTCTTGGCAATGCCCACCAGGTTCTTCACAGCTTCGGGCACCTCACCGGCCACACCGCCAGCGATCAGCCCCAGCGAACCACGGATCGAGGTCAGCGGTGTGCGCAACTCGTGGCTGACCGTGGAGATGAATTCGGTTTTCATGCGGTCAATGCGCTTGAGCTCGGTGATGTCGGTGCCCAGTGAGAAAAACCCGATAACCTTGCCTTCGTCCGCGCCCTCGCCATAGCGCGGGAAATAGTGCATGGCGTAGTTCCTGATGTCGCCCTGCGCCGTCATTTGCATGCGCTCGTAGCGTACGGGGTAACCCCGCAGCACTTCTTCGACCTTGTCCCGGACACCCCCGTAGGCTGGCTGGCCAAGCACTTCGGCGAGGGGGCGGTCATTGACCTGCTCAAAGCTCAGGCCAAAGACTTCTTCGTAGGCTTTGTTATGAAAGCGGAATCGTTGTTCCCGATCCAGGTAGGCCATCAGGGCCGGTACGGTGTCGGTGATCTGGCGCATCTGCAATTCACTGGCACGCAGCGCCTCGGCAATGCGTTTGCGCTCGGTGATGTCACGTACACTGCCAATGAACTGGCGGCGCCCGCCCAGGAAAAACTCCGAAATTCGCAGATCCATCGGAAAAACCCCGCCGTCGCTGCGCCTCCCCGCAACCTCGCGTCCGCTTCCGAGTGTTTTCGCCTGCCCGGTCTCAAGAAAGCGCCCCAGGTAGC
>NZ_JAUXNA010000184.1 GCF_030682935.1 Polaromonas sp.
GGTTGCGTCACGACCGCCACATGCGCAGCGCAGCTCTTGTATGAGATCGAAAACCCCGCCAGATACCTGCAGCCGGATGTTGTCGCGGACTTTTCAGGTGTCACGCTGACCCAGGTGGGGCCCGATCGGGTACGGATCGACGGTGCCAATGGTCACCAGCGCCCTGCTACGTTGAAGGTGACCGTGGGACACCGTGAAGGCTTTATCGGAGAAGGGCAAATTTCCTACGCGGGTCTTGGTGCTGAGGCGCGAGGTCGGCTGGCCCTGGACGTGCTGCGGCAGCGCCTGGAGAGTTCAGGCATCCATGCGCTTGATAGCCGCTATGAGCTCATCGGGGTGAATTCCATTCATGGTCAAACCTTGGCCTGCGGCTATGAGCCCTATGAAGTCCGGGCACGCGTGGCCATGCGCGTTGGAACCAGAAAAGAGGCCGAACGGGTGGCCAATGAGGTGGAGGCCATGTACCTCAACGGGCCAGCCAGTGGCGGAGGTGTCACGAAGTCGGTCCGCGAGGTGATCGCAGCGGTTTCCACGTTGGTCCCGCGCGACCTTGTTCAGACAACTGTCACAACGATGGAGCTTTAAATGCTGCTGCGAGAAATTGCCCATTCCCGTACCGGAGACAAGGGAAACCGATCGACCATTTCTGTCATTGCCTACGATCTCAAGGACTTCCCTGCGATTGAGCGCTCCGTGACGGCGGAGCGTGTGCGTGAGCTTTACGCAGACATCGTCAAAGGCGAGGTTGATCGCTACGTGGTGCCGCACCTTGGCGCTTTGAACTTCGTTTTGCACGACGCACTGGGTGGGGGGGTCACCCGATCTCTTGCGCTGGATGCGCATGGCAAGTGTCTGAGCTCCGCCATTCTCGGCATGTCCATCGAATAAGCTCGGCGTATTCAAAATAGTTTTTAACAGGAGACGTAAACATGAAGTGCAAATCGATTTTTTTCGTGGCTATGGCCAGTTTTTCTTTCGCCGTGTTCGGCCAGACCTGGCCGAACAAGCCCATCAAGGCCATCGTGCCTTTTGCTGCGGGCAGCGCCACGGACCAGATTGGGCGCGCTTTCGCGGCCAAGATGTCGGAAACGCTGGGGCAGATCATCGTGGTGGAGAACAAGGCTGGCGTCAACGGCATGCTGGGGGCCGATGCTGTCGCCAAGTCTGCACCCGACGGCTACACGATCCTGATCGGAACCAATAGCACCAACGCTGCACTCAAGAGCTTGATGAAAAAGCTCCCCTACGATCAGGATACGGCCTTCGCGCCTTTGGGATACATGGGCTCGGTGCCGCTCATCGTGGCCGTCAACAACGATGTGCCTGCCAAGACCCTGCGCGAGCTGGTCAATTTGGGCAAGACCAAGCCAGGCCATGTCACCTTTGCCAGTGCCAGTACCTCGCAACTGGTTTCCTCTGAGATGATGGCCAATATGGCGGGCATCCAGATGACCAATGTGCCTTACAAGAGCGGTCCGGCTGCCATGACCGACCTCATCGGGGGGCAAGTCATGATGTTCAGCGCCGATTTCGCCGTGACCCTGCCTCAGGTCAAGGCGGGCAAGATCCGCGGCCTGGCGGTGACATCGACCAAGCGCTCGCCCGCGATTCCGGAGCTGCCGACGGTCAACGAGGCCTTGGGACTCAAAGACTATGAGCTGATCGCCTACTTCGCCATGTTTGCGCCAGCGGGAACGCCACCCGAGATCGTTGGCAAGCTCAACCAGGCCATCAATGCCGCGGCACAGAGCAAGGACCTTCAGGAAAAGTTTGCGTCGATTGGTTTCCTGGTCGAGCCCGGAACGCCTGAAGCCCTGGCCCAACGCAGCAGCCTGGAAACGGCCAAGTGGGCCAAGGCCATCCGCGACGCCAAGATCGAGCCGCAATAAATAGTCGAATCAGGCCGCCAGACCTTGCCGGCTTGTGCTGCGTGAGCGCGGTCAGCGCGGGTGCCGGTAGATGTGATCGGGTTCGCCTTGGCTTGCGCGTGCAAACCGGCACCTGCTGGATTTTCAAAGTAAATTGCGGCCTTCACCCATGAAAAAGCGGCCAGTGCCTTCTGAAAAAGGCACTGGCCGCTGAGTTTCGGGCTAACCGGCTTTACAGCGTGTCGATAAAGCTGCGCAGCTTGTCACTGCGGCTAGGATGCTTGAGCTTGCGCAGGGCCTTGGCTTCTATCTGGCGAATCCGCTCGCGTGTCACGTCAAACTGCTTGCCGACTTCTTCCAGCGTGTGGTCGGTGGACATCTCGATGCCGAAGCGCATGCGCAGCACCTTGGCTTCGCGCGGCGTCAGGCTGTCCAGGATATCTTTGACGACATCGCGCAGGCCGGCCTGCATCGCGGCTTCCAGCGGTGCGGTGTTGGCGCCGTCCTCGATGAAGTCACCCAGGTGGGAATCGTCATCGTCGCCAATCGGTGTTTCCATGGAGATCGGCTCTTTGGCGATCTTCATGATCTTGCGGATTTTCTCCTCAGGAATTTCCATTTTTTCGGCCAGAACGCTGGCGTCGGGCTCGAAGCCGAACTCCTGCAAATGCTGGCGGCTCAATCGGTTCATCTTGTTGATGGTTTCGATCATGTGCACCGGGATGCGGATGGTGCGTGCCTGGTCGGCGATCGAGCGTGTAATCGCCTGGCGGATCCACCACGTGGCATAGGTCGAGAACTTGTAGCCGCGACGGTATTCGAACTTGTCCACCGCCTTCATCAGGCCGATGTTGCCTTCCTGGATCAGATCGAGGAACTGCAGGCCACGGTTGGTGTACTTCTTGGCAATCGAAATCACCAGGCGCAAATTGGCCTCGATCATTTCCTTCTTGGCGTCACGCGAGTTGGACTCGCCTTCGTTCATGCGCTTGTTGATGTCCTTGAGCTGGTACAGCGGCACCACCACGCGCGCCTGAAGCTCGCCCAGCTTGGTCTGCAGTTCCTGGATCGGCGGAATGTTGCGCGCCATGACGTTCGACCAGGGCTTGCCGGCAGCGACCTGTTTTTCAACCCATTTCAGGTTGAGCAGGTTGGGCGGAAAGTCCTTGATGAAGGTTTCCTGCGGCATGCCGCATTTCTCGACGATGATGCGGCGCAGTTCGCGCTCTTTCTTGCGCACATCCAGCACCTGGCCGCGCAGCAGGTCGCACAGCTTTTCAATGGTCTTGGCGGTAAAACGCACCGTCATCAGCTCATCGCTCAGGGCCTTCTGGGCCTTGACGTAAGCCGGCGTGCCGTAGCCTTCCTTCTCGTAGATCTTGCGGACCTTGTCGGACAGGACGGCGACTTTGTCAAAGCGGCTGAGCGCTTCTTTTTTGAGTTCTTCGAGCTTCTTGGTCAGGGCCTTGGAGCCGCCCTTGCCGTCGTCATCGTCGTCTTCATCGAACTCGTCGAAGTCTTCTTCGGCCACATAATCGTCGGCTTCGTTGGCCACGGTAAAACCGTCCACCACGGTGGAAATGACGACCTTGCCTTCGCGAATTTCCTCGCCCAGCCGTATGACTTCTGCAATCGTCGCGGGGCTTTCAGAGATCGCTTCCATCATGCGCATGAGGCCGCCCTCGATGCGCTTGGCAATTTCGATTTCGCCTTCGCGGGTCAGCAGCTCGACCGTGCCCATTTCACGCATGTACATGCGGACCGGGTCGGTGGTGCGGCCGAACTCGCTGTCGACGGTGGACAGCGCGGCTTCGGCTTGTTCTTCAGCTTCTTCTTCGGTCGCGACGGTTGCGCCGGTATTGTTCAGCAGCAGGGTTTCCGCGTCGGGGGCCTGCTCATAGACGGCGACGTCCATGTCGTTGAGCATGTTGACCACGACTTCGAGCGTCTCGGCATCGACCAGCTTGTCGGGCAGGTGGTCGGAAATCTCGCCGTGCGTCAGGTAGCCGCGGGTTTTACCGAGCTTGATCAGGGTTTTCAGACGCAGGCGGCGCTTGAGGATGTCCTCTTCGGACAGCACGGTCTCGTCCAGGCCGAACTCCTTCATCAAGGCGCGTTCCTTGGCCTTGCTGATTTTCATGCGCAGCGGCTTGACCTTTTCAGTCGTTTCCACGACAGGCTCTTCGGCAAACTCGGCTTCGATGTCCGACATATCCTCATCGCCCTCGACCTTGCCGGCGATTTTGGGCTTGCGGCCACGCTTGGCGCCGGCCGTGGCGGGCGCGCCATCAACCGCCGGGGCTTTGGGCGGACGGCCTGGTTTCTTTTTTGCGGGCGCAGCGAGGAGTGCGTCGGCGGCGGCGATAAGCTGGGCTTTGGTACTGGTCTTGGACGGCACGGCTGAAACTTTCTTCAAAGGGGTAGCGGATTTCGGAGGCTCTTTGCTCACCGGAGCAAGTGGGCGACTGGCTTTGATGGATATGGTGGGTTTTCCGGGTTTTTCAACCTTGATACGCTGAGGCGGCCTGCTTGGGCAGCAGCCACGAGACCTTCAGGCGTCGGAAAGGGTTTGGGTATCAATCAGTGGCCAGTCAACAAAAAACATGCCTGGCGCCCGACCGGAGTCAACGCGCGGATGGCAATGATTCAGACGTCAAAACGAGAGGTGTAAAAACAAGCCAGTCCGTACAAAAGCACCGGGCTGGTTATTTTTTAGGCAAACTGTTTGGGCGAACATTTGGTGTGCAGTCCTTGCGGGAGGTGGCCATCTCGTGTGTGAGTTCCCTTGGGGGAAGGGGGCCGTTGCCGGAGGTGCTGCTGTCGCGTTTGCCGCGGAAAATCGGATTATACCGTAAGCCGCCTGTTTCATGCGTATTTCAGGCAGGTTTTACGGTGATTTCCCGGCCGCTTTTTTGGCCCTGGATTGCTCGGTCAACTCGCGCAAACGCTGGAAGGCGGCGGGGTCGGTGGCCGCCCGGGCGGCCAGGTCGGCTTTTTCTCTTTCGAGTTGCAAATCGAGCAGTTGCGCCAGGATGCGCCGAATTTCGTCCCAGTCCGACACCACACCGTCCAGAATCTGCGCCAGCTGGGCCACCGCGTAGTGTTCGTGGGCGTGACCGCGCAGGCCTTCACGCAGGGCCGCCCAAGGCTGCGGGCCGTGCTCATGCAGTTGGTTCTCCAGCCACACGATCAGCGGACCATGCGGCGCTGGCAGCGCCAGCAGCAAATGGTGTTCTTCGGTGCTGAGCCGGTCCCAGCTTTCGGGCTCCGTCAGCAGCAGCCTGAGCACCCGGTCTTCACGGCTGGCCGGCAGGATGCGTCCGGTTGGACGGCGCGGTGCGCTGCTGGCCCCGAAGGTCCGGCGGCCAAATTTGCCTGGTTTGCCTGATGAAGCGGCCGGCGATGGTGAATAGGACGGCGATGGCGTGAAATAAGGCTCGGATGACGTGTAATCCGGCTCCCTGTTCAGGCCTGCGGGCGGGTAGTCCCCAAACTCGGGCATACCCTGGTCCAGGTCGGGGGCAAGTTCTGGCCGGAAGTCCTGGCGCGGCGGTGGCGAATGGCCATTTTTCTTGTAATAGCTTTTCCGTCCGCTTGAAGGGGGTTGCCAGAGCTGCAGCAACTCCCTGCTGTCAATCATCACCTGATCGGCAATTTCGGCCAGCAACTGTGGCTTGAGCCCGCCTTCGGGCAGTGCGCTCCACAGCGGCCTGGCATTGCTGGCCATGTGGGCGCGGCCCTCGGCGGTGTCCAGGTCGCACCCTTCGCCGGCCGCTTCGAGCAGAAAACGGCTCAGTGGCACGGCTTTACTGACATAGGCGGCAAAGCCTTCCTTGCCATGCGCGCGGATGAAGCTGTCCGGGTCGTGTTCGGCCGGCAAAAACAAAAACTTGACGGTGCGCACGTCGGTCGCAAAGGGCAGGGCGGCGTCCAGCGCCTTGCGTGCGGCGCGCCGTCCGGCGCTGTCGCCGTCAAAGCTGAACACCACGGAATCGGTGAAGCGAAACAGCTTTTGCACGTGCTCGGCCGTGCAGGCCGTGCCCAGGGTGGCCACCGCGTTGGCAAAGCCGAGTTGGGCCAGCGCCACCACGTCCATGTAGCCTTCGGTGACCAGCGCGTAACCGTGCTCGCGCAGGGCGGTGCGCGCTTCAAACAAGCCATAGAGCTCGCGGCCCTTGCTGAACACCGGGGTCTCGGGTGAGTTCAGGTATTTGGGCTTCTCGTCGCCCAGCACGCGGCCGCCAAAGCCTATGCATTCGCCTTTGACGTTACGGATGGGAAACATCACCCGGTCGCGAAACCGGTCGTAGCGCTTGGTTTCACCGGCCGCATTCTCGTCGTCAGCCTCGCCGGTGATCACCAGCCCGCTTTCAACCAGCAAGGGGTCGTTGTAGTCCGGAAAAACGCTGGCCAGGCTGCGCCAGCCCTCGGGGGCGTAGCCCAGGCCAAACGTTTTGGCGATTTCACCGGAAACGCCGCGGCGCTTGAAGTAGTCAATGGCGCGTTCTGAGGTGCGCAGGTTTTTGATATACGCCAGACCGGCCTTTTCAAGCACGCTGGTGAGCGTGGCCTGCTGCTCGCGCATCTGCGCGGCTTTGGCGCGGTCCTGCGGGGAGACGTCGTCTTCGGGCACCTGCAGACCGTATTGCTGGGCCAGGTCTTTGACGGCCTCAATAAAGGTCATGCCCGCATGGTCCATCAGAAAACTGATGGCATTGCCGTTTTTGCCGCAGCCGAAGCAGTGGTAGAACTGCTTGGACGGGCTGACGCTGAAGGAGGGGGATTTTTCGCCATGAAACGGGCACAGGCCCATGAAGTTGGCGCCGCCTTTTTTGAGCTGCACGTAGCGGCCGACGATGTCGACCACGTCGGCGCGCGCTAACAGCTCCTGGATAAATGATTGGGGAATGGCCACGGTTGTATTGTCCCCTACGTCCCAGGTTGCCAGGCGCTGGCGCCCATTTTGGCGCCTGACCTAAACTGCAGGGTTGTTGCTCGCGCCATGGCGTGGGCCCTGCCTGACGGCCTGATCAGTCGCCCATTACCAGGCCTTCGCGACGGGGGTCGGCGCCGCCGAAGAAACCCCCGGGCGTTTTCTGGAGCGCCTGCAGGCCGCTGGTCAGGGGCACTTCGCGTACTTCGGCGCCGCGTGCCCGCAGGGCTTGAACCGTCGCCGGGGCGAAGCGTTTTTCTTCCAGCAGGCTGGGGGCGCCCGTCGCGCCAAAGTTGGGCAGGTCGATTGCCTGCTGGGCGTTCAGGCCCCAGTTGAGCACGCCGTACAGCGTTTTGGCGGTGTAGTGAATGATCATCGCGCCGCCCGGGCTGCCGCCGCTCATGACGAGCTGGCCGGTGGCCTTGTCAAAGACCAGTGTCGGCGCCATTGACGAACGCGGGCGCTTGCCGGGCTGCACGCGATTGGCCACCGGCTGGCCGTTGGCCCCGTTGGGCGCAAAGCTGAAGTCGCTCAGTTCGTTGTTCAGCAAAAATCCGCCGGCCTTGCCGGTGCCGCCATCGGTCATCAGGCGCGCGCCAAAGGCGTCTTCAATCGTCGTGGTCATGGCAATCGCGTTGCCAAAGGCGTCGATGATGCTGATGTGCGAGGTGCCGTATTCGGGCTGCTCGGCCATCGGTGCATAAGCCGTTTTGACCAGACCGGGCACGCCGGGCTGGGCGGTCTTCATGCTGGGGCCGTTGACATCAATCAGCTTTGCGCGCGAGCCAAGGTAGCCGGGGTCCAGCAAGCGCATCCAGCTGCCGCCGGGCGGCTGCACAAAGTCAGGGTCAGCGATGTATTGGGCGCGGTCGGCAAAGGCCAGCCGCGACGCCTCGGTGTACAGGTGCAGCCAGTCGGCCGATGGCGTCGGGGCCGTGGTGCCCGGAACGCCGACCATGCCCGTCACCAGCGCAAGCGTGGCGGCAGGGGTGTTGTTCATGATTCCCAGGATTTGCCCGACAGCAATCGCGCCCGAGCTGGGCGGCGGCATGCCGCACAGGCGATAGTCCTTGCCCCTGGCGCTGTAGTCGGTGCAGAGCGGATCACGCTTTTTGGCCTGGTACTGCGCGAGGTCGCTCAGTGCGAGCTGGCCCGGGTTGGTGGGGTGGCCCTGCACTTTGGTGACGATGGCCTGCGCGACCGGGCCTGTCAGCAGCGCACGGGCGCCCTGGCTGGCGATCTGGCGCAGCACGTCGGCCAGGGCCGGGTTGCGCAGTGTGCTGCCGGCGTCCACGGGCGTGCCGTCGGGCTTGTAGAAATAGGCGGCGGCAACCGGGTCATTCTTGAGGTACTTCTCATCCTTGAGCAGCGTGTTGAGCCGCGCGCTGACCTTGAAGCCGCCTTCGGCCAGCGCAATAGCGGGCACAAAGAGCTGGGCCCACGGCAGCTTGCCGTGCTGCCGGTGCGCCATTTCCAGCATGCGCACGGTGCCGGGCGCGCCGACCGAACGGCCGCCGACAACGGCGTCATAAAACGGCATCGGCTTGCCGTCAGCGCCGATGAAAAGTTGTTCATTGACCGCAGCGGGTGCGGTTTCGCGGCCATCAAAGGCTTCCACCGTGCGGCCACGGGCATGCAGCAAGAACGCACCGCCGCCAATGCCGCTGGATTGAGGTTCCACGAGCGCAAGCACCATCTGCACAGCAACAGCGGCATCCATGGCGGAGCCGCCGGCTTTCAGTACCTGGTAGCCCGCGTCGGTCGCCAGCGGGTTGGCCGCCGCGACGGCAAACCGGGTCGTGGCCCAGCCCGGTTTGGGGCTGTAGCCCGACGAGCCTTCAGGCTGCGCCGGGGCGCTGTAGCTGAAGGGTTTGACCGGGCCTGAAGGCGCGAAAAGGCCAGCGCAGCCCGCCAGCCAGGCCACGACGGCGGTGGATGCGGCGATGCGGGGGAGCGTGCGGTTCATGCGATCTCTTCCTGAAAAGGGGGGCGCGGACGGGCCAGCTTCCAGTATCACATGAACGCGGTAGTGCAACAATTTTTATCAGTCTTTTATGGCTTTAGCCTAATAAGCTAAAGCGTTAGTAGCTATTAAAAAGAGAGTAAAAAAGCCCCGGCTGTAACGGTCGGGGCTTGGTTCTGACGACCCTGACAGGCCCTGCAGTTTTTAGCGCGGTGCCAGGCGAATCGCGCCGTCAAGGCGGATCACTTCGCCGTTGAGCATGTCGTTTTCAATGATGTGTTTGGCCAGCTTGGCGTAGTCCTGCGGCGTACCCAGGCGCGAAGGGAAGGGCACGCTGGCGGCCAGCGAGTCCTGCACGTCCTGGGGCATGCCAAACATCATGGGCGTGCCAAAAATGCCGGGGGCGATCGTCATGTTGCGGATGCCGTTGCGCGCCAGATCGCGGGCAATCGGCAGCGTCATGCCGACAATGCCGCCCTTGGATGCGCTGTAGGCGGCCTGGCCCATCTGGCCGTCGTAGGCCGCCACCGAAGCGGTGGAAATCAGCACGCCGCGCTCGCCGGTGGCTTCA
Source organism: Polaromonas sp. (assembly GCF_030682935.1). Taxonomy (GTDB): domain Bacteria; phylum Pseudomonadota; class Gammaproteobacteria; order Burkholderiales; family Burkholderiaceae_C; genus Polaromonas. Next base: position 9,336 of record NZ_JAUXNA010000184.1, read on the forward strand.
GGCTCATTCTTGCTCATGGCCTCGGCCGCCAGGCGGATCATGTTGAAGCTGCCCACCAGGTTGACGGTGATGGTTTTTGTGAACGTGGCCAGCGTGTGCGCGCCGCTTTTGCCCACGGTTTTTTCAGCGGGTGCAATGCCCGCGCAATTGACCAGGCCCATCAGCTTGCCCATGGACACGGCTTTGGCCACCACGGCCTGGCCGTCGGTTTCCTGGCTCACGTCGCACTTGACGAAAGCGGCCTTGCCTTCGCCCAGTTCCTTGGCAATGGCTTCGCCTTTTTCGGCCTGCATGTCGGCAATCACCACTTGGGCGCCATGGGCGACCAGCATGCGCGCCGTGCCTTCACCCAGACCTGATGCGCCGCCGGTGACGATAAATACTTTGCCTGCGATGTCCATGGGGTTGTTCCTTGAGAGTGAGGGGTTGAGAAAACTGAAAAACGAAACCGTTTGACGTTTACGTTAACGTCAATCTTGGCATCAATTATGGCCCATGAAAAAAGCCCGGCCATTTTTCAATGGCCGGGCTTGATGCCAAGTTGGCGGGATTACTTGAAACCCACGCGATCGAGCATCTGCTGAACTTTCAGCTGGTTGTTGGCCACGGCGCTGATGGGAATGGTTTCCGATTTGAAGCTGCCGCCCGTCATGGCCTGCAGGGCCGGGTTGGTGACCTTCAGGTTGGGCACGGCGGGCCACTCGTTATTGCCGTTCGCAAAGTAGTTTTGCGCGTCCGGGCTGGCCAGGTATTCCATGAACTTGATGGCGTTGGCGGTGTTCCTGGCGTTCTTGGCAACGGCGGCGCCTGCAATGTTCACGTGGGTGCCCCAGGTGTCCTGGTTGGGGAACACCACGCCAATGCGCTCCACCACGGCCTTGTCCTCAGGTTTGTCGGAACGCATGAGGCGCGCCAGGTAGTAGCTGTTGGTGATCGCAATGCCGCATTCACCGCTGGCCACGCCCTTGATCTGGTCGGTGTCGCCGCCCTTGGGCGCGCGCGCCATGTTGGCGACCATGCCCTTGAGCCACTGCTCGGTCTTGGCTTCGCCCAAGTGCTCGGTCACGGCGCCAAACAGCGAGAGGTTGTAAGGATGGGCGCCGGAGCGGGTGCACAGCAGTCCCTTGTTTTTCGGGTCGGCCAGTTCCTCGTAAGTATCGACATCGGCTTTTTTGACCTTCAGCTTGTCGTACACCACGATACGGGCGCGCGTCGAAAAGCCAAACCAGGTCGTGCCTTCGGCGGTTTCTTTGGCGCGCAGCTTGGCCGGAATGGCCGCTTCGAGCACGGCCGACTTGATCGGTTTGAACAGCCCATCGGCATCACCTTTGCCGAGGCGGGCCGCATCGACGAGCAAAATCACGTCGGCGGGAGACGCCGCGCCTTCGGCTTTGAGGCGTGCCAGGATACCCGCGTCATCGGAATCCACGCGGTTAACCTTGATGCCGGTGGACTTGGTGAAGTCTGCGTACAAGGCTTCGTCGGTCTGGTAGTGGCGTGCAGAATACAGGTTGACCGTCTGTTCCTGGGCGCTGGCAAGACCGGCGCAACCCATGGCGCCGATAAGGGTGGCGCTGGCCAGCGCAAGGCGGGTAAGTGAAGGAGCTTTTTTGAACATGGTGATCGCGATTCCTGAGGGTTGGAAAATATGAGTTTAATACAAATGCGAATAGTTCGCAATAGCTTTAAGGTGAACAAATTTTCGCGTCACGGGGCGCCTGAAAACTTGGCGTGGGGCGGTGGTCTGCGCATGCGTTTGCTGCGCCTGGGGATGTTGCTGGTCTTGCCCGCGGTCCTGCTGGCCGGCTGTTCCAGTACGCCGGTCGTCAAGCTGCCGCCGGTAGCCATCGAAAAAATCGACGTGCCTGCCAGGAAGCCTCTGAGAATCGGCTTGGCGCTGGGCGGCGGTGCGGCGCGCGGATTTGCCCATGTCGGCGTCATAGCCGTGCTCGAAGAAGCGGGCTTCAGGCCCCAGGTGGTCGTTGGAACCTCGGCGGGCAGCCTGGTGGCCGCGATTTACGCCAGCGGCAAGACCAGCGCCCAGCTGCAGCAGACGGCGCTCACGATGGAAGAAGTTGCGATTACCGACTGGATGCTGCCCATTTTTGGCCGGGGCATGTTTCGCGGCGATGCCTTGGCCCGCTATGTCAACCAGCTGGTGGCTGGCCGCCTGATGGAGAACATGGCGATTCCGCTGGGCATTGTGGCGACAGACCTGAACAGCGGCCAGGCGGTGCTGTTCCAGCGCGGCGACACCGGCGCTGCGGTGCGTGCGTCCAGCGCCGTGCCGGCGGTGTTTGTGCCCGTCAAGATCAATGGCCGCGAGTATGTCGATGGCGGGCTGGTGTCGCCGGTGCCGGTGCGTTTTGCCCGGCAGATGGGCGCTGAGCTGGTGATTGCGGTGGACATTTCCAGCCCGCCCGAAGGCAACCCGGCGGGCGATACGCTGCAGATTTTGCTGCAGACCTTTGCCATCATGGGTAAAAGCATCAATCAGTACGAGCTGAAAGAGGCCGATGTGGTGGTCCGGCCTTCACTCGCTGGGCTCAAGAGCGCTGATTTTTCGTCCCGTCAGCGCGCCATCGACGCTGGCCGGACGGCCATGCTCGCGGCGCTGCCCGCGCTCAAGGCCAAGCTGCAAACCGGGGTCGCGCTGGCTCCTTAGCTGTGTTCGCCAGGCGCTTCATTTTTAATAGCGGATAGCGCCCGTCGTTATTAGGCTAGAGTGTTATTTTGCCAAAAAAAAGCCCGATCCTGCGATCGGGCTTCAAGCGGGTCCGTGAAACTGAATTTCTGGAAGGACCCGAGGAGACAACTGGTTTGAACTCCTGTTCAGTCAAACAGGGTTTTGCTGGAAGGCTCCAAACACGCTGGCGTTTGCGCTGTCAAGGCGTTGCGGTCCAGCCGGCAACGCCGCAGCGCAAGGCGCTCGTTGTTTTTGATTAACGCTTTTTAGCGACGGTCTTGGAGGCGTTCACTGCGGAAGCGGACACCGTGTTGAAGTTGGTTTCGGCCATGTCGCTGGCTTGCTTGACAGCTTTTTGCACGGATTCGAACGCGTTGTTGGCGGCAGCCACGGCGCTTTTCATCACGGCCACTGCGGCTTCCGACCCGGCAGGTGCGTTCTTGGAAGCGCTGTCAACCAGGCCTTCAATTTTCTTTTGGGTTTCAGCAGCCTGGCCTTCAAAGGTCTTGCCCAGCTCAGCACCGGCAGCCGAAGTGATCTCATACAGGTGACGGCTGTAAGCTGCGGTTTTTTCAGCCAGCGGCTGGACCAGGCTGGCTTGCAGTGCCAGCAGTTCTTGCGCGTCTTTCACGCCCATCGCGGCTTGTGCGTTGTTGGCGGTTTCGGCCAGGGCTGCTTTGGTGGCTTGCACGTTCAGTTCGACCAATTTTTCAACGCCTTCAAAGGCTTTTTGGGTCAGACCAAACAGGGTTTCGATGTTGGCTTTGTGGGAGGCCATGATTTGTTCAGCGGTCAGCATAATTAATATCTCCAATAGGGTGTTAACAATAAATAGTTGCTTTGCGCTGAATTGCTGCACTGCAACATGACTCAAGTATAGGGAAGACCCGGGCCATTGCAAGCAATTTTTTGCGCGCCTGCACTACTTTAGACACGGCGCCCTAGTTTGGATTGCACCTCTTGGAGGGTTGCCAGTTCTGAACACGCTGGCTTTGCCGTTCAGTCCACAATCGGTCCAGGGCCGATTTTTGGGTGATCTCTTTTCAGGTTGCGTCCCCTTGCACGCTTTTTATGCTGACAACTTTGTTTTGCCGCTGCCACCCGGGCACCGCTTTCCCATGGGCAAGTACAAACTGCTCCGGGACCGCGTGGTGAATGAATTGTCCGAGGTGCGGATGCACCAGGCGCCGGCCGCCAGCGACGGCGAACTGGCGCTGGTGCACACGCCCGCTTATATAGACGCCATCACGCACGGCACGCTGCCAGCGCCAGCCCAGCGCGACATCGGATTTCCGTGGAGTCCGGGCATGGCTGAACGCGCCCGCCGTTCGGCCGGCGCGACGGTGGCCGCAGCCCGGCTGGCCCTTGGGCTGGGAGGCGCGTCGCAGCCTGGGGGCATTGCGGCCAACATGGCGGGGGGCACGCACCATGCCTATGCCCACAAGGGCGGCGGTTTCTGTGTGTTCAATGACGCCGCCATTGCGGCCCGGCTGATGCAGGCGGAATGGGCCAGGGCGCATCGAAATGAGCGAAAACCGTTGCAGGTTGCCGTGATCGATCTGGATGTACACCAGGGCAACGGCACGGCCAGCATCTTTGCGCACGACCCTACGGTGTTCACGCTGTCAATGCACGGGCAAAAGAACTTTCCGTTTCGCAAGGAGGCCAGCGACCTCGACGTGGAGCTGCCCGACGGCTGCCTGGATGCGCCTTATTTACAGGCGCTGGAGCACGCACTCGATGAGCTGGCGCGTCGCTTTGAACCCGGACTGGTGCTGTTTCTGGCGGGCGCCGACCCTTTTGAAGGCGACCGCCTGGGACGGCTTGCCTTGAGCTTCGACGGCCTGGAAGCGCGCGACCGCCGCGTCTTTGACTGGGCCTGGCAGCGCCGCATCCCGCTGGCTTTTTCGATGGCGGGCGGCTACGGCGTGAACATTGATGACACCGTGCAGGTGCAGATGAACACCTGCCGGGTGGCGCTGGCGTACTGGCGGCGCTGGAGTGCTTGAGGGTCCCCACGGGCTGGCAAAATAGCTTCTCATGATTTCATCCAAGCGCCCCCAAGCCGAGCCACGCAGCGCCTATAAGGTGTTTCGCGACATCGGCACCCGCTGGTCCGACAACGATGTGTACGGGCACATCAACAATGTTGTGTACTACAGCTGGTTCGATACCGCCGTCAATGGCCTGTTGATTGAGCGCGGCGCGCTGGACATTCATGCGGGCGGCGTGATTGGCCTGGTGGTGGAAACCCAGTGCAACTATTTTGCGCCGCTGTCTTTTCCCGAGCCGGTGGTCGCGGGCATTCGCGTGGCGCATGTCGGCTCGTCCAGCGTGCGCTATGAGGTGGCGTTGTTTCCGCAAGATGAAGCGCAGCCGTGCGCGGCCAAAGGCCATTTCGTCCATGTCTATGTTGACCGCGCCACGCGCCGGCCCGCACCCTTGCCGCCGCAATTAATTTCTGTACTGGAGACTCTGACGTGAACCACGCCCTTTCCGCACTTGCCGCTGACGCCTTTGACAGTGATGCGGCCAATGTCGTCGACTGGGCCATAGAGAGCCGCCAGTCGATGCGCGAATTTCTGCCCACGCCCGTGCCTCGGCCCACCATCGCCCGCCTGCTGGAACTCGCCAGCCGCGCCCCCTCGGGCACTAACACCCAGCCATGGAAAGTCTATGTGCTGCAGGGCGCCAGCCGGGACACGCTGGTCGACAAGGTTTGCCAGGCGCATGACGCCGTGCGCGACAACCCGGCGCTGGCGGCTGAATACAAAGAAGAATACGACTACTACCCCGAAAAATGGGTGTCGCCCTATATTGACCGGCGCCGCGAAAACGGCTGGGGCCTGTACGGCCTGCTCGGCATCACCAAGGGCGACAAGGACAAGATGCATGCGCAGCACCAGCGCAACTTCCGGTTTTTCGATGCGCCGGTGGGCCTGATGTTCACGCTGGACCGCGTGATGGGGCGCGGCTCGCTGCTCGATTACGGCATGTTTCTGCAGAACATCATGGTCGCGGCGCGCGGTCATGGCCTGCATACCTGCCCGCAGGCAGCATGGAACGGTTTTTCCAACATCATCCTGCCGCACATCGGCGCGGGCGAGGACGAGATGCTGGTCTGCGGCATGGCGCTGGGCTATGCCGATGAAACGGCGCGGGTCAACACCTTTCGCACGCCGCGCGTGCCGGCTGAAGAGTTCACGACCTGGCTGGACTGAGCGCGCTAGCCGGGGATTGAGCGCATGACGTTTTCCGTGGTCCAGCTGCTTGGCGGACTGTCGTATGCCACCACGCTGTTCCTGATGGCGGCGGGGCTGACGCTGATTTTTGGCGTGACGCGCATCGTCAATTTTGCCCATGGCAGTTTTTTCATGCTGGGCGCGCTGTTCACGGCGCACTGGGTCACGAACTGGTTTCCGGCCTGGGGGGAGAGTGCGCCACTCTACTTGGCTGCTATGCTTTTGGGAGCTGCTTGCGCCGGACTGGCAGGCGCTGTAGTCGAATTCTTGTTGCTAAGACGTATGGCGGGCGCGCCCGAGCTGTACCAGTTGGTGGCCACCTTTGGCCTGAGCCTGGCGATGCATGACGCGATGCAGTGGTTTTTTGGGCCGGGCGAGGTGTTTGCGCCGCGTTTTCCGGGGCTCAAGGGCGCGGTCCAAATCGGCGACGAGTTCTTTCCTGTCTACCAGCTGGTGATGATTGCGCTGGGGCCGCTGGTCTGGGGCGGGCTGCACCTGTTGCTGCGGCGCTCGCTGTTTGGCCAGCGCCTGCGCGCCGCCACGCAAGACCGCGCCATGCTGGCGGCGCTGGGCGTCAACCCCAGGCCGCTGATGCTGGGCGCCGTGGTGCTGGGCTGCGCGCTGGCCGGGCTGGGCGGTGCCCTGCAATTGCCGCGCGAGCCTGCGCATCTGCAGATGGACAGCAACGTGATTGTGGAAACCTTTGTGGTGGTGGTGATGGGCGGGCTGGGCAGCATTGGCGGCGCGTTCGTGGCGGCCCTGCTGATTGGCCTGGTCCATGCGTTTGGCATCAGCGTGTTTCCGCAGGCCACGCTGGTGATTGTATTTTTGACCATGGCGGTGGTGTTGGTGTTTCGCCCGCAGGGACTCCATGGTTTGTCGGCCGCCGCGCATGAGCTGGGCGGCGGCGTGCGCGAGGCGGCGCAGAAGTTTCGGGGTCTCGCGCTGGGGCGTTTCTGGCGGTCTGCACTTGCCCTGGGCTTGGTGCTGCTGGCCAGCCTGGCCTGGTGGGGCGGGCCGTACTGGCAAACGCTGGCTGCCGACGCGCTGATTTTGATGATCTTCGGCATCAGCCTGCAGGCCATGATGGCGCTGGGCGGCCTGGTGAGTTTTGGCCATGCCGCTTTTTTTGCGCTGGGTGGCTATGGGGCCGCGCTGTCGCACAGCCTGTGGGGCGCGTCGCTGCCGGTGGCGCTGGCGGCCGGGTGCGGCGCGGCGCTGGCGGTGGCGGCCGTGTTTGGCGCCGCGGTGGTGAGGAGCAGCGGCGTGTACCTGGCCATGTTGTCGCTGGCGCTGGCGCAGGTGATCTGGGCCACCGCCACCCAGTGGGTCGACCTCACGGGCGGGGACAACGGCCTGATTGGACTGGTGCTGGTCAGCGACGAGGGCCGGCCGCTCTTTTATGCGCTGCTGGTGGCCTTGGCGCTGTTGTCGGTGGCGGCGCTGCGGCGTTTGGGCCGCTCGGTCATGGGTGCCGCGCTGCAGGCCGGGCGTGATGCGCCCTTGCGCGCCGCCGCGTCGGGATTGAGCGTAGGCTGGCTCAAATACCGCATCTTTGTGGAAAGCGCCGTGCTGGCCGGCTTGGCGGGCGGCCTTTTTGCCGCGCACAAGGGGGCGGTGTTTCCGTCGCTCGCAGCGGTCGCCACGTCGGTAGACGCCTTGCTGGTGGTGTTGCTGGGCGGCGTGCATCAGCTCTGGGGCGCCGTGGTGGGCAGCGTGGTGCTGAGTTACGCCGGCGCTGAACTGGGCCGCGAAGTCACTTACTGGCGCGGCCTGCTGGGCGTGTTCATCATGCTGATCATGGTGGCATCGCCGTCGGGCCTGCTGAGTCTGGGCGGTTTGCTGGCCCGCCTGGGTCGGCGCCGGCTGCGCGCCGACCGTGTAGTCGAGGGCGCGCGCTGATGCTGCAGGTACAACAACTGGTCAAGCACTTCGGCGGCATCCGGGCGGTCGATGGCGTGAGTTTTGACGTCTCGGCCGGCGAGTGCGTGGCCTTGATCGGGCCCAACGGCGCCGGCAAGTCGACCACGTTTGCCTGCATTGCCGGCCAGTATGTCCCCACGGCCGGTCACATCGCCTGGCATGGTCAGGTGCTGGACAAGCTGGCCCCGGCCGCCCGCTTGCGGCACGGCGTGGCGCGCACGTTCCAGGTGGCACAGGTCTTTGAGGCCCTGACAGTGCTACAAAATGTGCAGCTGGCTGCGCAAGCCAGGCTTGGGCTGCAGGCCATTTCTGCTTTAAATATACTCGACGGGCAGTCACGCGAGCTGGCCTTTGCGCTGCTCGAACAAACCGGCTTGCAAGCACTGGCCGGGCAGGATGCGCTGAGCCTGCCCTACGGCGCCAAAAAACGGCTGGAGCTGGCCGTGGCGCTGGCCGCCCGCCCGCAGCTGTTGCTGCTCGATGAGCCGGCTGCCGGCCTGGCCGAGCCCGAGCGCGTCAGCCTGATGCAACTGGTGAAAAATCTTGCAGGGCAGGGCATGGCCGTGCTCTACACCGAGCACAACATGGACGCGGTGGCGGGCGTCGCCGACCGCGTGCTGGTACTGATCGAAGGCCGGCTCGCCGCGCAGGGATCATTCGATGAGATCGCGCGTGACGGCACGGTGCGCCGGCTGTACCTGGGTGACGGGTTGGTCGAAGGGGCCGAGCATGCTTGAAGTCGACAAGCTCAGCGCCTTTTATGGCCCGGCGCAGGCCTTGTTCGAGGTGTCGCTGCAGGTCAGGCCCGGTGAGCTGGTCGTGCTGCAGGGGCTCAACGGCGCGGGAAAGTCCACGCTGCTCAAGGCCTTGATGGGCCTGGAAGTGCGCACCGAAGGCGGCATACGCTATCAGTCGACCTCCGGCCCCGTGGCCATTGAGCGCTGGGAGACGCACCGGCGGGCCCAGGCCGGTCTGGGTTACGTGGCCGAAGACCGGCGGCTGTTTACCGGCCTGACGGTGCGCGAAAACCTGCACGTTGCCGCCGGGCGCGATGCCCGGGCGCGGGAGGCCCGGGTGCTCGATTTGTTCCCGCTCCTCAAGAAGTTGCTCAAGCGGCCGGCCGCGCAGATGAGCGGTGGCGAGCAGCAAATGCTGGCGATTGCCCGCACGCTGATGACAGGCCCGCGCATTTTGCTGCTCGATGAACCCTGCGAAGGGATTGCGCCGGTGCTGGTCGAATCGATCCGCGATGCGTTGCTGGCGCTCAAGCAGGGCGGCATGGCCCTGCTGGTGGCCGAGCAAAACCGTTTGTTCGCAGCCCGTGCCGACCGTGTGCTGCTGCTGGTTGCGGGTAAAGTCAGGGGTTCATGAAAAAGACCTCTCACCCGTCGAGCCAGTTCTTTTTTGTTTTATTTTTTGATTTTTTCATAAGGACATTGCCATGACCCTCACCACCACGCCATCAGGACTGCAATACGAAGACACCGTTCTGGGCACAGGCGCCATAGCCAAGGCCGGCCAACAGGTCAAGGTGCATTACACCGGCTGGCTCTACAACGACGGCGTGCAGGGCGCCAAGTTCGACTCCAGCAAAGACCGTGGCCAGCCGTTCCAGTTTTCACTCGGCGCGGGCCAGGTCATTCGCGGCTGGGACGAGGGCGTGCAGGGCATGTCGGTGGGCGGTACGCGCCGCCTGGTCATTCCGGCCGAACTCGGCTACGGCGCACGCGGCGCTGGTGGTGTGATTCCGCCAAACGCCACCTTGCTGTTTGAAGTGGATTTTCTGGGCACCTGAGTTGAAGCGGGCTCCCTTGGCGGGGCCATCACTTGACGCACCACCGCACCAAGGGGCTTTTGGCCTTCTCCATGATCATCACCAGCCTGCTCGACACCGACCTGTACAAATTCACCATGATGCAGGTGGTGTTGCACCAGTTTCCGGGTGCGGAAGTGGAGTACCAGTTCAAGTGCCGCAACGCGGGCGCCCCCGGAATTTCGGATCTGGCGCCCTATGTCAACGAGATTCGCGAAGAAATCCGTGGGCTGTGCCGCCTCCAGTTTCAGGATGACGAGCTGGCCTACCTGAAGGCCATGCGCTTCATCAAGAGTGATTTTGTGGATTTTCTGGGCCTGTTCCGGCTCAATGAAAAATATGTCAGCGTCACGGCCCTGCCCTCGGGAGAGATCGAGGTCTCGATCAAAGGGCCATGGCTGCACACCATCCTGTTTGAAATCCCTATCCTGGCCATCATCAACGAGGTCTACTTTCGCAGCACGCAAAAGCAGCCCGACATCACCGAAGGCCGCCAACGTCTGGATACCAAGATCCGGCAGCTGCATGTCAGAGGCCTCGGAGAACTCAGGATCGCCGACTATGGCACGCGCCGGCGTTTTGGCAAGGTTTGGCACGAGGAGGTGCTGCACACGCTGGCGAAGCGCCTGGGCACAGGGAGCACAGGGCAATTTGCGGGCACCAGCAACGTGCTGTTTGCCATGACGCTGGGCCTGACGCCGCTGGGCACCATGGCGCACGAGTACCTGCAGGCCTGCCAGGCGCTGGGGCCAAGGCTGCGCGACAGCCAGGTGTTTGGTTTCGAGTCGTGGGCCAAAGAGTACCGGGGCGACCTGGGCATTGCGCTGTCTGACGTGTACGGCATGAGCGCCTTCCTGCGCGATTTTGACCTGTACTTTTGCAAGCTGTTTGACGGCGCCCGTCATGACAGCGGCGACCCGTTTCAGTGGGGTGAGCGCATGCTGGCGCATTACGCAAAAAACCGCGTCGATCCGAAAACCAAGACGCTGATCTTCAGCGACGCGCTCACGATTCCCCGCACCATCGAGCTTTACCAGCAATTCAAGGCGCGTTGCCACCTGGCCTTTGGCATCGGCACCAACCTGACCAACGACCTGGGTTACGAGCCGCTGCAGATCGTGATCAAGATGGTGCGCTGCAACGGCCAGCCGGTAGCCAAACTGTCCGACACGCCGTCCAAGAACATGTGCGATGACGAGAAATACATGGCCTACCTGCGTCAGGTTTTTGACGTCCCTTCAGCCCACTGATTTACCCGTTCGATAATGGTGGGCCGCGTCACACTGGAGAAATGAATGAAAGCTTTCCGTTGGACAGCGGGATTGATGCTGCTGTCACTCTGCCCTGGCCTGTCGTTTGCGGCTGAGTTGCAGGGTAGTGAACTCTCGATGCTGTGGGGCGTTCCCTTTGCGGGCTTGCTGTTGTCGATTGCCCTTTTGCCCCTGCTGGCGCCATTCTTCTGGCACCATCATTTTGGCAAGGTGTCGGCCGCATGGTCGCTGGCTTTCCTGCTGCCTTTCGCCATGATTTATGGCCCCGGCCTGGCCGGCATCAGCTTCATGCATGCGCTGCTGGCCGAATACATTCCGTTCATTTTTCTGCTCACTGCACTGTTTACCGTGGCGGGCGGCATTCACATCCGTGGCAACCTGCATGGCGGCCCGGGGCTGAATACAGCCATCCTGGCCACCGGCGCGGTACTGGCCAGTTTCATGGGCACCACCGGCGCATCAATGCTGCTGATCCGCCCGCTGATCCGGGCCAACGACAACCGGGCGCACAAGGCCCATGTGGTGGTGTTCTTTATCTTTATCGTGTCGAACGCCGGCGGCTCGCTGACGCCGCTGGGCGATCCGCCGCTGTTCCTGGGATTCTTGAAGGGGGTGGATTTTTTCTGGACCGTGCGCCATATCTTTCCGGAGACGCTGTTTCTGGTGGGCTCTTTGCTGGGTATTTTTTATGCGCTTGACATGTGGTTCTACCGCCAGCGCGAAGAAGTCGCGCCGCTGGACCCGACACCCGACACCGGGCGCATCGGTTTTGACGGCGCCGCCAACTTCTGGCTGCTGGGCGCTATTGCCGGGCTGGTGCTGCTCAGCGGTTTCTGGAAGTCGCCCGTGGTGTTCAGCATTGCCGGCACTGATGTCGGCCTGCCGGGCCTGGTGCGCGATGCCGGGCTGGTCGCCATCACCTTGCTGTCGCTAAAAATAACGGCTGCCAAGGTCCATGCCGACAACCAGTTTTCCTGGGGGCCGATGGCCGAGGTGGCCAAGTTGTTTGCGGGTATTTTTCTCACCATCATTCCGGTCATTGCGATGCTCAAGGCCGGCGCCAGCGGGCCGTTCGGCGCGGTGGTATCGAGCGTGACCCGGCCCGACGGCTCGCCCGATCCGGCCATGTATTTCTGGGCCGCCGGCGCGCTCAGCTCGTTCCTTGACAATGCGCCCACCTACCTGGTGTTCTTCAACACCGCTGGCGGCGACCCGCAGGCCATGATGACCACTTTTGCGTCCACGCTGGCGGCCATTTCAGCCGGCGCCGTGTTCATGGGGGCCAACACCTATATCGGCAATGCCCCCAACCTGATGGTCAAGGCCATTGCCGAAGACCGCGACGTGAAAATGCCAAGCTTTTTTGGCTACATGCTGTGGTCGGGTGCGGTGTTGATCCCGCTCTTCATCATCATGACTTTCATCTGGTTCCAATAAACAAAGCAGACCTATCCATGAGCAAGCCCAAAATCCTGATCGCCCGCGCTGTTTTCCCCGAGGTGCTGGCCCGCCTCGAACAATATTTCGAGGTCGAGTCCAACCAGGCCGACGAGACCTGGTCCAAGGCCGAGCTGGCTGAGCGGCTGCGTGACAAAGCGGGCGCATTCACCACGGGGGGTGACCGCATTGATGCCGGGGTGCTCGCTGTCTGCCCCGGCTTGAAAATCTGCGCCAACATGGCCGTGGGCTACAACAATTTTGACATTGACGCCATGACGGCAGCCGGTGTGCTGGCCACCAATGCGCCCGACGTGCTGACCGAAACCACCGCTGATTTCGGCTTTGCCTTGATGATGGCCACCGCCCGCCGCATTACCGAGAGCGAACACTATCTGCGCGCTGGTCAATGGACCAAGTGGAGTTACGACATGTTTGCGGGCTCTGACATTCACGGCGCGACGCTGGGCATTTTGGGCATGGGCCGCATCGGCCAGGGCATTGCCAAACGGGGCGCGCTCGGGTTCGGCATGAAGGTGATTTACCACAACCGATCCCGCCTGGATGCAGCGCTGGAGGCCGAATGCCAGGCGCGCTATGTCGGCAAGGAAGAGTTGCTCAGGACGGCCGACCATCTGGTGCTGGTGCTGCCTTATTCGCCAGCGTCCCATCACACGATTGGCGCGGCCGAACTGGCGCTGATGAAACCCACCGCCACGCTGGTCAATATTGCGCGTGGCGGCATTGTGGACGATGCCGCGCTGGCCGCAGCGCTGAAGGACAAGCGGATTGCGGCCGCCGGGCTGGACGTGTTTGAAGGCGAACCCATGGTTCATCCTGGTCTGCTGGCCGTGCCCAATGTGGTGCTGACCCCCCATATCGCCAGCGCCACGATTCCGACGCGCCTGGCCATGGCCAACCTGGCGGCCGACAACCTGATCCAGTTCCTCACGCAAAACAAGCCCCTCACGCCGCTGAACCCCGAGGTGCTGGCGAACCGGTAGGATGTTTGCCGGTTGATTATCCTGTGTCAAACCAATGTCCAACGTAGTTACCCCTGTTGGCAGTCCAAAGTGGGATGGCACATACGAGCCGGCCTCTTTCTTGCACTGTCGGCGGGCTTCCCAAACTCATCGATGGGGCAGGACGTCGGCTATCGGGTTCAGCTTGCGCCAGCGCGCCTGAAGGGTACCCAGCCCACACCATGACGGCCCACTCGGGCAGCGCTCGGTACAAGAGGCGCCCGCGGTGCTGGTGATTGCCGCCGACTACCAGCGCACGACGCAGAAGTATGGGAACAGGGCCCAGCGCTATGTGCCCATCGAGGTGGGCCATGCCGCGCAGAGCGTGTACCCTTCGCTGCGCAGCAACAGTCCCAGCCAGAGCGGCGTCTGCCCTTCGGTCATGACTGGTTCTGGTGGAGTTCAGGCATCAAGTGTGGTCTCCGCCAGACTGGCTGTCATCGCTTTGCGCGCCGCATCGCGCAGTTCGAGCGCGTGGTCCCAGCCCGGGCCCGCCGGTGGGATCGGCTCACCGATCGTCACGCGAACATCGCCGCGCTGCGGCAGCCAGGCCTGGTCGCGCAGCAGCGAGCGGGTACCGTTCAGCGTCACCGGCACCAGCGGCGTTCCCGTCTCGGCGGCGATCACGAAGGCACCGAGCTTGAAGGGCTGCAGGCCGCTGGCACGCCGGAGCGTGCCTTCGGGGAAGAACACCATCGATTCCCCCGCACGCACACGCGCCTCGAGCGCGCGCGTGTCTTCGATCCCTTGCGTCGCATCGAAGCGCTCGACGAAAGCGATGCCCAGCCGCCGCAGCGCCCGCCCGATCAGCGGTACGTTGGCCAGCTCGCGCTTGGCGGCGAAGGAGAACTCCGCCGGCAGCACCGCACCCAGCAGGATGGAATCGACATAGCTGGCGTGGTTGGCCACCACAATGAGCGGCCGGCCCGGGGGCAAACGGTCCAGCCCCTCCATCCGCACGGGCAAGCCGGTGAGGCGGATCGCCCCGAGCGTGAGCGCGCGCGCCGCGCGCCGGCGCCGGGCCAAGCCCGGTACCACCAGCACCGCACACAAAGCCACGGTGGCGAGTGCGCAGAACACGGCCCAGGCCCACAGGCCCCAGGCCAGGCGGCCACCCGAGCGCCACGCGCGGCGGGCCCGCGCCGCCGCGGCCGTGGCCGCCAGCGCGGCCCATTGCCGCCATGGCGCACGTTGCGTCACGCCGAGCCGGCCCTGCTCGTAGAGTTCGCGGCAGGCGGCGCGGCGGGTCTTGCCGCTGGACGTCTTCAGCACCGAGCGTGGCGGCGCCAGCACCACGTCGTCGGCCGGTGCGCCCAGCAGCGTGGCCGACAGCGCGGTGATGGCCTGGATGAGCTGCCGGCGCTGCTCGGGCTCGGTGACCTTGGTCTCAGCGAGCACCACCAACCGTTCGGTGCCGCTGCGTGGGTCGCTCGCCGCGAACACCGCCACGCCCCCCTTGCGGATGCCGGCGATATCGGCCACGGCGGTTTCGAGTTCCTGCGGGTGAATGTTGAAGCCGCCGCGGATGATGATGTCCTTCTCGCGCCCGGTCAGAAACAACTCGCCGGCCGCCATGTAGCCGAGGTCGCCGGTGTTGAGCCAGGCACCGTCGAACAGGCCTTGATTGGCCGCCGGGTTGTTCAGGTAGCCCTGCGTGCTGGACGGGCCGCGGAACTGCACCCGCCCCTGCGCGCGCTCGGGCAACTCGCGCCCGCCAGCGTCGATCACGCGCATCTCGTGGCCGGGCAGCGGCAAGCCGCAGGAGACGATGCGCAGTGGCTGCGCATCGTCGGGTCGCGCCGCTGCCGCCACGCCATCGCGGGCGAGCGTGGCCCGATCGACGCGGTCGATCCACGGGCCGCGGCCCACTGGCGGAAAGGCCAGGCCGACCGAGCTCTCGGCCAGGCCGTACACCGGCGTCAGCGCCTCGCGTTTGAGGCCGCAGGGCGCGAAGCGCGCCGCGAAGCGCTCCAGCGTGTCGGGGCTCACCGGTTCGGCGCCATTGAATGCCAGCCGCCAGCTCGACAAGTCCAGCCTGGCGAGATCGGCGTCGCTGAGCTTGGCCAGGCACAACTCATAGGCAAAGTTGGGCGCCGCCGAGACCGTGCCGCGGTGCCGGTGAATCGTCTCCAGCCAGCGCGCCGGCCGGGCGAGAAACGCCAGCGGCGACATCAGCACCAGATGAAAGCCCAGGTACAGCGCGCCCAGGCAGGCGCCGATCAGGCCCATGTCGTGGTACAGCGGCAGCCAGGAGACGAAGGTGTCGGTGCTGCTGACCTTGGAGGCGCGCCACATCGCGCGCAGGTTGGCCAGCAGGTTGGCGTGGGTCAGGATCACGCCCTTGGGGTCGCCGGTGCTGCCCGAGGTGTATTGCAGGAACGCGACGTCCGATGCGGCAAGTTCTGCAGGCACTGCCGGTGAATCGGCCAGCGACAGATCAGCCACCGTGCTGACCGTCTGCAGGGTTTCGACCTGCGCCCGCAGCAAGTGGGCCAGTGGCTTGGCGCGTTCGACCGTCACCAGCACGCGTGTCTGCGCATTGCGCATGATGCCGGTGATGCGCTTGAGGTGGTCTTCAAGCTGCGAGGGTCGCGCCGGCGGGTACAGCGGCACCGGCACCGCGCCCGCGACCAGCGCGCCGAAGAACGCGGCAAAGAACTCGCGCCCGGTCGGCAGCATGATGGCCACCCTGTCGCCCCGGTCCAGCCCGAGCGCGCGCAAGCCCGCGGCCAGCGCGAGGGCATCACGGTGCAGGTCGGCGTAGCTCAGGTCAACGGGCTGGTCGCCGTTCTCGTACAGCGTGATCAGCACCCGATCCGGATGCCGTTGCAGGTGCCATTCGAACACCGCCACCAGCGTCTGCACGGCATCCGGCGGATACGGCTCCGGCGCCGTGTCCGCAACCGGGGGTTGTTGCGTGCTGCGCGGTTCGACGGGACCCGCCGTGTCGGCTGCACGCCCACCGGTACGCGTGATGAAGCGCAGCAGGTCGCGCGGCGTCTCGGCTTCGGTGAGCGCGGCCTCGCCCAGCGCGAGGCCGAGATCGCGGTCGACGCGCGCGATCAGTTCGACGCGGGCCAGACTGTCCAGACCGTAGTCGCGCTCGAGCGAGTGGTCCAGGCCCAGCGTGGCGGCGAGCCGCGCCTGCGGCCGCAGCTCGTCAGACACACAGCGCACCGTCGCCAGCAAGCGCGGCAGCAGCGATTCCAGGTCCGGCGCAGGGGACAACCCCGTGTGCTCAATGGAGCGCAGATCGTCTTGCCGCGGTCGAGGTTCGCTCATCGCCAGTGGTGCTCCATTCGGCGCCCGGTACGCGCCATTTCAGGCCGGACGGCCACTCACTCTCGTGAGTTATTCTGCAATTTAACACCAACGCCATGGCCGCTGCGACGCGCTGGCCGCCAGCGACCTGCGCACCGGCGGCTGGCGGCCGACTCTGGCGCTTGATACGCGGTTCCCCTGTTGGGACCGTGGTCCTGGCGCGCAGGGGGATATGATGCGCAGAGGCCTACGGGTTCACCGGCGTGGCCGCTGTTCTGGTCCCTGTCAGACTTTCGAAAGGACGTGCCATGAATGCTGCCAAACCCGAATCGCTGGCCCTGCAACGCCTGTACCATTGGGAGAGGACCGCGCCTGATCGCATCGCGCTGAGCCAGCCGATGGGCGGTGGCGTGGTCCGGGACTTCACCTGGGCCCAGGTGGCCGACCAGGTGCGCCGCATGGCCGCCCACCTGAAGGCCCAGGGCTGGGAGCCGGGCTCGAAGGTGGCGATCCTGTCCAAGAACTGCGCCTGGTGGCTGATGAGCGACCTGGCCATCTGGATGGCCGGCCATGTCTCGGTGCCGCTGTACCCGACGTTGGCGTCCGGCACCATCGAGCAGATACTGACCCACAGCGAAGCGCGGGCCTGCTTCGTCGGCAAGCTCGACGGCTGGGCGGGCATGAAGCCCGGCGTGCCGGCTGGCCTGCCGTGCATCAGCTGCCCGCTGTCGCCGCCGGACGTGATCCAGGGCTGCGAGGGCTGGGATGTGATCTGCGCGCGCAACCCGCCGCTCAAGGGCGAAGTGACGCGCGGCGCCGACGAACTGGCCACGCTGATCTACACCTCGGGCACCACCGGCCGGCCCAAGGGCGTGATGCACAGCTTCGGCAACTTCGCCTGGGCACTGGACACCGGCCTCAAGCGCATCCCGATGACGGCCGAGGACCGCATGCTGTCGTACCTGCCGCTGGCCCACGTGGTCGAGCGCGTGCTGGTCGAGCATGGCTGGCTGCACACCGGCATGCGCGTGTACTTTGCCGAATCGCTGGAGACCTTCACGGCCGACCTGCAGCGCGCGCGCCCGACCATATTCTTCTCGGTGCCGCGCCTGTGGGTCAAGTTCCAGAACGGCGTGCACCACAAGCTGCCGCCGGCCAAGCTCGAACGCCTGCTGTCGATCCCGATCATCGGCGGCCTGGTGCGGCGCAAGGTACTCAAGGCGCTGGGCCTGGACCAGTGCAGCATCGCGGTGGGCGGTGCGGCGCCGATGCCGGTGGCCCTGCTGGACTGGTACCGCAAGCTCGGCCTGCCGATCAACGAAGGCTACGGCATGACCGAAAACCTGGCCATCTCGCACCTCACGCTGCCGGGCCACAACCAGCAGGGCACGGTGGGCCCGACCTACGACGGCGTCGAGTCGCGCATCGATGCCCAGACCGGCGAAATCCAGATGCGCAACGCCGCGCTGATGCTCGGCTACTACAAGGAGCCGGAGCTGAGCCGCGAGACCTTCACCGCAGACGGCTGGCTGCGCACCGGCGACATGGGCCAGGTGGACGCGCAGGGCAACCTGCGCATCACCGGCCGCCTGAAGGACCTGTTCAAGACCAGCAAGGGCAACTACGTCGCGCCGGCGCCGATCGAGGACAGGCTGGGGATGCACGCCTCGGTGGAAGCCTGTGTCGTCACCGGCGCCAACCTGGGCCAACCGCTGGGCATCGTGATGCTCAATGCCGAGGCCGCCGCACGCGCCGGCAACCCCGCGGCGCGGGCCGAGCTGGAGCGCTCGCTGGCTGAGCACCTGCGCAGCATCAACGCGGCGCTGGACCTGCACGAGCAACTGGCCTGCCTGGTCGTCGTGACCACGCCGTGGACGGTCGACAACGACATCATCACCCCCACGTTCAAGGTCAAGCGCAAGCGCATCGATGAGGTCTATGCCGTGCAGTACGAGCGCTGGGAGTCCTCGGGCCGCAAGGTGATCTGGCAGACGGCGTGAAACCGCAGCGCTGCCGGGCTGCGGTCGCCATGCCTGGGGTATCCTCGGCGCGGCGTACCCGCAGCACAGACCGTGCATGAGGCCGCACGGCCGCCCGAAGGGCGAATTCCCTCTCGGAGGGACGGCGCGCAGTGCCAGGGGTGCACCAATGAGCATGGCCCGCCCGGACCGGGGTATTTTGACCACAAGGAGGCAGGCGATGAAGGGTGTACTTGCGCGGCTGCTGGCCGCCATGCTGGTGATGATCGCGGCCGCCCGGAGCCGCGCGGCTGGCACGCGTCGCTCAAGTTGGCGGTGATCGTCGGCGTGGCGGTGGCCGCGCTCGCCTTCGTGCTCATGCCGGGTTGGACGCGCTCGTCGATGGCCGACATGGGGTACTGGGTCGATTGGCTCAACCTGGCCGCCATGGTCATCGGTGCCGGGGGCGTCGCGGCGGCCTTCGTCTGGCCGTTGAGCGTGATGTGGCGCAGTCGCACCGGCAACCGTCTGAGATCCGCCTCGCGAGCCCCCGGAGACCTCGGCCCCGCGCGGCGGCGGCAAGCGCCGACCACGATGCGGCGCTGCACTGATCCGGCCCACGGCCCCGGCCGCGTTCGGGCAGGGGCGCATCGGTGATCCAGGAGGCCAGGGAGATGCGGGCCATTTCGCCGGGCGCTCACCGCAGACGGCTGCTTGCCGTTGCGCTGCTGACCACCGCTGCGCTGCTGGCTGTGGCGGCGCTGCCGCCGATCCCCTCAGCCCGAGCACTATCACCACTTCGCCGACCAGCGCGCCGTGCTCGGTGTGCCGCATGCGCTGAACGTCGTTTCCAGCCTGGGGTTCCTGATCGTCGGTGCCGTCGGCCTGGGTCGGTTGTCGCGACCGGGCTCGTCGTTCGCCGATGCACGCGAACGCTGGCCCTATGCGGTGTTCTTCGTGAGCCTCGTGGGGGTGGATTTCGGCTCGGCTTACTACCACCTCGCGCCCAGCCACGGCACCTTGTTCTGGGACAGGTTGCCGATGAGCCTGGTCTTCATGTCTTTGCTCAGCGCCGTGCTGGTCGAGCGTCTGGGCCCGCGCGTCGGCCTGCGGCTGTTTTCCTGGCTGGCGGCGGCCGGCCCGTTCAGCGTCGTCTACTGGATCTTGAGCGAGCGCGCCGGCGTCGGCGATCTGCGACTGTACGGCCTGGTGCACTTCTACCCGGCGCTGCTGATTCCGTTGCTGATGTGGCTGTTTGCGCCGCGCTACACGCGCGGCCGCGACCTGTTGGTGGTGCTGGCCCTCTACGCCACCGCGCTGGTGGCGGAACGCCTGGATCAAGAGGTCTTCGCGGCCGGCGGCTGGATCAGCGGCCACAGCGTGAAGCATGTGCTGGCCGCCGTGGCTGCCGCTTGGGCGGTTCGCATGCTGCGCTTGCGCAACCCGGCCCCCGGTGCGTCACAGGCGCGCTGAACGCGTGGGAGGGATAACCGGGCCTGTGTCTCACGGCGCCGGCCGGATCACCTGGCCATGGCGGCGCAGTTGCGCGAACAGCGCGCCCGCGGTCTGCGACAGCGTGGGACTGACCGGCACGCCCGCCTCGCGCAGCATGGCGGCGATCCAGACATTGCAGGTTGCGAACAGATGGAATGCTTCGCGCGAGGCGTAGAAGCGACTCGTGCCGTAAAGCCCCGGCCCGAGCGGGATCGGTCGGCCGGTGGCGTCCAGTTCGTGGCTGGCCGAAATGGCGGCGACCAGCCGCGCGAAACCCTGCGGCGTGATCTGCAGGGCGACGATCTCGGCGGACGCGAAGTAGTGCTCAACCGGGCCGCTGAAGGCCACCATGTGCAGCACGCCCGCAGTCGGCCACAGCAGCGCGCGCAGCCCGAGCCACACCGACGGATCGGCTGCCTGGTAATACGCGCGGTCGCCCCAGCCCACCTCGAGATGCTCGGCGCCGACGAACTCGCGCCGCGCCGGCCAGGCGTGCTCGGGCACCTCAGCGGCGCGCACGACGATGCCGCTGTGCCAGCCGTGACGCACGACGAGGACGCGATGCATCGTCGCCTGCGCATCGACCGCCGGCGCTGCGCCGGGACTCAACTGCGCCGCGCAGCCCGGCGCCAGCACGACGAGGGCGAGCAGCAGCAGAAGGGCGGCGAGGCGGCCGACGCTGCCAGCCATGAGCGTTTGTCGCGAAAGGCAGCTGGAGCGCATGCCGGTGCTCATGGGTGCACCCTTGGCACTGCGCGCCGTCCCGCCAGGCGGGAATTCGCCCTTCGGGCGGCCGTGCGGCCTCATGGCCACACGGGGTGATGCCGGCTGATCCAGCGGTCGGAAGGGAGGACAGGTCAATGCGGGCACTCTTGCCGATCACGCCGGGCATCGCCCGGACGGGTCAGGTAGGACACGATACCGTCCAGCGCATGCAGCCTCGGGTAGCCGGCCTCGGCCTTCAGCCAGTCATCCAGCTCATCTCCATCGACACAGCCGCGCGCCTCGTAGCAGGCGTAGGCGGTCTCGCGAATGGCTTGTTCACGCTCAGCGGCCGGCGCCGGCTGGACTGTGCGGACGGGCTCATCAGGTTCCTGCTTTGGAGGGATGTTCCTCCTCTGCGCTCTGCAATTTGCGGTCTCGGTCATTGCATGTTGCTGCTGCATTTCGACTCTCCTGTGATTGAAAGGGGAGGTGCAGCGACCGTGTCACGAGCGCATGAATGCACCCGTTCAACATAGCTGCTGGCGCGGCCGGGTCATTGCGCCACGTCAACTCGTAGACGATTGGCGGGGCGTTGGCGCGGCGTGCGGGCTCAGCAGATGCGCGGCAGCGGCTCGCCGCTCAGCCAGTTAATGCGGTAAGGGCTGAAGCTTCCAGATATCGCGGTTGTATTCCTGCATGGTGCGGTCAGTCGAGAAAAATCCGCTGGAGGCGGTATTGAGGATGCTCATGCGCGTCCAGCTGGCCTGATCCTGCCACGCGCGCGCCACTTGCTGTTGTGCATCCACATAAGCCCGAAAATCAGCCAGCGTCATCCACGGGTCGTGCGGACTCCGGACGGCGTCCAGAATCATGTCGAATATGCCCGGTTCACAGGGATTGAAGTGGCCCGCAGCCAGCAGGTCAATCACTTCGCGCAGGTCGCTGTCGGCGTCGATATAGGTCTGGGGTTGATAGTGGCCGCGCAGCGCTTCAACGTCGTTCGCACGCAGGCCGAACAAAAAGAAATTGTCTTCGCCCACCGCTTCCAGAATTTCGATATTTGCGCCGTCGTAGGTGCCGATCGTCGCGGCGCCATTCATCATGAACTTCATGTTTCCGGTGCCGGACGCCTCCTTGCCCGCGGTGGAAATCTGCTCGGAGAGGTCGGTCGCAGGCGCAATAATTTCCATGCTCGACACCCGGTAGTTGGGCAGAAACGCGACTTTCAGGCGGCCATCGACATCGGGGTCGTTATTCACCACGTCGGCCACGCTGTTGACGAGTTTGATGATGCGTTTGGCCATCGCGTAGCCCGGCGCAGCCTTGCCGCCGATCAGCACGCAGCGGTCGGCCCAGCCGTCCAGATGCCCGTGCTTGATGCGGTTGTACAGGTGAATCACGTGCAGCACGTTGAGCAGTTGCCGCTTGTATTCGTGGATGCGCTTGACCTGCACGTCGAACAGCGCCGCCGGGTCGAACGTCACCCCACACTCGGCCCTGACCAGCGCAGCGAGGCGTTCCTTGTTGGCGTGCTTGGTCGCGTGCCAGTCGGCGTGAAATGCCTTGTTTCCCAGATCTGCCAGCGGCTTGAGCTTTTCCAGTTGCGTCAGATCGGCCACCCAGTCCTCGCCGATTCTTGAGCTGATCAGCGCACTCATGCCGGGGTTGGCGTGCGCTAGCCAGCGGCGCGGGGTGACACCGTTGGTTTTATTGTTGAATTTGCCCGGCCACAGATCGACAAAGTCGCGGAACAGCCCTTCCTTCAGCAGTTGCGAATGTAGCGCCGCCACGCCATTGATCGAAAAACTGCCGACGATGGCGAGCCAGGCCATGCGCACATGGCGCACCTCACCCTCCTCGATGATCGACATGCGGCGCTGGCGGTCGACATCGCCCGGCCATTTCAGCGACACCTCGCGCAGGAAATGCGCGTTGATTTCGTAAATAATCTCCAGCAGACGCGGCAGCAAGCGTTCGAACAGGCTGACCGGCCATTTCTCCAGCGCTTCCGGCAACAAGGTATGGTTGGTGTAGGCCATGCAGCGGGTGGTGATGTCCCAGGCCAGCCCCCAGGACACGCCTTTTTCGTCCAGCAGGATACGCATCAACTCCGCCACGGCGATGGTTGGATGCGTGTCGTTCATCTGAAATACGTTGTCCTGGGCGAACTGGGCGAACTCGACATGCCCCAGCGACTGCCAGCGCCGCAACACATCCTTGAGGCTGGCCGAGGCCAGGAAATACTGCTGGCGCAAGCGCAACTCCTTGCCGTTTTCGCTGATGTCATTGGGGTACAGCACCATGGTGATGTGCTCGGCATTGTTCTTGTCTCGCACCGATTCAGTGTAGCTGCCGGCGTTGAATTCGCTCAGGTCAAATTCATCCGTCGCGGTCGCTCTCCACAAGCGCAGCGTATTCACGGTGTGATTGCGATACCCCACAATCGGCATGTCGTAAGGCACTGCCAGCACATCGCAGGTGTCCACCCAATGCATTCTCAAGACCCCTTGCGCATCATGATAGGCGTCGCTCCTGCCACCGAAGTGCACGCGCTGGGTATATTCACTGCGCTCAACCTCCCACGGGTTGCCGTCGCGCAACCAGTGATCGGGATCTTCTATTTGATGGCCATCTTCAATGTGCTGACGGAACATGCCGTATTCGTAACGTATGCCGTATCCCATCACGGGCAATTGCAGCGTGGCGCAACTGTCCATGAAACACGCAGCCAGCCGCCCCAGACCGCCATTGCCCAGACCCGCGTCAGTCTCATGCTCACAGATTTCTTCCAGCTTCAAACTGTAGTCGAGCATCGCTTGCTCGGTCTCGTTCGTGATCCCCAGGTTCAGCAGGGTGTTGCCGAGTGCGCGCCCCATCAGGAATTCCAGCGATAAGTAGTACGCGCGGCGCACGCCCGGTACGCTGCCTACCCCAGCTGCTGTCCTGCTCCAGTCCGGCATGATGCGGTTGCGCAGCGCGTAAGCCAGCGCGTGATAAAAATACACCGGCGGTCCATCCTGAAATCGCCCTAAATGGCAGGAGAGATAATGATGGAAATCTTTACCTATCGATTCGCCGTTGCAATCGAGCCTGTTCAGGCTCAGTGGCAAGTTGGGATCATTCGATTTGTTGGCCCACATGGTGCAATCCTCCTAAGTCTGGTATAGCGCCAGATAATGCGCAGCGCTTTCGTTCCAATCAAATGTCTGCCGCATCCCCGTCTGTTGCAAGCACCGCCACCGGGCGGGCTGGCGCATGAGTTCCAGTGCGCGGCGAATGGCGGTGAGAAACGCGGCGACATCGGGCGTATCGAACACGAAACCGGTCGCGCTGCCATCGGCGAGCGTCGTCTCGTTCGCATCGACTACGGTGTCGGCGAGTCCGCCGGTTTTGTAAACCACGGGCGGCGTGCCGTAGCGCAGGCTGTACATCTGGTTCAGCCCGCACGGCTCAAAGCGCGACGGCATCAGGAACAGGTCAGCGCCGGCCTCGATCTGGTGCGCCAGCGCCTCGTCGTAGCCGATCTTGACGAACACGCGATCCGGATGCTTTTTGGCCAGCCGGGTCAGCTTCTGTTCGTACGCCACCTGGCCGCTGCCCAGCAGCACGAAACGCGCGTCGGTCTCGACGAGCAGGATCGTCATCGCGGCAAGCACCCAGTCCACCCCCTTTTGTTCGACCAGCCGTCCTACCAGCCCCAGCACCGGCGCGGTCAGCTGGCTATCGCTGGTTGTGCCCAGAAAACGCTCCAGCAGCGCCCGCTTGTTGTGCTTTTTTCCAGGATTGATTCGGCTTGCAGAATAATGCGCAGGCAAGTGCGTATCCGTAGCCGGATTCCACACACGGGTATCGATGCCATTCAAAATGCCCTGCAGCTTGGACTGGCGCGATTGCAGCAAACCCTCGAGGCCGTGGCCAAACTCCGGGGTGCAGATTTCCCGGGCGTAAGTCGGGCTGACGGTCGTCACCGCATCGGCATAAACGATGCCGGCTTTCAACATGGAAAAGCCGCCATGAAACTCCACACCTTCGGACGTCCACCAATGGCTGGGCAGTTGCAGCCGGACAAAATCGCCATGTGAAAAATAGCCGCCGTAGGCCAGGTTGTGAATGGTGAATACCGTTTTCGGGCGATTGCTTTGCTCGTGTAAAAATGCCGCAGTCAGCCCGGTTTGCCAGTCATGCAGATGCACTACTTCGGGCTGCCAGCCAAGGTTCAGTGCATCCTGCCCCAGCAATGCCGCCACCCGCGAAAATACGGTAAAGCGTTCAGCGTTGTCCAGCCAGTCCTGCCCGGGCGCGCATACATACGGATTGCCGACGCGATCAAACAAGGGCGGGCAATCCACCACCCATAGCGGAAACGCAAAATCGGGATGCCGCGTTTCCAGAATGCGCGCGCTATGGATGCCCTCCGCGCCGCGCACATCCAGCCAGCCGAGAATGCGCACCTGATCAAGTTGATGCAGCAGCGCACGATAACCCGGCAGCACCAGGCGAATATCCAGCCCCCGCCCGTGCAAGGCATGCGGAAGGCTGTGTACCACATCGCCCAGGCCGCCTGTTTTAATCAGAGGGTAGGCTTCACTCGCCACAAATAAAACTTTCATCGCTTCGTGCTTCGTTGTTGATTTTTTGCTTATCAGGGCGACACTTTGAAAAATACCGCCGCTAGCGGCGGCAGCGTCACTTCAAACGAATGTTCGAATCCCATCCACGGAATCGCCTGGGGCAGAACTGCACCGCTATTACCGATATTGCTGCCGCCATAAAACTCGGAATCGGTATTCAGCACCTCGTGCCACAAATGTCCGGAAGGCACGCCGACGCGATAGCCGAACCGTGTCACCGGGGTGAAATTCAGCAGTACGATCATTTGCGCAGCGGGCGACTTGCCTTGCCGCACAAAGCTCAGCACCGACTGATCGGCGTCGTGACAATCGATCCAGCGAAAGCCGCGCGGATCGAAATCAAAATCGTGCAATGCGGGCTCGGTTCGATACAAGCGGTTGAGGTCCCCCAATAGCCGCCGCAGGCTGTCGTGTGCAGGGAATTCCAGCAGCGCCCAGTCGAGTTCGCCCTTTTCAGACCATTCGTTCCACTGCCCGAATTCGCTGCCCATGAACATCAGCTTCTTGCCGGGGTGACCATATTGCCAGGCGTAGAACAGCCGCAGGTTGGCGAAGCGCTGCCACACGTCGCCCGGCATTTTATCGAGCAGGCTTTTTTTCATGTGCACCACTTCGTCGTGCGACAACGGCAGCACGAAGTTTTCGCTCCACGCGTACATCTGGCTGAAGGTCAACTGGTTGTGTTGATATTTTCGATACACCGCGTCTTGTTCGAAATACGCCAGGCTGTCGTTCATCCAGCCCATATTCCACTTCATCGAAAAACCCAAGCCCCCCAACTCCACCGCGCGCGACACCGCGGGCCAGGCCGTGGACTCTTCGGCAAAGGTCAGCACGCCAGGGTGGCGACCGTGTACCTCAACATTCAGCTCGCGCAGGAAAGCAATCGCTTCAATGTTTTCGCGCCCGCCGTATTGATTTGGCAGCCACTCGCCCTCGCGCCGCGAATAATCCAGATACAGCATCGACGCCACCGCATCGACCCGCAGGCCATCGATGTGAAACTCTTCCAGCCAGTACAGCGCGTTGGCAATCAGAAAGTTTTTAACCTCGTTGCGGCCATA
This sequence comes from Polaromonas sp., assembly GCF_030682935.1. GTDB lineage: Bacteria > Pseudomonadota > Gammaproteobacteria > Burkholderiales > Burkholderiaceae_C > Polaromonas. The sequence continues at coordinate 35,843 of NZ_JAUXNA010000184.1, forward strand.
GTTGAAAATCAGCGTGCCCCAATCCTGATGCTCGCCGCGACGCGGGTCGTCGTGTTCGTATAGCGCCTCGCCGGTAAACCGCGCCAGCGCAAAATCGTCTTTGGGGAAATGCGCCGGCACCCAGTCGAGAATCACGCCGAGCTGGTGCTGGTGACAGGAATCGACAAAACGGCGGAACGCTTCCGGCGAGCCGTAGCGCGCGGTCGGCGCGTAATAGCCCGACACCTGATAGCCCCACGACGCGTCCAGCGGATGCTCGGTAATCGGCAGCAACTCGATATGGGTGTAGCCAAGTTCCAGCACATAGGGAATCAGCTTGGCGGCCAGTTCGTCCCAGGAATAAAAGCTGCCATCGGCGTGACGCCGCCACGACCCGGCGTGCAATTCGTAAATGCTGATCGGTTGGTGCTGCCAGTCGAATCCGGCGCGGGCCGTCATCCAGTCGCCGTCCTGCCACACCCGGCCAAGCTCGGCGGGAATCGCGCTGGTGGTCTCGGGGCGCGGAAACATCTGGCGCGCGTAAGGATCGGTCTTTTTGACCAGTTGACCCTGCGCGCTGAGGATTTCGTATTTGTACGCTTCGCCTGCCGCAAGGCCGGGGATGAATAGCTCCCAGATGCCCCCGTCGCCGCGACAGCGCATCGGGTGGCGGCGGCCGTCCCAGACGTTGAAATCACCAATCACGCTGACCCGCTGCACCGCCGGCGCCCATACTGCAAACAGGCAGCCTGCGATGCCGTCTATGATTTTAAGCCGCGCCCCCAATACCTGCCAGGCCTGCATATGGCGGCCTTCACCCAGCAGATAAATATCCAGTTCGCCCAATTGCGGCTCAAAGCTGTAGGGGCTGAGCGTGCTGTGCCACGCGCCCACCTGCTTGTCCTGCCAGCGCAACAGCGGGTGTGGATCATGCGCCACGCCCGTGCCCAGCTTGAGTTCGAAGCAATCGGTGCCGACGACGCGACTCATGCGCAGGCCTTCGGCTTCCACCGCTTCGGCCATAGGCAAGAACGCGCGCAGGATGCTTGACCCATCCGTTTCAACATGCCAGCCCAGCACTTCGAACGGATCGTGGTGCGTGCCAGTCTGGACGCGCATGATGGGCGCACTGATGGCAGGCAAACGACTGACCGGCTTTTTGGCGGGGGTGGATTCGGGTACATTCATGACGGATTTCTTGTCTCGCATCGAGCGGTTTTCTCTAATTGTTCATGCAAACAGGATGCCAGTTCAGGCACCAGCATGTCCCATTGAAAACGCCAGCGCCAGTTGCCCTCAGACGTCCCCGGTGTATTCATCCGGGCTTCGCTACCCAGACGCAGCACATCCTGCATCGGCAAGATCGCCAGCGTTGCGCGGCTCGCCAGAACGCTTGCCTGCATGGCGTCGAGCACCTGGTCGGCGTCAGCCGCGTTCAATTGCTGCTGAATCGGGTGCTGCACCTCCTCCGGCAGGCTGGCAAACCAGCCCAGCGTCGTGTCGTTGTCGTGGGTGCCGGTGTAATACACGATATCCTCACCGACGTTTTCAGGTTTGTGCGGATTGTCGGCATGCCCGTCAAACGCAAATTGCAGCACCGCCATGCCGGGCAAATGAAAATCGCGGCGCAGCGCCGTCACATCCGGGGTAATTACCCCGAGGTCTTCTGCGACCAGGGGGATTTCACCCATTTCGTCTTTGAGTTTTTTCAGTAACTCGGCACCCGGCACGGGCTGCCAACTGCCGTTGACCGCCGTGTCGTCTGCTGCCGGGATAGTCCATGCTGCGGCGAGGCCGCGGAAATGATCGATGCGCACCAGATCAAACCATTTAAAATGGTAGCGCAGTCGATCAAGCCACCAGCTAAAGCCCTCGTCCCGCATCACCGCCCAGTTGTAGTGCGGGTTGCCCCAGCGCTGCCCGGCTGCTGAAAAATAATCCGGCGGCACGCCCGCCACCACGGTCGGCCTGCCCGCGTCATCCAGCAAAAAACGCTGAGGATGCGCCCATACATCGGCGCTGTCGTGCGCAACAAAAATCGGCATGTCGCCAAACAAGGCGATGCCGCGCGCATGCGCCGCCTGCCGTATACCCTGCCAGTGCGAATAGGCGTGATATTGCTCGGTCATCACTGCGACCAGCGCTTCTTCATGAAGCCGGTCAAATGCCGACAGTGCCTGCGGCTCGCGCTGACGTAAAGACTCAGGCCAATCGACCCAGCACGCGCCATTTTGCAAGCGCTTGATCACCATGAAACGCGCGTAATCATCCAGCCAGCGTTGCTGCGCGCGACGCCAGCGGGGAAAGCTGCGCATATCGGCACGCGTCTTGGGAAACAGCGCCGGGTTGACCGCAAACGCCGACGCGCACTGATAGGGCGACAAGCCGGTGATGGGCACACCCAGCGGCAGCATCTGCCACAGCGTGCAGCCGCTCGCCTGCAAAAAATCCAGCCATGGCAGCGCGTCCGTCAGCGTGCCAGACGGCAGCGAAGTCGGGTGCAGCAAAATGCCCGCACGGCGCTGACCGGAGTTGAACAGGCTCATCAGCCGCACGCCCTATTGACCCGACCAATAAACGCGGAGCGTTGCGCGCTCATCCGACGTTCCTGCGCATGGTGCCGGCATTCGCGGCCCGGCCACCCCCGTGCGACAGCTCGACCTCGAGTTGCGGCGGCGGCACAACACCGATCAAGCGATACAGCATACGTAACTGGGTGCGAAACAGTTGCTCAAAGTCGCTGACGCTGCCGGACGGGTTGTAGTCGCCAAACCACCAGAACCAGTCCGAGCCTTCGCACACCCCAAGCTGCCGCGTGGCCAGCGCGAGTTGCTCGGAATTCAGGCTGCCTGCCGCGACCACACGGTCATAGGCCCGCTTGGCCGCGACCAGGTAATCCCAGCCGCGATTCTTGTCGTCGGAACCGATCCAGGTGGAAAAACTGCCGTACACCCAACTGCCTGCCGACAGATGTTTCAGGGGAATGGCGGGCGCATTCTTGGCTTGTTCGGCAAAGGTCGTCATGCGCAAGGCGGTGTGCTTTGACAATGCGCAATACAGCGCGTCGAGAAAGAAATGGCCGTTGTCCGGGTAATACTCCCAGGCGTTTTCGCCATCCAGAATGACCGAGACGACTTTCTTGTCCGCCTTGTCGCCCCACAGCGCGGCAATGTTTTCCAGATGCTGAATGAAATCGCCCACGGCATCGTCAGAATGCCAGTCACTGTATTTGAAACCGATCAGGTCGGACAGACCATCGTCGCGGAAAAACAATCGGGTCTGAGTGCCGTCGACCTGTGCTGGAGAAAACAGACTGTGCTTGCTGGCGAGCTCCGCATCGGTGCTGCCGGATTGCGCAAAACTATGGCGCCATACGCCTTCGCCCGACGCGGTCCAGCGGATTTCGAATTCATCGAGTTGCGTCAGCGCATCGCGGCTGACGCCGCCTTCGGACAGCCATACGCCTTGCGGCTTGCGGCCAAAATAGTGTTCGAATACGGCGATCCCTTCCTGCAAATGCCAGCGCGAACGCTCCGCGCCCCCGGGATAACCGTCAGCCGTCGGCGCGGGCGCGTCCGGCTGCGCATCGCGCATATTCCTGAAATCGTTGAGCAAAGGCACGATGGGATGGCCATAAGGCGTCACCGACAATTCGATCTGTCCACGATCAGCCAGCACACGGTAACGAGGAATCAGTCCTGCCAGACACCCCTGCATCAGGCTTAGCAGTTCGCGCCGATCCACTGCCGAATAATCCTGTTCCTGTGTCAGCAGTCGCTGCGCCAACGGCGTTTGTTTCAAGGAATGGCCAAGCCAGGCGAGGTGATACCAGGTGAGCAAATCCAGAAAATACTGCTCGCTCAGATAGCTCAGGTGCCATTGCATGCCATGGATGCCGATGCCCGCCTCATCGGTCGCGCCTATCATGCGCAACAAGCGATGAAAAGCAGGATGCGGGTGGATCATGCGCGGCGCGTGGCAACGCTGGCAGGCCTGGATCAGCGCCAGCCGCGCGGCGGCATCCGTTGGAATCGGCTCGATACCGGCCAGAAAATTCAACATGTGATCCTGAGTTGGCACCCCGGTTTTGAGCATGGCGTCGAGCTGCTGAGCGTAATCATCGAGTTGCTCCAGCAGCACCGGCGCAAAATTCACGACTGCGCGCATTGCCGGGCAGCGTTCCAGATGCGCGGCCATGTCGCTGTAATCCTTGATGCCGTGCAAGTAAACCCACGGCAGGTGATAGGCGCCCGCGAGCCCTTCACGGTAATACGGCTGGTGCATGTGCCAGCACAACACGACATTGAGCTTTTTGACTCTGGGTTGATCGGCGTGATGTGATTCAGTTGTAGTCATGGCTGCTATGCAATCTCGGATACAAAATCTGCCCGAGCATGGCCATGGTCACCAATACAATGCCCTCCTGGGTCACATGGAAACGCTTAGCGTCCTCGACCAGGTCTTCGCCGATGACGGTGCCATCCGGGATTACACAGCTCTTGTCGATAATGGCCCGAGTGATCCGGCAGTTGCGGCCAATATTCACCTTGGGCAAGATTACGCTGTCCTTGATCAGGCTGCAGCTTTCCACCGTGGTGGCGAAAAACAGCACCGAGCGTTTGACCCGCGCGCCCGACAGGATGCAGCCACCCGCAATCAGCGAATCGATCGCCTCGCCGCGGCGGTCGTCATCGTCAAAAATGAACTTGGCTGGCGGATATTGCGGCTGGTAGGTCCAGATGGGCCAGTCGTGGTTATACAGATTGAGTTCTGGATCAATCGCACACAGTTCCATATTGGTTTGCCAGTAGGAATACACCGTGCCGACATCGCGCCAGTAACCCGGCTCGCCTTTATCGGTGCGGAAAGGAAACGCCATCGCGCGCGCGTCGGCAATGTTCTCGGGAATAATGTCTTTGCCAAAATCGTGCGAGGACTGCATTTTGCCTGCATCGTCCACCAGGGCTTTGTACAGAAAATCCTTGGAAAAAATGTAAATGCCCATCGACACCAGCGCCATGCCGGGCTTGCCGGGAACCGGCTCCGGGTTGGCGGGTTTTTCGGTAAAGCGGGTAATGCGCATATCTGCATCCACCGACATCACCCCGAAGGCACTGGCTTCCGCCAGCGGCACTTCGACACTGCCTACAGTAAACTCCGCGCCGGTTTGCACGTGATACAACAGCATTTCGGAGTAATCCATGGTGTAAACATGGTCGCCGCCGAGCACGATGACGTATTCCGGATGGTGGCGCTGGACGATATCGATATTTTGGTACAGCGCGTCCGCCGTGCCCTGGTACCATTCTTTTTTGTGGGTGCGCTGCTGCGCCGGCAGGATTTCCACAAACTCCCCGATTTCTGTGCGCATGAAACTCCAGGCGCGCTGCAGATGGCGGATCAGCGAATGGGATTTATATTGGGTTAACACGCCGATGCGGCGGATCCCGGAATTGACGCAGTTGGACAAGGCAAAATCGATAATCCGGTACTTGCCGCCGATCGGTACTGCGGGCTTGGCGCGCCAGGCCGTCAAGTCCTTGAGTCGCGAACCCTGTCCGCCGGCCAGAACCAGCGCCACCGTTTTTCGCGTCAATTCGGTCACCATCTTGGGTTCGGTGTAGTGACGATAAAGCTTGGTCTGCTGGTCTTTCGAAATCGTCATATTCCGCTCCTGGCTGAATTCCGATGGCGTGCGGCAGATTGAAATGACAACCCGGCCCCCGGTGCGTCACAGGCGCACTGAACGAGCGGGAGGGATTCGCCCCAACCCACCTCGAGGCAGGCGTAGGCGGTCTCGGTCATTGCATGCTGCTGCATGTCGAATCTCCTGTAATTGAAAGGGGAAAGGGGAGGTGCAGCGACCATGTCACGAGCGCATCAATGCACCCGTTCAACATAGCTGCTGGCGCGACTGGGTTATTGCGCCATGTCAACTCGTAGACGATTGGCGGGGCGTTGGCGCGGAGTGCGGGCTCAGCAGATGCGCGGCAGCGGCTCGCCGCTCAGCCAGTCCACCACCCGGCGCCCGCCGAAGGCCGTGGCCATCTGCACGAAGCGATGCGGGTCGGCGTTGACCTGGCCGATGCGCGCTGCCGAATGCCCCAGCGGATGCGCGCGCATTGCCGCCAGTACCACCTCGGCTGACTCGGGGGCCACGACCGCCACCAGCTTGCCCTCGTTGGCGATGTACAGCGGGTCCAGCCCGAGCAGCTCGCAGACGGCGGCGACCTGGGGCCGCACCGGTATCGCGGCTTCCTGCAGCAGCATGCCCACCGCGGACTGGCGCGCGATCTCGTTGAGCGTGGTGGCCAGGCCGCCGCGTGTCGGGTCGCGCAGCACGCGCACCGCCCCCTCGGGTGCGGCCGCCAGCATGGCGGCCACCAGGGTGTGCAGCGCGGCGCTGTCGGAGCGGATGGTGGTGTCGAAATCAAGCGACTCGCGTTGCGACAGCACCGCCACGCCATGCTCGCCAATGCTGCCCGACAGCAGCAGCACATCGCCCGCTCGCGCCCTGGCGCCACCGATGACGCGCTCCGGCGGCAACGCGCCCAGCCCGGTGGTGCTGATGAACACGCCGTCGCCCTTGCCGCGCTCCACCACCTTGGTGTCGCCGGCGACGATGGCCACCCCCGCTTCGCGCGCCGCCGCCGCCATCGATTCGACAATGCGCTGGAGGTCCGCCAGCGGGAAGCCTTCTTCCAGAATGAAGCTGGCGCTCAGGTACAGCGGCATGGCGCCCATCATCGCCACGTCGTTGACCGTGCCATGCACCGCCAGGCAGCCGATGTCGCCGCCGGGGAAGAACAGCGGCGAGATCACATGCGCGTCGGTGGCCATGACCAGCCGGTGCCCGGGTGGCGGTGCCGGCAGCAGCGCACCGTCGTTGCCCTGGCGCAGCGCTTCGTTGTCGAACGCGCGCAGGAACAACGTCTCGATCAGTTGCGCCGACACCCGGCCACCGGCGCCATGGTTCATGTCGACGCGGCCGTGCCGCCAGTCGAGCGGACGGAGGTAGTCTTTCTTCACACTGCTCATGCCGTCACCACCGCTATGTCGCGAAAGCGTCCATAGGTGTAGTGCGCCGCGCACGCGCCCTCGCTCGAGACCATGCAGGACCCCATCGGGTGCTCGGGCGTGCAGACCGTGCCGAACAGCTTGCAGTCGGTCGGCCGCTTGACGCCGCGCAGGATGGCGCCGCACTCGCATTGCTTGTGGTCGGGCACGCTGCGATACGTCAGATCGAAGCGCTGCTCGGCATCGAACGCCGAGAATTCGGAGCGAATCTTCAGGGCGCTGGACGGCACCTCACCGAGCCCGCGCCACTCAAAACTGTCGC
>NZ_JAUXNA010000203.1 GCF_030682935.1 Polaromonas sp.
GTCTACAAAGGCAGCGTGCGCGTGGGCGGCGACCGTTTTGACGAGGCCATCATCAACTACATTCGCCGCAACTACGGCATGCTGATTGGCGAGCCCACGGCCGAAGCCATCAAGAAATGCATTGGCTCGGCTTTTCCGGGCTCTGAAGTCAAGGAAATGGAAGTCAAGGGCCGCAACATGTCGGAAGGCGTGCCGCGCAGCTTCACGATTTCGAGCAACGAAATTCTCGAAGCCCTGACCGATCCGCTCAACAACATTGTCAGCGCGGTCAAAAACGCGCTGGAACACACGCCGCCCGAGCTGGGCGCCGACATCGCCGAGCGCGGCATGATGCTGACCGGCGGCGGCGCCCTGCTGCGTGACCTGGACCGCCTGCTGGCCGAAGAAACCGGCCTGCCGGTGCTGGTGGCCGAAGACCCGCTGACCTGCGTGGTGCGCGGCTGTGGCATTGCGCTGGAGCGCATGGACCGCATGGGTTCGATCTTCACCTCGGAATAATTCCCGCTCACGTCTTTTCCCCCGCCGCTCTTTCACGCCGCCCTTCATCCTGCCCGCTTGACGCCGGAAGCCTGAAGCGGGGCCGCTTGATTGCGAATCATGACCTTAGGAACACTCGACAGATCCCCGCCGCCCTTTTTCAAGCAGGGGCCGTCGGCGTTGTCCAAGCTGATGTTCTTCAGCGCGCTGTCGTTGTTCCTGATGGTCGCGGACACACGGTTTCACATGATCCAGCCGATTCGTGCGGCGCTGGCCACCGTACTCTATCCGGTGCAGTGGCTGGCCTTGCAGCCGGTGCATGCGGTCAAAAGCGGCAGCGGGTATTTCACCGGCCTGAACCAGGCCCAGTCCGACAGCGAAGAAGCCAGCCGAAAACTGGCGCTGCAGTCGCTGCGCGCCGGTCAGGTCGAGCAGCTGACGCTGGAGAACAACCGGCTGCGCCAGTTGATGGCGCTGCGCGAGCAACTCAAGGCCTCGGTGATGGCGGCTGAAGTGTTGTACGAGGCGGCGGACCCCTACACCCGCAAGGTCATCATTGGCAAGGGGCAGGTCCAGGGGGTGGACCTGGGTTCGCCCGTGCTCGATGAGTCCGGCGTGCTGGGGCAGGTGACCCGCGTGCATCCGCTGGTCAGCGAGGTCACGCTGGTGGTGGACAGTGAGCTGGTCATTCCCGTGCTCAATGTACGCACCGGCGAGCGCAGTGTGGCCTATGGCGACCCCGCCGCGCTTGGCGGCGGCATGGAGTTGCGCTTCATGGGTAGCAACTCGGACGTGCAGCCGGGCGATCTGCTGACCACCAGCGGCATTGACGGTGTGTATCCGGCGGGCTTGCCGGTGGCCAGGATCAGCCGGATTGAGCGGCGCCCCGAGTCGACTTTTGCAAAAATTTATTGTGTCCCGCTGGCGCTGGTGAGCGGTGCGCGGCATGTCATTGTGGTCAAGCCCGTGTCCGGCCAGATGCCGCCGCGGCCAGATGCTGCGACGCCGGATGTTCCCGCCCGGAAGCGAGCCTCGAAATGATCATGCGCTCCGGCCAGCAACTGCTGTTGCCCGCCAATCCGGTGTTTATAGGGTTCAGCCTGATCGCGGCGCTGTTGCTGGACATGCTGCCGCTGGGGCGCGTGCCCTGGATGCCTGATTTCCTGGCGCTGGTGCTGGTCTTCTGGGCCGTGCACCAGCCGCTGCGCGTAGGCATTGGCCTGGCCTTCCTGTTTGGCCTGGTCATGGATGTGCAGCAGGCCTCGCTGCTCGGCCAGCATGCGCTGTCTTACACGGCGCTGAGCTTCTTTGCGGCCATGATTCACCGCCGGCTGCTCTGGTTCACGGTGCCGTCGCAGGCCTTGCAGGTGTTGCCGCTGTTTGCCGTGGCGCATGGCCTGGAGCTGCTCATCCGCATGATGGGCGGCGGCATTTTCCCGGGCTGGATCATGCTGCTGGCGCCACTGGCCGAGTCCCTGCTCTGGCCTGTCGTCAGCGTGCTGCTGCTGGCGCCGCAGCGCCGCGCGCCCGACCGGGATGAGAATCGACCTCTGTGAATATGGCCCCCACGCTTGTCGCTGCGCGTACTGCGCTGCCCCCCGGGGGGGCTGAACTTGCTTGGGGCGGCCCGGCGCGGCGTTCGCTGGTTCCCTCGCTTTTCACGGCGTGCAATGCGCTGGCCTGCGATTGATCACATGTATTTTCCGCATTGTTTAACCCGCGCCGAGTCGGACTGGCATGACTGAACTCCGAAATGTCGAAGCGGACCTGTCCCGCTTTCGCACGCGCGTGCTGGTGGCGGGCCTGATGGTGCTCTTTGCCTTTGCGCTGGTGGCTGCGCGTCTGGTGTATTTGCAGGTTTACCGCCACGCCGATCTGCTCGATCAGGCCGAAAGCAACCGCACGGCGATTGTGCCCATCGTGCCCAACCGCGGGCTGATTCTGGACCGTAATGGCGTGGTGCTGGCCACCAACTATTCGGCTTACACGCTGGAGATCACGCCGTCCAAGGTGGGTGACCTGGCGCAGACCATTGCGGCGCTGGAAAAGGTGGTGGACATCCAGCCGCGTGACAAGCGGCGCTTCAAGCGGCTGCGTGAAGAATCGAGGAATTTTGAATCACTGCCCATTCGCACCCGTCTGAGCGACGAGGAAGTGGCCCGCTTTGCGGCGCAGCGCTTTCGCTTTCCGGGCGTCGACATCAAGGCGCGGCTGTTCCGCAACTATCCCCTTGGCGAATTGGGCAGCCATGTGGTGGGCTACATGGGCCGCATCAACCAGGCCGAAAAGGAGCGCATTGAAGATGGTGACGACGCTGGCAATTACCGCGGCACCGACTACATCGGCAAGCTCGGGGTCGAGCAGAGTTTTGAGCAGCAGCTGCACGGCATCACCGGGGTCGAGCAGGTCGAAACCTCGGCCAGCGGTCGCGCCGTGCGAAAACTGGCCACCAATCCGGCCTCGCCCGGCAATACCGTGATGCTGTCGCTGGACATCGGTCTGCAAAAGCTGGTCGAAGAAATGTTTGGCGGGCGGCGCGGTGCCCTGGTGGCGCTGGACCCCCGGACCGGCGAGGTGCTGGCGTTTGTCAGCAAGCCGACGTTTGATCCCAACCTGTTCGTCGACGGGATTGATACCGAGAGCTGGCAGGCGCTCAATGAGTCGATTGACAAGCCGCTGCTCAACCGGGCGCTCCGGGGCACCTATCCGCCGGGCTCGACCTACAAGCCTTTCATGGCGATGGCCGCGCTGCAGACCGGCAAGCGCTCGGCCAGCTTCATCGTCAACGACAACGCCTCGTGGACGTTTGGCGGGCACACTTTCCGCAGCCATGGCGACATTGCGCTTGGCGCCGTGGACATGTACCGTGCCATCGTCAAGTCCAGCAACGTGTATTTTTATTCGCTGGCCAGCGAGCTCGGCGTGGATGCCATGCACGACTTCATGGCGCCGCTGGGCTTCGGGCAGATCACCGGCATCGACATCAACGGCGAGGTGCGCGGCGTGCTGCCCAGCCAGGAATGGAAGCGCAATGCCTACAAGCGGCCCGAGCAGAAAAAATGGTATCCCGGTGAAACCATTTCACTGGGCATAGGCCAGGGCTACAACACCTTCACCATGCTGCAGCTGGCGCAGGCCACCGCCGTGCTGGCCAACAACGGCATCAAACACAAGCCGCGGCTGGTAATCGCCACGAAGGACACGGTGACGGGGGCCCTGCATCCCTTGCCCATAGACCCGCCGGTGGACCTGGGCTACAAGCCGGCCAACGTGGACATCATCCGCAAGGCCCTGGTGGGCGTCACCCAAGAGGGCACCTCGACCCGGGTGTTTGCCGGCGCCGGCTACCTGAGCGGCGGCAAAACCGGCACGGCCCAGGCGGTGACGATCGGCCAGAAAGACAAATACAACGGCGCCAAGCTCGAAGAGCACCAGCGCGACCACGCGGTCTACATGGCGTTTGCACCGGCCGACAAGCCCGAAATTGCGCTGGCGGTGATCGTGGAAAACGCCGGCTGGGGCGCAGGCGTGGCCGCGCCGATTGCGCGCCGGGTGTTCGACTATGTGCTGATGGGTCAATACCCCAGCGAGGAAGACATGGCCGCTGTGCAGAAAGGACTGGCCGCTGCGCCGATTGGCACGCCACGTAGCGTTGCCGGCATGGCCGCGCGGCTTGCAGCGGGCGGAACACTGGCCGCCCCCGCTGCGCCGGCCGCAGCGGCGAAACCCGCCAGGGCCAAGGCGACTGCGCAGGCTGTCAGCAAGCCCAAGCCGGCAGTGTCTCGGCTCGACGCCAACCCGGACTAGCCGCTGCGCCGCCGGGCTTGGCGCGTCGTTCGGGTGCTTGCGGCTACTTCAGGAAGGCGTCAAAGCCGGTCTTCAGAATCAGCGCGCTGACCACCCCAATGAACACCACCCGCACAAAACCGGCGCCGTGTTTGAGCGCCAGACGCGTTCCCAGCAAGCTGCCCACCACATTGGCCACAGCCATGGTGAGGGCAAAATGCCACCAGACATGACCCTTGTAGGCAAACACCGAAAGTGCCGCCAAATTGGTGGCGGTGTTGATCAGCTTGGCCGAGGCCGAGGCGCTCAAAAAATCGTAGCCCAGCCAGCGCACCAACAAAAAGACCAGAAAGCTGCCGGTGCCGGGGCCGAAAAACCCGTCGTAAAACCCCAGCACCCCGCCAATGCAGCAGGCCACCAGCGTCTCGGCATGGCCGCTGAAGCGCGGCGCATGGTGGCGGCCCAGCTCCTTTTTCACCAGCGTGTAGGCCAGCACCGCCAGCAGCACAAAGGGCAGGGTCTGGCGTAAAAACCCGGGGGAAATAACCGTGACCAGCCAGGCGCCGGCCAGCGAGCCGGCAAAGCCTGCCGCGGCGGCCGGGAGCAGCGCGGCCCAGCGCAAGTTCACGCGCCGGGCATATTGGGCCGTCGCGACCGCCGTGCCCCAAACCGAGGCCCCCTTGTTCACGCCGAACAGGGTGGCCGGATGCGTGGTGGGAAAGACGGCAAACAGGGCAGGCACCAGAATCAGGCCGCCGCCGCCGACGATGGAGTCCACAAAACCGGCCGCCAGGGAGGCGAGGGAAACAATCAATAACTCCATCGCCCTGATTGTCTCATTGCAATGGAAACGATTATCTGCTCCTGTATTTGTAGCTGATTAGGCCCGTTGATAAAGGGTCGCAGGTCAATTTGAATGAAATTTTCGAAAAGCAAGCGGCCATAAAAAAGCGCTGGGGTTGCCAGCGCTTTTGTCAAAAAAACATCTCGTGGAATGTCAGTTTGTGTATTTCTAATTGCTCTTTTGTGTCTCCTCGGCTCCTCGCGTTGCGAGCAGCAGGGCTCGTCGGCAAGACGGCCAATGTAGCCTGGGCACTGAGTTAGTGCATTGGGGGTTTCCCGCCCCCCCTTCACGCGCGGAGGCAACGGACAGCGGAGCGTGGACCCGAGCCTGCAGGCAAGAAAATCCGCCTCGTCAGCGGGTCAACCGCTTCCAGTGGCTGCAGTGTTGGCAAAGGTTAACCCAGGTAACAAGAAGTGACAAATTACCGGTGGCAAGCTGCAGCGGTGGGCAGTAGCATGGCAACTTTCAAACTAGCCCAAGAAACATATGAAACATATTTTGATGGCGCTGATGCTGGGATTGCCTGTGCTCTGGTCGGGCGCTGTGCATGCCCAGGCCCAGCAACTGGTGCTGGCTGTCAGTGAGGGGACCTCGGGCGGACTGGACCACGCGCAGGTGATCACCAAATACCAAGGGCTGGCTGAAGTCATTGGCCGGGCGATCAAGGCCAAAGTCAGTGTCGTGTTTGCGCGCGAGTTCACGCAGCTTGAAGAGGGGATGCAGACGGGCCGGTTTGACTTCGTGATCGCCAGGCCGAGTGACTATCCAGCCCGGGGAATGCGGGACTATGGCTACAGCTACGTAGCCAGCACCAAGCCGGACGGGCAGTGTTTCATCATCGTTCCCAAAGACTCCACCCTGAAGTCCCTCAGTGAGATCAAAGGCAAACGGATCGTGTTGCCCGAACAGGTGGCCTACATGTCGCGCTTCTGCGCGGCGGAGCTCAGGGACCAGGGCATCCAGCTGGATAAGGAGCGCGTGCAGTTCGTGCGCGAGCAGGCCGCTGTCGGTTTTTATCTCGACAACAAATTTGCTGATGTCGGCGGTGTGGCTTCCTATTCAGGACTTGCCAGGAAGTGGGAAAAAGACGGTAACCGCGTGCTGCATAAAAGCATCGCGCAGCCCTACTTTCCGCTGATCGCGAACAAGAAGATACGCCCGGAACAGCTCAAAGCCATCCAGGCGGAGCTGCTGGCATTACCGGACACCGAGGCTGGCAAGGAGTTGCTCAAACGGATTGGCGTTGAGCGGTTTGATACGTCCTCCGAACTGCGGATGCGTGAATTGCTGAAGTGGCTAAATCTCTGACGCGGAGCGACTCGCGGGCCGTCAAACCCCGTCCCGTATCCACTGGGCGGCCTTCTCGGCAATCATCAGCGTCGGCGAGTTGGTGTTGCCGCTGGTGATCAGCGGCATCACACCGGCATCCACCACGCGCAGCCCGCGAACGCCGCGCACCCGAAGGTGCGAGTCCACCACCGCCATCGGGTCATCAGCGCGCCCCATTTTGCTGGTGCCCACCGGGTGGAAGATGGTGGTGGCAATGTCGCCGGCCAGCCGGGCGAGTTCTTCATCGGTCTGAAACTGCGCGCCGGGTTTGAATTCTTCGGGCTTGTATTTGGCCAGTGCGCTCTGGCTGACGATGTGGCGCGTCACGCGCAGGGAGTCGGCCGCGACCTGGCGGTCCTCGGCCGTGCTCAGGTAATGGGGGGCGATCGCCGGCGCATCTTCAAAGCGGCTGCTTTTAATCTGCACCGTGCCGCGGCTGGTCGGGTTGAGGTTGCAGACACTGGCGGTAAACGCGTCAAAACTGTGCAGGGGCTCGCCAAAGGCGTCGAGCGACAGCGGCTGCACGTGGTACTCGATATTCGGGTAAGGCTGGTCAGGTGAGCTGCGCGTGAAGGCGCCCAGCTGCGACGGCGCCATGCTCATGGGGCCGGTGCGGTGCAAGGCGTATTCAAGTCCGATGCGGGCCTTGCCCCACACGCTGTTGGCCATGGTGTTGAGCGACAGGCCCCAGCGCTTGTCGCCCGGCACCGCCTGCACCTTGTAGACCGAGCGGATTTGCAGGTGGTCCTGCAGGTTGGCGCCCACCCCCGGCAGGTCTTGCACCACGGGGATGCCGTGCTGCTGCAGCAAGGCCGCCGGGCCAATGCCCGACAGCTGCAAAATTTGCGGCGAACCGATGCTGCCCGCGCACAGAATGACCTCGCCCCTCTTTCCGTCCGGCCCGCCGTCCTGGGCGATGCGCGCCGTGACCCGTCCCTGGCTGGTCAGCACCTCCACGCCGGTGCAGCGCAGGCCGCCATCGGCCTGCGGCGCCACCACCAGCTTGCACACCTGGGTGTTCGTCCACAGCTCAAAATTGGGTCGGTCCAGGCAGGTGGGCCGCAAAAAGGCCTTGGCGGTATTCCAGCGCCAGCCGCTTTTCTGGTTGACTTCAAAGTAGCCCACGCCCTCGTTGCTGCCGCGGTTGAAGTCGGCGGTGGCCGGAATGCCGGCCTGGCCCGCGGCCTCGGCAAACGCATCCAGAAGGTCCCAGCGCAGCCGCTGCTTTTCGATGCGCCACTCGCCGCCCGCGCCGTGCAGCGCATCAGCGCCCTTGTAGTGGTCCTCATGCTGCTTGAAATGGGGCAGGGCGTTGTCCCAGCGCCAGGCGTCATCGCCCGTCAGCTGCGCCCACTGGTCGTAGTCGCGCGCCTGGCCGCGCATGTAAATCATGCCGTTGATGCTGGAGCAGCCGCCCAGTGTTTTGCCGCGCGGGTAGCGCAGCGCCCGGCCGTTCAGCCCCGCGTCCGGCTCGGTGTTGTACAGCCAGTCGGTGCGCGGGTTGCCAATGCAGTGCAGGTAACCGACCGGAATGTGGATCCAGTGGTAGTCGTCCTTGCGGCCGGCCTCGATCAGCAGCACGCGTTTGGACGCGTCGGCGCTCAGGCGGTTGGCCAGCAGGCAGCCGGCAGTGCCGGCGCCGATGATGATGTAGTCGAAGGCGGGCGCGCTCACAGCGTTACCTCGCGGCGGCCATGGCAGGGATAACTATTTGCTGTGCTCATAACGAGATGTCTCCTTTAATGCGCCAAGTGTCGGCAAAATGCTGGATGATTACCAATGATTTCATCAAAATAGCGTTATAAGTTTTGCAAATATGAGTCCGAGCTTTGATCCGCAAACCTTGCGCGCCTTTGTCGCCGTGGCACGTCAGGGCAATGTATCGCGTGCGGCCGAGCGCCTGCATTTGAGCCAGCCCGCGGTCAGCCTGCAGCTCAAGGGACTGGCCGCCAACACCGGCCTGACGCTGTTCACCCGCACGCCGCAGGGCCTGACGCTCACGCGCGACGGCGCGGCCCTGCTGCCGCAAGCGGAAAAAGCCCTGGCGGCGCTGGCCGATTTCGCGCAGGCGGCGCTGGGCTTGCACAGCACCGTGCGCGGCACCCTGCGCATCGGCACCATTCTGGACCCCGAGTTCACCCGGCTCGGCGTTTTTCTGAAAGAGCTGGTGGAAGCCGCGCCGCAGATCGACACCGAACTGCGCCAAGGCATGAGCGGGGACGTGCTGGCGCAGATCATCCGGGGCGATCTGGATGTGGGCTTTTACCTCGGCTGGCCCGAAAAAAATGAAGGTAATTGGGTGTTTGCCAAGGATGGGCGGGCGCAAGCTGCTATTCATTTTGAAGTCATGGAGCTGACGCGCTTTACCTACCGCGTGATTGCGCCCGCGGGCTGGGGCCCGCAGGTGCGGGACCGCGACTGGAAGGCGCTGGCCGCGCTGCCCTGGCTGGCCACGCCGCCCGCCAGCGCGCACCATCGCCTGCTGTCCCGCGTGTTTGGCGAGGCCTCGCTGACGGGGCTGGAGCCGCGCCGCGTCGCGCTGGTGGACCAGGAAGCCTCGATGCTCGACCTGGTCAAATCCGGGGTCGGCCTGAGCCTGGCGCGCGACTCGATTGCGATCCGCGAAAGCCAGGCGCATGGCCTGGTGGTGGCGGACCGGGTCAGTCTGGACTGTGTGCTGAGCTTCATCTGCCTGAAGTCACGCGTGACCGAACCCGTGGTGGCCAGCGCCTGGGGCGCGTTGGCGCAAGCCTGGCGATGAGCAAGCCTGGCGATGAGCGGGCCTGCCGCCAGCGCCCTACTGTCTGTGGGACAGGGCCGCCTGATCCCCGGCACGGCGGACGCGGGCGGTTTTCAGCGGTTACCATCGCATTTTTACCTGGTGCCCGCCTGACTATGCCCATGGAAGACGCTACGCCCCGCATCGAACAGCAGGACACGCCCGACGGCCAGCGCCTGCTGGTGCGCGGGGCGTGGACTGCCGCAGACCTGACGGGCAAGCCGGTCTGGGACGCGCTGACGGCGCAGCTTGCGCGCCTGCGGGGGCAGGATCGGCTGGCTCAGTGGGATCTGGGTCCGATTGAAAAACTCGACTACCTGGGCGCCCAGGTGCTGTGGAACCATTGGGGCCGCGCCTGGCCGGCCCGGTTGCAGATTGAACCCGACCAGCGGGCGATGCTGGAAACCGTGGCCAAATTCACGGTCAGTCCGCCGAAAGCGCGCAAGCCTGACTGGACAGCGCCCGTCGCGCTGCTGGGCGGCCGGCTGCTGGATCTGTTCGACCACCTCAATGGCCTGGTGCGCCTGATGGGCCAGCTGCTGCTCGACATCTTGCGGCTGATCCGGCACCCGCAGCAGGGCCCCTGGCGCGATCTCTCGGGCCACCTGTACCACATTGGCGCCACGGCGCTGCCGATCACTGCGCTGGTGGGATTTTTGATTGGCGTGGTGCTGGCCTACCTGATTTCGCAGCAGTTGCGCAAGTTCGGGGCCGACGCCTTCATCGTCAACATTCTGGGCATTTCACTGATACGCGAGCTGGGCCCGGTGCTGGCCGCAATTTTGATTGCAGGGCGTTCCGGCTCGGCCATCACGGCGCAGATTGGCGTGATGCGCGTCACCGAAGAGCTCGACGCCATGCGCGTCATGGGCATTGCGCAGGGCTTTCGGCTGGTCATGCCGCGCGCGCTGGCGCTGGCCGTGGTGATGCCGCTGATCAGCGTCTGGACCACCGTTGCCGCCTTGCTGGGCGGCATGCTGGCGGCCGATATTTCCATGGGCATCACGCCGTCCTATTTCATCCAGCAGCTGCCGGCGGCGGTGAACGTGGCCAACCTGACGCTGGCCACCGCCAAGTCGGTGGTGTTCGGCGTGCTGATTGCCCTGGTGGGATGCCACTACGGCTTGCGCGTCAAGCCCAACACCGAAAGCCTGGGGCAGGGCACCACGGCTTCGGTGGTCACGTCGATCACCGTCGTCATTTTGGTGGATGCGCTGTTTGCCGTGCTGTTCAAGAGCGTCGGCATCTGAACATGGGCGAACCGGTCGTTGACATCCGCAGGCTGTGGACCATTTTCCGGAATGGCGAGAAAAAATCCGTCGTTCACAAGGACCTGGATTTGACGGTGGAGCGCGGCGAGGTGATGTCGCTGGTGGGCGGCTCGGGCACCGGCAAAACCGTGCTGCTGCGCCAGATGCTGGGGCTGGAAACGCCGACCCGGGGCGAGATCACGGTGCTGGGCAAACCCGCCGCCGAGTTGGGCAAGCGGGGTGCAGCCCGCCGCGTAGGCATGCTGTTTCAGCAGGGCGCGCTGTTTTCGGCCTTTACCGTGCTCGAAAACATCGCCTTTCCGCTGCGCGAGCTGGGCACCCTGCCGTCCGCTCTGATTCGCGAGGCCGCCATGGTCAAACTGCAAATGGTGGGCCTGGGCCCGGAGGTGGCCGGCAAGATGCCGAGCGACCTGTCGGGCGGCATGGTCAAGCGGGTGGCGCTGGCGCGCGCCCTGATCATGGACCCGCCGCTGCTGCTGCTTGACGAGCCCACGGCCGGGCTGGACCCGGAAAGCGCAGACAGTTTTTGTGCCCTGCTGCGCACCCTGCACCAGGGCATGGGACTGACGGTGGTGATGGTCACGCACGATCTGGATACGATTTTCGAGCTCAGCACCCGGATTGCCGTGCTGGCCGACCAGAAGGTCATCATCAACGATGTGCCCTCTGCCGTGGTGGCGTTTGCGCACCCCTTTATTCAAACATTTTTCCTCGGCGAAAGGGGTCAACGCGCGATGGCGCTGCTGCGCGAATCCCCGGGCCCGATTTAGAAAGGCTCACACCATGGAAAACAAAGCCCATGCCCTGATCGCCGGCGCGTTTGTGCTGCTGGTCAGCGCCCTGCTGGCGCTGCTGGCGATCTGGCTGACACGCGACAACACCCGGCGCGACCTGTATGAAATGAGCACCAGCGAGATCATCTCGGGCCTGCAGCCGCAGGCCGCGGTGCGCTATCGCGGCGTGCCGGTCGGCAAGGTCGAGCTGATCGGCTTTGACACCAAGCAAAAGGGCAATGTGCTGATTCGCGTGTCCATAGACCGCAGGGCGCCCATGACGACCTCGACCTTTGCCACCGTGGCGTCCCAGGGCGTGACCGGACTGGGCTTTATCCAGCTCGATGACGAGGGTGAATCCACCCAGCGGCTGGTGCCCAACGACGAGGACCCGCCGCGCATTCCGCTCCGGCCCGGTCTTTTCGACAAATTGCTCAAGCAGAGCGAAGTCATTTTCAACCAGGCCGAGCAGGCCAGCATGCGGCTGAACAAGCTGCTGTCGGACGAGAACCAGCAGGCCGTCAGCGTCGCCGTCACGCAGCTCAGCGAAGCCGCAGGCAGCCTGAACCGCGTGGCCAAAGGCCTGGAGCCCACGGTCGCCACCTTGCCCGCGCTGTCGCGCGAGACCAGCGCGACGCTGCGCTCGGTCAAAGTCGCCAGCGACGAGGTGGCGGGTACGGCGCGGCGCCTGAATGAGCCGGGCGGGCCGCTCGACAAGCTCGCGCAGGGCGGTGCGGCGCTGGCGGCGGGCGTGGAAACCTTCAGCGCCGCCACGCTGCCCAAGCTGGGCGAGGTGGCCGACGAAACGGCACGCGCCATGCGCCAGCTGCGGCGCACCGTGAACGCGGTGGACGACAACCCGCAGTCGCTGATCTTTGGCAACGGCCCGCCGGTGCCTGGCCCGGGCGAGGACGGCTTTTCCCCCAACGGAGCACAAGAATGACACAACGCTTTTTCACACCGCAGCCAATTGCTATTAAATCAGTAGCTGTTAGTGCTCGTCCCTATTGGGCTGTGGCTATTATTTCCTTGATGTTGATGGGCGCCATGCTGAGCGGCTGCGCGCTGCCCGACAAGCCAGCGCGCGCCACCATGTACGACTTCGGGCCCGGGCTGCTGGCCACGTCGCCGCCCGCCACACGCCAGGCGCCCCTGCTACCGCTGGCGATTGACGACATCAGTACCGCTGGCGGTGCGCTGGACAACATGGCGGTGCTGTACCGCCTGGGCTACGCCGATGACCAGCAGCTGCGCCCCTACTCGAAAGCGCGCTGGAGCATGCCGGCCGCGCAGCTGGTGCGCCAGCGCCTGCGTGAGCAGCTCAGCCAGCGCCGCGCGGTGTTCAATGCGCGCGAAAGCGTTGCGCTCAACCGCAGCCAGAGCGCCGCACTGCCGCTGCTGCTGCGCCTGCAGCTTGAAGAGTTCAGCCAGCTGTTCAGCACGCCCGAGGCCAGTGTCGGCCTGATCCGCCTGCGCGCCACGCTGGTGGAACTGACGCCCGCCGGTGAAAAACTGCTGGGTCAGCGCAGCGTGGTGGTGCAGCGGCCCGCCCCCAGCGCCGATGCGCCCGGCGGCGTGCGCGCCCTGACGGCGGCCACCGACGCCGCGATTGAAGAGTTGGACCAGTGGCTGCAGCAGGCGCCGGCGCGCTAAATCCGCTGTCCCGGCTATCCGCGCAGTATCGGAAACAGCTTGACCAGGCCCCCGGCCATCACTTCCACGGCCAGCGCCGCCAAAATCAGCCCCATCAGGCGGGTCATCACGTTGATGCCGGTTTTTCCGAGCACGCGGGCAATCGGTTCGGCCAGCGCAAAGCACAGCGCGGTGGCCAGGCCGATGACCACGCCGTAGCCGACCAGCGTGCTGAGCTGGAAAAAAGTCTTGGCTTTTTCAGCGTAGATGACCACCGTGGACATGGTGGCCGGCCCGGTGAGCAGCGGGATGGTCAGCGGCACCACGGCAATGCTGGCGCCCATGGCGGCTTTTTCTGCGCCGTCTTCCATCTCGTTCGTGAGCGGCTTGGCCTCGGCCGGCTGCGCGTTGAGCATGTTCATGGAACTGATCAGCAACAGCAGGCCGCCGCCGACCTGGAAGCTGGGCAGTGAAATGCTGAAGAACTCGAGTATTTGCAGGCCCAGCAGCGCGCTGGTGGCGATCACGACAAACGCGCTGAAGGACGCGACCACGATGGTGCGGCGCCGCTGCTCCCTTGAGAAATCCTGCGTGTAGTGAATGAAAAAAGGCACGATGGCCAAGGGGTTGACGATGGCCAGCAGCGTGACGAGGGGTTTGAAGTCCATGGAAATTCTTTCGGGTTGGTTCGTCAAATGATGGCTTTAGAGACGGCAGGATCGGGGTAGTGATGCGCTTGCCTGCATTTTTGTTGAATGTCTGCTGTGTGCCCAGGGACTAAACCCTTAACATTTGTTGCCGGGCACTGAAATTTTCTGCCCGGCAACGGATCAGGCCATTTTGATGATCCAGCGCCGAGTGGAGGACCTTTGGCGCCAAGCATCAGCCAATGTGACTGAGACTGTGAACTGGGCAGGTCTTTATAAGAAGCTGCTTGCGGATTTATAACCAATTTGTCGACGCAAGGTGATGTAGGCGATGATCAGTTCATGTAATACTTGCCCAAAAGAAGGAGAGAAACTATGACCATACTTGTAGCTTATGTGCCACGTCCGGAAGGGCAGGCCGCCCTGGACAAAGGTATAGAAATGGCAAAACGCAGTCAGGAACGTTTGGTGGTGGTGAATGCCAGTCCTGGCGGCATGCAAGAAGATCCATCGAAAGCGGATGTTCAAGATGTCGAGCGAGTAGAGGCATTGCTCGCGGGGTCCGGTCTCGACGCCGAATTCAAGCAGTATGTTCGAGGTCAAAGTACTGTCTCGGAAATTGAAGCGCTGGTCGACTCTCTACAGGTCTCACTGCTTATCCTCGGCCTGCGAAAACGCACCGCTGTGGGCAAACTCATTCTGGGCAGTGTGGCCCAGGATATTCTGCTCTCTGTTTCATGCCCGGTATTAGCCGTGAAGGCTAATTAATTCCCAATTAAAGGAAACGAACGGGCTGTGTCAATCAAGTCGGTGCGCCAAGGGAACAAATGACCTCCGCTGTTGATGACAACGCCAAGTCTTTGACCGACATGAAGGCGCAACGCCCGCTGTCTGCAACTGGTCGTTGAACCGGCCGGTCAATTCCCTCTTGGTGTCTGGTCGCTCGGGGTTGATCGCCCTGTGATCGTGTTCATCAAACAGCCGTTTACCTGCCGCCCGCCACATCCAGCATCGAACCCGTGGTGTAGCTGGACTCCTCCGACAGCAGCCACACAATCGCCTGCGCCACCTCCAGCGCACTGCCGGCTCGCTGCATCGGCACCTGCGGTGCCAGGTCGCGCACGCGATCGGGCAGGCCGCCCGAGGCATGGATGTCGGTGTCGATGATGCCCGGCCGCACCGCGTTGACGCGAATGCCTTCCGCTGCCACTTCTTTGGCCAGGCCCACGGTGAAGGTATCAATCGCGCCCTTGGCCGCCGCGTAGTCCACATACTGGCCTGGCGAGCCCAGCCGTGCCGCTGCGCTGGACACATTGACGATGGCGCCGCCCGCCCCGCCATGGCGCGTGCTCATGCGCCTGACGGCTTCGCGGGCGCACAGAAACGAGCCGAACACATTGACGGCAAACATGCGTTGCAGCCGATCCAGGGTGATGGCGTCGACCCGGGTGGTCTGGTCCACCACGCCGGCGTTGTTGACCAGCGCGCTCAAGCGGCCGAATTTGGCGTCGATCTTTTCAAACATCGCCACCACCTGCGCCTCTATAGCCACATCGGCCTGCACCGCCATGGCCTGGCCGCCGGCCTGGCGGATCTGCCGTACCACCTCGTCGGCCGCCAGTGAGTTGGCGGTGTAATTGACAGCCACTGCGTAGCCCTGGCGGGCCGCCAGAAGTGCCGTGGCCGCGCCAATGCCGCGCGACCCTCCCGTGATCAAAACAAGTTGGGACAAACCAGCCTCCTGCAAAAAATCTCAATCCCGGGTACAAACGGGATCGCGTTGAATCACTAACTGTAATGACTTATTGCAACCGGAGAAAGAACTTTGAGCACCACCGTGGACTATTACTTCGCCCCCCAAAGCCCCTGGGCTTACCTGGGGCACGCACGCCTGGCACAGATCGCGCGCGAAGCGGGCGCCACAGTGCGGGTGCTGCCGGTCGACCTGGGCGGCAAGGTGTTTCCCATCTCGGGCGGGCTGCCGCTGGGCCAGCGCGCACCGCAGCGCCAGGCCTACCGGCTGCTGGAGCTGCAGCGCTATTCAGACCACCTGCAGGCGCCCATCCACCTCAAGCCGCGCTACTTTCCGGTGTCCGGCAACGACGCCGCGCGCCTCATCATTGCCGTGGACCAGCACGATGGCGCTGACGCCGCGATGGCCCTCAGTGGCGCGATTCTGGCAGCGGTCTGGGTCGGCGAGCGCAACATCGCCGACGACAAGGTGCTGGCCGAACTGCTGGCCGAATGCAGCCTGAGCCCCGAGCGGCTGGCGCAGTCGCAAAGCCAGGCGGTCCAGGAGCGCTACGAGGCCCATACCCAGCAGGCGATTGATGCCGGCGTGTTCGGCGCGCCCAGCTACGTGATTGACGGCGAGCTGTTCTGGGGCCAGGACAGGCTTGATTTTGTCGAGCGCAAACTACAAGCCACTGCCTGAACGCCAAACATTAAAAGGAACTTCAACATCATGGGTCAATTCATTTCTCTTACCGCTGCCGATGGCGTCACTCTGCCCGCCTACGTGGCGCAGCCCGAGGGCAAGCCGCGCGGCGCTGTCGTGGTGCTGCAGGAAATCTTCGGCGTCAACGCGCACATCCGCTCGGTCGCTGACCGCTTTGCGGCGGCCGGTTACCTGGCGGTGGCGCCGTCCACTTTCCACCGCGTCCAGCCCGGCGTGGAACTGGGCTACACCGACGCCGACATGAGCGCCGGTTTTGAGCTCAAAACGGCGGTCGACGCCTTGCCGGGCGCCGGCGTGCTGCCCGACATTCAGGCCGCCATTGACCATGCGGCCCAGGCCAGCGGCGGCAAGGTGGGCATTGTCGGATTTTGCTGGGGCGGCCTGCTGACCTGGCGCGCCGCCTGCACCCTCACGGGGCTGAGCGCCGCCATTGCCTACTATGGCGGCGGCATCACGGCCGAGGAAGAAATTGCACGCCAGCCCCAGTGCCCGGTGATGGCGCACTTTGGCGACCAGGACCACTGGATTCCCATGGAAGGCATCAAGGCCTTCACCCAGGCGCACCCCGAAGTGGCGGTGCATGTCTACGCGGCCAACCATGGCTTCAATTGCGACCAGCGCGGCTCTTACAACGAAGCGGCGGCCACGCTGGCGCACGCTCGCTCGCTGGCGTTCTTCGCCGACAAGCTGGCCTGAGTGCTGCCATCCTGCGTCTGTTTAAGGGTGTCTAAGGCCTGTAGCCCTTGCTGAATGGGCGCAGGCAGCTATCGTTTTGGTAGTTATCGGCTAGCGGCTGCTTTTGGCCAAATAGCGTTTGCGCCAGAACACGACAACGACCACGAGTACCAGCGTGACCATGAAGCCGAGGGTCCACCAAAAGCCCGAGATGCTGTGGATGACCGGCATGAACTCAAAATTCATGCCGAAAAATCCGGTGATCAGGTTCAGCGGCAAAAACACGGCCGTCAGTGCCGTCAGCGTGCGCATGATGTCGTTGGTGCGGTTGCTTTGCGCCGAAAAATGCATCTGCACGGCGGTTTCGGCGCTTTGTTCCATGCGCCGCACATGGTGCACCACGCGCTCTATGTGTTCCAGTACGTCACGGGAGCGGATTTTGAGCAGCTCGCGCTCGCGCTGGGCGCCCGGCGTCTCGCCCTCGGGCCAGGTTTCGACCGAGTCAATCCAGTCCTGTACTGCAGAGCGCTGGTCTTCGCAAATTTCATCAAGCTGGTGCATGGCCAGCCGTGCGTCGAGCACCGAGGTCCAGTTGCTAAAGCGCGAGCCGGGCTTGAGCAGTTCGTGTTGCCAGTGGTCGAGCTGGCGCGTGAGTTCGCGCCGCAGTTCCAGGTAGCCGTCCACCATGTGGCTGACGATGCGCAGCATCAAGTCGGCCGGGCTGGCGGGCAGCTTGACGCCGTTGGCGCGCGATTCCAAATTGGTGGCGTTGAGCAGCTTGAGCGCGTAGGCTTCGCGCACGGCGCAGTCGGTCGGGTGCACGGTCAGCAGCACCTGGTCAAACACCGCAAAGCCCACGGGGCTGGTGTCAATGTGCCTGAGTACCGGCGGCCCGCTGCGTTTGGTGCGTTGATGCAAGGACTGGCCGGGCGCGGCGGGGTCGGTTTCCGTGTGGCCGGTGGCCAGGCGGCGAAACACCAGTATGTCGTACTGCGAGGTGTAGTCGTAGTGCGAGGGCAACTGGTTGTTCAGCAGGTCAGAGACATGCAGGTCCACCAGCTGCGTGCCGCACAGGCTTTGCAGGCCGGCCTGGATCTGCGCCTGCAGCACCTCAAACTCGCGCCGCGCGCAGGCAATCCAGACAAAGCCTTGTGGAGGTATTTCGCTCGGCAGGGCGTCGGTTTCCGTAACGCCCTTGCCGTTGGCTGTGATGTTGAAAACGCGCATGAAGGTTTTAAGTTTCTATTTTTATGGATGAAATAGGCAACCGGCCCAGGCGAGACGGTTCTTTTAAGCTATTAATTCAGTAGCATTTGAGGGGCGCTGGCGCGGGTGGGCCAAGCGTTTCAGCCCTGGCGCAGCTTTTTGGCAGCATCTATTGCAAAGTAAGTCAGCACGCCGTCGGCCCCGGCACGCTTGAAGGCCAGCAGGCTTTCCATCATGACGGCATCATGGTCCAGCCAGCCGTTCTGGGCGGCCGCCTTGAGCATCGCGTATTCCCCGCTGACCTGGTAGGCGAAGGTGGGCACCTGGAATTCGTCCTTCACGCGGCGCACCACGTCCAGGTAAGGCATGCCGGGCTTGACCATCACCATGTCCGCGCCTTCGGCAATGTCCATGGCCACCTCGCGCAACGCCTCGTCGGTGTTGCCCGGGTCCATCTGGTAGACTTTTTTGTCGGCCTTGCCCAGGTTGCCGGCCGAGCCCACGGCATCGCGGAAGGGGCCGTAAAACGCGCTCGCGTATTTGGCGCTGTAGGCCATGATACGGGTGTGGATCAGCCGCCTGGCCTCCAGCGCCTGGCGGATCGCGCCGATACGACCGTCCATCATGTCGCTCGGCGCGACGATGTCGACGCCGGCCTGCGCCTGCGTCAGCGCCTGCT
>NZ_JAUXNA010000212.1 GCF_030682935.1 Polaromonas sp.
ACGACAACATAAGGATTTCTTTCATAGACAAGAACTAAAACCGGCCGAGAACGAGGTATCTTGGCGAAGGATTTCAGTAATCGCTTTCTTTCAGCCGCGGGCACCTTCTTAGCATTTTCCACAGCCTCTGAAAATGCATCATGAAATGATTCGGCAGATGCAAACCCTTTACATACTTCCGAATAAGTTGTGCAAATTTCCCGCAAGGCGTTGAGATTCACCGAATTCTTGGCCTCGTAGTAGTCGATATGTTTCCAAAGTGCGCTTACCGGGTTCCTTAGAGCTTGTGGGCCGCCTTCTGCAAGGAAGGTTGCTAGGTAATATTTCATGTCTGGCGCGCTCAGCGCGCGCTTGAACTCCAAGCCGCTGACCATTCTTGCGTAAACGGCAATCATGATCTTTGCCGAGTTCACGTTGATCCCGTGTTCTTGGTTAAGGCGATTCGCGGCATCCTGTTGCGTCAACTCCCTGTCAAATACTCTCTTGGCGAGAGCGTAGGCGTATTTAATTTGAGGCATTCAGCTTAACTATTTCCATGAAGCCCAACGTTTGAGGTAAGCAGTAGCTGGAAGTTATCTGCTTAAGCGACCAGTTAGGCATCATTTTTTCGCCCACCGCGTGGGGCCTGTTCTACTACACCAGGCCCTGGGGTAACTATTACCTGTGTCCGTGCATTTGGTAGCTTGTGCATGAGGCTGGCAACTGTGACCCCTTTTTCCTTTGCTTCTTGAAATAGAGCGTAGACGTCATCGCCGCTAATTTTCTTGCCTTCTTCTGCCATAGCGATGGAATCAAGCTTGAACATTCCATGACTCTCTTGATCTGGTGATGCAGATGCGTTGACGATATGCTCAACGGTTTCATCGCTAAGGAGATCACTCATGCCCTCGCCAAATGAAAATCTTTGTTTTACCTTTTCGGGCCGTGCTCTCATCGTCTCAATGTTGATAATATCTATTTCGTTGAATGGTAGATGGAAGTCGCTGTAATTTATAAATGGCCGGTTATCGAGTCGCATTTGAAAGTGATAGTGCTGATGCTTGGAATGCTGTGACGTTGCATGCCCTTGATAGTCAGACTCTGCGCACGAAAAGGCCCATTCGATATTTTTCCATTTAATGGTTACTTCGAATAATTTCCCAGTTCCTTCTTCCGATAGGTCATTTATGTTTCTTGCGAACGCGTCATGATTTGCCACCCATCTGAGGAATGCTTGAATTTGATAGAAGCCGTATTTCTCTGCGATAGCAGGTAGATCATTCTTTTTGAACCCCTTTGGCTTCATTAACCAATGAGGGCAAGGCGATTTTTTGCTGAAAGACGTCAAAGTCTTGTCGCATAAATAGCAGATTCCTGCCTCATAGCTTTCGACAAAGCGGTTGAACTCGTCTTGTGCATTTCTGTAGTTGGCTTCGTTGCCATGCGCGATTTGCCCCGGAGTCAGCGTGTCTAGAAAACGCGCATAGTTTTTGCCTTTTGCTCGAAAGTCTTCATTCACTGCACGAATCCTTTCTGTGAGGCCTAATGGAATGTATCCCGCAAACCCTGCGATATAAAACGGCAGTTGCGGCATAAGGTAACTGACAAAAATGCAGCCAAGTCCTTGTTAGAAAAGATTTTTCATGTATCAAGGCATACTTTCAGTGCAATAAAACATCCGAAAAAAGCCGTAGCATCTGCGGCGCTTTGAAAGCCACGTCTACCCAAAGAACAGCAGGAGAAGCGGCTCTCGCATGTACGAAATCAATAGCATGCAGCGCCCGTGTAATGTGCGCTACAGGCCAAAAACAGCGTTATTCGCCCTTGTCGCCCGACAACTTCAGTAAATCCCCGCCCGTGCCCAGCGACAGCACGCCGCTCTTGGCGTAAATGCCGAGCTTGGCGCGCGTGTCGATGATGTCCAGGTTGCGCATCGTCAACTGCCCGATGCGGTCCAGCGGCGTGAACGCGCCTTCGACCTTTTCCATGCTCAAGCGCTCGGGCTGGTAGGTCAGATTGGCCGACTCGGTGTTGAGAATCGAGTAGTCGTTGCCGCGGCGCAGCTCGATGGTGACTTCGCCGGTGATGGCACTCGCTACCCAGCGCTGGGCGGTTTCGCGCAGCATGATGGCCTGCGAGTCAAACCAGCGGCCCTGGTACAGCAGGCGGCCCAGGCGGCGGCCGCTGTCGCGGTACTGCTCTATGGTGTCTTCGTTGTGGATGCCCGTGACCAGGCGCTCGTAGGCGATGAACAGTAGCGCCAGGCCCGGTGCTTCGTAGA
>NZ_JAUXNA010000214.1 GCF_030682935.1 Polaromonas sp.
GCACCCTGCCGGCTTCAGGGACGCCGCCCGCCAATTTTGCAGAAAACGCGGCGTACCACCCGTTGCCGCAAACCCCATCCGGCGACGACGCGCCCGCGCACCTGCTGGGCGATGTCTGGGAGTGGACGCAGTCCAACTACAACCCCTACCCCGGCTACCAGGCGTGGGAGGGCGTGGTGGGCGAGTACAACGGCAAGTTCATGTGCAACCAGTTTGTGCTGCGCGGCGGCTCGTGTGCCACGCCGCAAAGCCACATGCGCGCCAGTTACCGCAACTTTTTCCCGCCCGATGCGCAGTGGCAGTTCAGCGGCCTGCGCCTGGCGCGCAACGCCTGAGGGCCGATTAGCGCTGAAACCTGGCGGCCACTTCAGCCACGCGCTTGCCTAAATTCCGGGCGTTTTCCAGGTCGCCCGGAAACATCTCATTGGCGCCCGCGTCTGACGGGGACTGGGCCATGGCGCCGCTGTACGAGCCCAGGACGTTGGCGTCGTTGCGCTGCGCAGCCTTGCTGTTGCTGGGCATCACGCCCTGGCTGACCCAGAGCCCGCTGTGCTGCATCGCCAGGGTAAAGAGGTAGTTCAGCGTGGACATCTTGTCGCCATTCAGGGCGGCGCTGTTGGTGAAGCCCGCAAACAATTTGTCTTTCCAGGCCTGGGTGTACCAGGGTTTGGAAGACGCATCTGCAAACTTCTTGAACTGCCAGCTCACGCAGCCCATGTAGGTGGGCGACCCCATGATGATGGCATCAGCGGCCGCGAGTGTGTCCCAGCCTCCTTCAGGCAAATTGCCATCGGCGTCAATGGCCACGAGTTCCGCGCTGGCACCTTCCGCCACGGCTTGCGCCATGCGCAGGGTGTGGCCGTACCCGGAGTGGAAAACAACGGCTACTTTTGTCATGTCTGATCTCCTTGCGTTGAAAAAAGGCCTCGCTCAGGCGTTGCGCCTGGCGTCCAGGCTCCAGGCACCGGCACCGTGCGCGGCCAGCACCAGCAAACCGCCCACCACCCCAATGTTCTTGAAGAACAACAATTGCTGCATCATGGCTTGTTCAGCAGGCACGCCCCAGTAATTATGAAAAAAGAAGCTTGCGACCAGCGTGAACAGCGCCAGCGCCAGCGCGGCAAAGCGGGTGCCGAATCCGGCGATCAGGGCCAGCGCGCCACCCACTTCCACCACGATGGCAATCGCGGCGCCAAGCTCGGGCAGGGGCAGGCCCTTGGAGCCGATGTAGCCCACGGTGCCCGCAAAGCCGCCAATTTTGCCGATGCCCGCCGGAAGAAACAGCAGGGCCATCAGCAGGCGGCCTATCAGTGACAGGGGGTTTTGGAGTGCTGTAAACATGAGAAGTCCTTTGGGGTTGAGAAAATTAAAAACCGATAAAACGTTGAAAAATCAGGCGGCGAGGTCAAACACCAGCACCTCGGCATCCTGGCCGCCGGCCAGCACAATCCGGGGCTCGCCCTCGATCAAAAGCGCATCGCCGCCGCTCAGCGGGTGGCCGTTCACAGCCAGCGCACCGCGCACCAGGTGCACATAGGTTTTTCGCGCCGGGTTCAATGCCAGCGTAGCCGTTTCCGCGCCATTGAACAGCCCTGCGTACATTTTGGCGTCCGCATGGATCGTGATCGAACCCTGCGCGCCGTCGGGCGAGGCGACCAGCCGCAGCGCGCCGCGCTTTTCGGCTTCAGGAAAGGTTTTTTGCTCGTAGCCGGGGGCAATGCCGACCGCGTTGGGCTCAATCCATATCTGCAGAAAATGCGTGGTCTGGCCTTCAGCGTGGTTGAATTCGCTGTGCTGCACGCCGGTGCCCGCACTCATGCGCTGCACGTCGCCAGGCGGAATACCCTTGACGTTGCCCATGCTGTCCTTGTGCGCCAGTTCGCCGCTCAGCACATAGCTGATGATTTCCATGTCCTTGTGGCTGTGCGTGCCAAAACCCCGGCCCGCCGCCACCCGGTCCTCATTGATCACGCGCAGATTGCCAAAGCCCATGTGCGCCGGGTCGTAGTAGCCCGCGAACGAAAAGGAATGAAAAGACTTGAGCCAGCCGTGATCGGCATAGCCACGTTCGGCGGAAAGTCGTTGAATCATCATTTTGAAGCCCCTTTCAGGGTCTGTTGCAAGTCCTTCACTGTAGCCGGCGACATTACCTTGGGCGTTGCACTGATTTGATGGCATCATTCGAATTATTTGAATATATAACCCGGCAATGATCAACAAACGGCTAGGCAGTGCCCTCACACCCGACACCATTGAACTGATTGCTGCGGTGCACCGCACGGGCAGCATGGCGGCGGCCGCACGCGAGTTGGGCGTGGTGCCCAGCGCCCTGACCTACCGCATTCGCCAAGTCGAAGACGCGCTCGATGTGCTGCTGTTTGACCGCTCCTCGCGCCAGGCCAAACTGACCGAGGCGGGCAAGGAGTTGCTGCGCGAAGGCAAGCGCCTGCTGGTGGAGCTCGAGGCCATCGCCAACCGTATCAAGCGCGTGGCGACAGGCTGGGAGCCGCAACTCACCCTGGCGGTTGACAGCGTGATTTCGCGCACCACCGTGATGGAATTGTGCGAGGCATTTTTTGCGCTGGCGCCCCCCACGCGCCTGCGGATTCGCGAAGAGGCGCTGTCGGGCACGCTGGAGGCCCTGACCTCGGGCCAGGCCGACCTGGCCATTGGTGTCGCCATGGAGCCGGCGCTGAACAAATCGGTGCAAAGCAAGCCGCTGGGCAGCATCCACTTCATCTACGCGGTAGCGCCGCACCACCCGCTGGCCGAGGCCCCAGAGCCCGTCACGGACGCCATGCTGATGCCGTACCGTGCCGTGGCCGTGGCCGACTCGGTGCAACGGGGCAGCGGCGTGACGGTGGGCCTGCTCGGTGGCCAGGACATCTTTACCGTGCCCGGCATGCAGGAAAAACTGGACGCACAGCTGCGCGGTCTGGGGGGCGGCTTTCTGCCCGAATACCTGGCGCGCCCGCACATTGCCACCGGCCGGCTGGTACAAAAGCAGATGGAGCGCGCCGAGCGCCAAATCCCCATGAGCTATGCCTGGCGCCGCACGGCCGATGGCCGCGAAGGGCGCGCCTTGCAGTGGTGGCTGCAGCGACTGGACAATCCGGGCACCCGAAAAGCGCTGCTGGAGCGCGAACACGCGCTTTAAAAAATCCGTTTTTCTGCAGCGCCGCCCCCGGCTGCGTGTAGAGTGCACCTATGGTTTTCGTTTATGACGAAATTGTGACGCCGTCCCCTAATGACGAAATCCAGGGGCGTGCTGCAAGGAATAATGCGTGAAGAATGCAGCAGCGATCTCTGCCTAATATGCCCAATGTGCCCGCTTCATCAACCCAGAAAAAGTACAAAGACATGACCCCAAAATCCCGCACCGCTTCTTCTAAAAAATCAAAACCTCCCGCCCCGCGCCGCATTGCCGTGGTGGGCGCCGGCATTGCCGGCATCACCTGTGCCCGCACGCTGGCGCAGGCCGGTCACCAGGTCACGGTGTTTGAAAAAAGCCGGGGAGCCGGCGGACGCATGTCCACGCGCGACACCGAATTTGGCAGCTTTGACCACGGCACCCAGTACTTCACCGTGCGTGACGAGCGCTTTGAAAAGGCGCTGGCCAGTACCCCGGGACTGATCCGGCCCTGGAGCGCCAGCACGGTCCGGATTCTGGATGCGCTGGGCCGCGTCGTGGCGTCTGCGCTGCCGCCCAAAGAAGCCCACTGGGTTGCCACGCCAGGCATGAACGCTCTGGTCAGGCACTGGGCCCAGCCCCTTGCCGACGCCGGGCAGCTGCTGGTGCAAACGCAGGTCACACGTATCGAGCCCGACACGCTGCACCCGGAGCGCTGGCAGTTGCAAACCGAAGGCGAAGGCGCAAGCAGCCATGTCCATTCGGGTTTTGACGCGGTGGTGCTGGCTGTTCCCGCTGAGCAGGCGCATGCCTTGCTGGTGTCGTCGCAGCAGGGGCCCGCCCTGGCAAAACAGATTTCCGCCGTCAATGTGGCGCCGTGCTGGACCCTCATGCTGGCTTTTCCGCAGGTGCCCCAGCCCACGCTGCCGCTCCTGGGCCCCCACTGGAATGCGGCGCGCAGCACCCACCACCGCATCGCGTGGCTGGCGCGTGAGTCGTCCAAACCCGGGCGCGGCCAGATAGAGCGCTGGACTGTTCAGGCCAGCCCCGAGTGGTCAGAGCGCCATCTGGAAGACGACGCCGAGCGCATCAAGGCCAAGCTGATCAAGGCGTTTTCTGAAGTGACGGGCATACGCGCCGAGCCGCCCTACGCCGAGGTGCACCGCTGGCGCTTTGCCCAAACCACCGAGCCGCTGGGCAAATCCCACGCCTGGGACGCTAGCGCCCGCATTGGCGCCTGCGGCGACTGGTGCCTGGGCCACCGGGCTGAAGACGGCTTTTTGTCGGGTCTGGAAATGGCGCTGGAAATTTGTTAGCCCCCACGCTTTTCACTGCGTGTAATGCGCGGCCCCCCCG
>NZ_JAUXNA010000215.1 GCF_030682935.1 Polaromonas sp.
CGCCGTAACGCAGCGGCAAGTCGCGGTAGCTCTTGATGCCCTGCTTGAAAATCAGGATGTGACCCGGGCAGTTCATCGGCTTGAGGGCGAAATCGCGCTTTTCGCTCTCGGTCGTGAACATGTTGTCACGGTACTTGTCCCAGTGACCTGTCTTTTCCCAAAGCGTCTTGTCCAGTAGTTGCGGCCCCTTGACTTCCTGGTAACCGTTGTTCTGATAGACCTTGCGCATGTATTGCTCCACGCCCTGCCAGACAGTCCAACCCTTGGGGTGCCAGAACACCAGACCTGGCGAATGGTCGTCAATATGGAACAGATCCAGTTCCTTGCCCAGCTTGCGGTGGTCGCGCTTGTCGGCCTCTTCCAGCATCGTCAGGTACTGCTGCAACTCGTCTTTGGTAGCCCAGGCCGTGCCGTAGATACGTTGCAGCATCTCATTGTGGTGGTCGCCACGCCAATAGGCGCCAGCCACTTTCATGAGCTTGAAGAACTTCAGCTTGCCCGTGCTCGGCACGTGGGGGCCGCGGCACAAGTCTTCAAACGCACCTTCGCGGTACAGCGATACATCCTCGTTGGCAGGGATGCTGGCAATGATCTCGGCCTTGTAATGCTCGCCAAGGCTTTTGAAATGCGCCACCGCTTCATCGCGAGGCAGCACGCGGCGCATGACGGGCTCGTCCTTGGCGGCGAGTTCGGTCATGCGCTTTTCGATGGCGATCAAGTCTTCTGGCGTGAAGGGGCGCTTGCAAGAGAAGTCATAGAAAAACCCGTTTTCAATCACCGGCCCAATCGTGACCTGCGCCTCGGGAAACAGATCCTTGACGGCATAGGCCAGCAAATGGGCCGCAGAATGGCGAATCAGCTCCAGTCCGTCGGCATCCCTGGCGGTAATGATGGACACCGCACTGTCCTGACTGATGAGGTAGCTGGTATCGACCAGCTTGCCATCGACTTTTCCGCCCAGGGCCGCTTTGGCCAGACCGGCGCCGATGGACGCAGCGACTTCGGCCACTGTCACCGGGGCGGCATAGTCACGTTTGGAACTGTCAGGAAGTGTGATTTGAATCATGGTTTCGAAAACAAAATTAAAAAAGCGCGGACGAGCCGCGCTTGAAAACGAGAAGCCGGAATGACGTAATTTTACGCCGCTCCGGCTTTCAACCCAGATCAGTGGAACTGCTCTTCTTCGGTCGAGCCGGTCAGCGCTGTCACGCTGGACTTGCCGCCCTGAATCACGGTGGTGACTTCGTCAAAGTAGCCGGTACCGACTTCCTGCTGGTGCGACACAAAGGTGTAGCCACGGTCGCGGGCTGCGAATTCAGGCTCTTGCACCTTCTCGACATAAGCGCTCATGCCGCGTGCCACGTAGTCTTGCGCCAAGTCGAACATGTTGTACCACATGGAGTGGATACCCGCCAGCGTGATGAACTGGTACTTGTAGCCCATGGCGCCGAGCTCTTTCTGGAACTTGGCAATGGTCGCATCGTCCAGGTTTTTCTTCCAGTTGAACGATGGCGAGCAGTTGTAGGCCAGCATCTTGCCGGGGTGCACCTTGTGCACAGCGTCGGCGAACTGTTTCGCG
>NZ_JAUXNA010000217.1 GCF_030682935.1 Polaromonas sp.
GCTTAACATGACGGCGCTCATACTGCGGTCTCCAATTCAAGGCGCTGGGTATCCAGCAGGTTGCCAATGATGCCGATCAGGCTGAACACGCCGCCGACCGGCATGGCGAGGTAGGCCCAGAACATAGACACGCTTTCCAGTCCGCTCATGGTTTGTGCCCTGCCGCGGACGGCATAGTCCCAACCCCACCAAATGATGATGGCGATCAACCCGGTGGCGGCGAGACACACGACCCAGTCGAGCAAACGGCGGATGCGTGGCGGGCTCCAACGGTAAAGCACATCTACGCTCACCATGGCACCCTGGCGAAACGCCGTCGGAATACCCAGAAAAACCATCCAGATCAGGCTGAATCGAATCAGCACTTCGGTCCATTCAGCGGGCAGTTCCAGCACAAAGCGGGTGATGATCTGGAACATGCCGAGACTGGCCGCTAGCAGCAGCATGGCACAGGCGGCGTACAAGGAGAAGCCGCTGGTCCAGCGCTCCAACCGAAGAAAATTTTCTTTCATTGCAATAACAGCCTGAAATGGGAAGTTGTAAAAAAACACCCGAAAGCTTGCGCGCTTCGGGTGTTGGCAGCTACAAAAACAGTAGCAATTACTTGTAGTTGCGGATCTTGTCCATGTTGGCCTTGCCGAACTGCTTTTCGAAATCAGCGTACACCGGTGCGAGCGCAGCCACGAACTTGGTTTTGTCCAGGTTCTCGACCACGTTCATTCCCTTGCCACGCAGGTAAGTCACGCCCATGGCATCGTCGGCGTCAACCCGGGCCCGGTTGGCCTGGACGGCTACCTTGGCGGCTTCCAGGAAGACCTTCTGGTCAGCAGGGCTGAGCTTGTCGAACGCGGCCTTGTTCATCAGGAAAATGGCGGGCGAATAGACGTGGCCGGTCAGTGACACGTGCTTTTGCACCTGGTCCAATTTGGCCGCCATGATCACGGACAAGGGGTTTTCCTGGCCGTCGACCGTGCCTTGCTGCAGCGCGGTAAACACCTCTTGCATCGCCATCGGTGTGGTCACAATGCCCAGGCCTTTGTAGGCGGCTACGTGCACCGGGTTTTCCATGGTACGAATCTTCAGGCCCTTGAGGTCATCCGGCGCGTTGATGGCGCGTTTGTTGTTGGTCATGTTGCGCATGCCGTTCTCGCCCCAGGCCAAGGCTTTGAAGCCCTTGGACTCGAACTTGGTCAGCATCTCCTGGCCGATCGGGCCATCCAGTACGGCACGGGCATGCGCCTTGTCCCGAAACAAAAACGGAATATCCAGAATCTTGGCTTCCGGCACAAAGTTGGGCACCGGGCCGGTCGACGAGAAAGTCAGCTCCTGGGTGCCGAGTTGCACGGCCTCGATCGATTCGCGCTCACTGCCCAATGAAGCGCTGTAAAAAGTCTGAATCTTGTAACGGCCCGCTGTGCCCTTCTCCACCTCCTTGGCGAAGGTATCAATGCCAACGCCCTGGTGCGAATTTTGCGCGATGGAAATGTTGATCCGCATGGTGGTCTGGGCCGCAACAGTGGCCACAAAACCCATGGCCAAAGACAGGCCAATAACCAGTTTGCTCAATTTCATTTAATGTCTCCTCGGTTTGAAAAAATTGTAGCTTGTCGGAAACCTAATCCGTCAAACCACGTCAAATTTGTCATACAACTTCTTATTATCCTCTGATTGGCAGCTTCACGGCATAAGGATTTTCCCTGATGTACTCCTGAACAATGTCGTCAAAGCTTTCCTCC
>NZ_JAUXNA010000071.1 GCF_030682935.1 Polaromonas sp.
TCGCAGGTGCTCCAACGGTTGCCCCCCTTCGTTCAGGCGAGCCACGAACATTTCATGACCTGCTCGCTTTGTGGTCGAGTCTATTGGAAAGGTTCGCACTGGAAACGCATGCAGCGTTTACTGGATGCTACGATTCGGCAAAGCGGCTAAATTGCGCTGACCGAAAGTCAGGTATTTTTCGTCGAGGCTTTGGGAAAGGGTTGCAATTGAAGGCTGGCTCTTTGCGATCCTATGCAGACGGCCATGGAGGCGGAAATACTCGTACGGCATGTCGAACTTCTCGAACCGCCAACCCAGCACGCGCTCAAAAAACGCCTTGGCCCGACCTACGTCTTGGACAGTGAGATCGAAGTACGTAGGTTTCATGGTTTTGCCGTCAAATGATAAATGGGCAAGGGCAAAGTTGACAGGCGGCACCGCCCGTTTGCTAACTTTGCCATGAGCCCTGGCTGTCGGCAAGCGCTGCATCGCTCTTTCCCTAAAGGAGCTGCACTGTCACAGGCTTCAGGGGCAGATGCCTATCATTGGACCTCTCTGCCGTTACGCCCACGGTGACCGACCGCTCCCGCTGCATTGCGGGTGTTCGGCAGCACCAAAGCCGATTTTTGATTTGACTGTCAGCTTTCGGCGGATCGAGCTATGCGGCGACCTTGAATTCCCCACACCACGCCGATGCGTAAACCACCGGAAAGGACCAAGCATCGGCACTGGATGAGTCGTGCCATGTGCCAACCGTAGTGGGTGGGTACCTATGGCAATGGCCCTTCAGTAAGTCTGGCACAGACTGCATATCAAAACGCCGCCAATACTGGCATTGATCACATCTCATTGATGTTCTCCATGTAATTTGTTTGGATTCTGTTCGGTGGTCTATAGATGCTGCGGAGTGTTGTCTGTACCTGGCCCGTCGATGGCACCAGGTGAAGCTACCGGTGGCTTCATCTTCATGCATTCCCCACACTCAGGCTAGTCGCCCAGACTCGGATTGGCGTGTCTGGAGTCTTTCTCTGTGGTTTTTCAGGCGGCATACTGCTCCAGTGGTGTGAGGGGATGCACCAGCGTTCACACAAAATTTTTTGGCCGGGGTCAGAATGCTAACCTTTTTAGGTGAAGACCGAGGATAACTGTGACCTACAGCCGGGTGTTGTGAACCAGGGGTTACCATTTTCCTGTGACGGTTGGCCGGTTTATGGTCAGTAATGGTTTTCCCCTTTGATCTGTGAGCGGCGGGTTTCGGTCGGCTGCGCCTGCTGACCACGTCATTCTGTACGACAGCTTCTGGTCTTTAGCAGTCATCCAATACGCCGCGCAGGAACGCCGGCGCTTGGTGGGGGAACGCCGCACTGTGCGTACATCGACAAACCGGCCTAATGTCCCGGCCCCCTCGCCAAAACCCTACAACAAATCCCGCAGCCGGTAATAAGCCATCCCCAGCACCAAGCCCGGCATGCGCAGCCAGCGCCCGCCCGGAAACGGGGTGTGCTTCAGCCGGGCGAACACATCAAACCGTTCGGCCTGCCCGGCGATGGCTTCGGCCACCAGACGGCCGCCCAGTCCGGTGGCGGTCACGCCGTGGCCGCTGAAGCCCTGCAGGTAGTAGACATTGGCGCTGATGCTGGACTGTGCCTGGCCCGGCGGGCTGCCGCCTCGGCCTCTTGAAGCCGATCAATATCGGCCAGTACGATCAGTGATCGTGTCGCCCAAATCTCCACCATGGATATGGCGGCCCGAACATAAAAAAACGTGTAGTCGCTGCCTTTTCTGTCATGCTGGCGCTGTCTTGCGACGGCACGTTTGGGGGGAGAGACCATGCAATTTTTTTCCAGGATTTTTCAGCATACGCCGCCTTCCGGTCCAGGCGAACAAGCCGACCCTGACGCGTACTGGAGCCAGCCAGCAGACAAGCTCATGGCGCAATGGGGTTCTGATGCCAGCGGACTGTCCCAGCGCGAAGCCGGTGCTCGCCTGAAGCGCAGCGGGCCCAATGCGCTCAAGGCGATGAAAAAGGCAGGCGCGCTGAGGCTGTTCGCCAGCCAGTTCAAAAGTCCGCTGGTGCTGATCCTGATACTGGCTTCCGTCATCTCGCTGGTCGCAGCGGAATGGATTGATGCGGGCGTGGTGCTGGTGGTGGTCTTTGGCAGCACCCTGCTCGGCTTCACCCAGGAATACATTGCCGGCAACGCGATCGACAAGCTGCGTTCAAAGGTCACGGTCCATTCGGTCGTCCTGCGTGACGGTCAGGCCAAGAACTTGCCTTCGAACCGCGTGGTGCAAGGCGACACGGTACTGCTGTCCGCCGGAAGCCTGATCCCGGCCGATGGCGTGGTGCTGGAGGCCAAGGACTTCTTCGTCAACCAGGCGGTACTCACCGGCGAAACCTTTCCGGTCGAGAAAAAGCCCGGCGTTGCCCCTGAAAAAGCCGGCCTGGCCGAGCGCAGCAATTGCGTGTTCATGGGCACCAGTGTGAGCAGCGGCACGGCGCGCATGCTGGTCGCACAGACCGGCAAGTCCACCATTTTCGGGCAGATCGCGGGCAAGCTCGCGTTGCGCCCGCCCATGACCGAGTTCGAGCGCGGCATCCAGCGCTTTGGCTACCTGCTCACGCGCATCATGCTGGTGATGGTGGTGCTGGTCCTGGCCATCAACATCTTCATGGCCAGGCCGCCCGTCGACTCGCTGCTGTTTGCCCTGGCGCTGGCGGTGGGACTCACGCCGGAGTTGCTGCCAGCCATTGTCAGCATCACGCTGTCGCATGGCGCCAAACGCATGGCCAGGCTGGGCGTGATCGTGCGCCGGCTCAATTCGATTGAAAACCTCGGCAGCATGGACGTGCTGTGCACCGACAAGACCGGCACGCTGACGGTGGGCGTGGTGGCGCTCGACGGCGCGGTCGACACGTCCGGACAACCCAGCGCCATGGTCTTGCGGTTTGCAAGCATCAATGCTCAGTTCCAGTCCGGGCTGGCCAGCCCGCTTGACGAGGCCGTGCTTGCCGCCGCGCACAAGGCCGGCACGGACCTGGGCGCGGTGCAAAAAGTTGACGAGATCCCCTATGACTTTGTACGCAAGTGCCTGTCCGTGGTGGCCGCCGATGCCACCGGCGCCCGCACGCTGATCACCAAGGGCGCGCTCGACAAAATCCTGGCGCTGTGCACGAGCGTGGGCGTGGGCGCTGACGCCGCACCGTTCGACGCGGCCGTGCGCGCCGGTATCGAAGCGCGCTTTGAAGACTGGAGCGCGCAGGGTTACCGCGTCCTCGGGGTGGCGAGTCGAAAGATGGAAGCGCGCAGCGGCCCCTACACACGCGCCGACGAGCGCGACCTGTGCTTTGCCGGCTTCCTGCTGTTCATGGACCCGCTCAAGCCCGGCGTGCACCAGACCCTCATCGACCTGGCGCAGCGCGGCGTGCAGCTCAAAATCATCACCGGCGACAACCACAAGGTCGCGCGGCATATCGCCGAAGCGGTCAAGCTCCCGATTGAGCGCCTGATGACCGGCCGCGAACTCAATGACATGGGCGACGAGGCCCTGATGCATGCGGCAGGGCGCACCGCCGTCTTTGCGGAAGTGGACCCGAACCAGAAGGAGCGCATCATCCTTGCGCTGCAAAAGACCGGCCATGTGGTCGGTTACATGGGCGACGGCATCAATGACGCCCTGGCGCTGCACGCGGCCGACGTGGGCATTTCGGTGGACACGGCGGTGGATGTGGCCAAGGATGCTGCGGATTTCATACTGCTGCGCAAGGATCTGGGTATCTTGCGCCAGGGCATCGACGAAGGCCGGAGAACCTTCGCCAACACGCTCAAGTACATCCTGACCACGATCAGCGCCAACTTCGGCAACATGTTCAGCATGGCCGCGGCGTCCCTCTTCCTGCCATTCCTGCCGCTGCTGGCCTCGCAGATCCTGCTCAACAATTTCCTGTCCGACATTCCCGGCGCAGCGATTGCCGGCGACCGGGTCGACAAGGAGTGGGTGGCAAAGCCGCGCCGCTGGGACACGGTGTTCATCCGCGACTACATGGTGCTGTTCGGACTGCTCAGTTCCGTGTTCGACCTGCTGACTTTCGGGGCGCTGCTGTGGCTGTTCAAGGCGGCGCCGGAAGAGTTCCGCACCGGCTGGTTTCTGGAATCGCTGCTGACCGAACTGGTGGTGGCGCTGGTTGTGCGCACGCGCCGCCCGTTCTACCGCAGCCGACCGGGGAATCTGCTTCTGGGCAGCACCGTGGCCGTGATTGCCATTGCGCTGGTGCTGCCGTATCTGCCGTTCAGCTCGATCTTCGGCTTTGTGCCCCTCCCCGCCCCGCTGGTGCTGGCCATGATAGCGTTGACGATGGCTTATGTTTTTGCAGTCGAGGTGGCGAAGAAGTCGTTCTACGCGCGCGCGGAAAACGCGAAAAAGTAGAAAGAAGTTCAGCCAATGGAGAACATCACATGCGCTCAGGACGGTATTTGTAGAGTCCCGATGCAAGCCATGAAAGATTGGTACCATTCCGATCCGCACTTGTTTAACAAGCGACCTTATGATCGTCCGGGATGTGACACGTAATGACGATCAATTTCAATGAAAATCCCCCCCCTTCGTTAACCGACGGTTCCTACTTCAACAGTGCTGGTGCTGGATTGATGTCTCGATCAGTGGTTTCCGCAATGGTCGACCATTTGCATCTTGAGTCGATGATGGGCAGCTATGAGGCTGCAGCAGCGAAGTCGCAGGATCTTTCGGACCTGTATTTGGCAGCAGGGCAGCTGCTCGGATGTGATCCAGATGAGATCGCTTTGACTGGGGGTAACACCAGTGGTTGGCAAACCGCAATCGGTGCCATTAACTTTTCCCATGGCGATCGCATTCTTGTAGGGCGCAGTGAATGGGGTGGCAACTATGCGGCACTTTTACACATTGCACATCGGGTCGGTGCAGTTGTTGAGGTGATACCCTGCAATGAGTTCGGCGAAGTGTGCCTTGAGCAACTGAGAGCTATGCTTGACTCCAGAGTTAAACTGATATCTTTGACGTGGATGCCGGCCAATGGCGGACTTATCAACCCAGCGGCGGAAGTTGGGGCGTTGGCGAGAGCAAACGACATTACCTATGTACTCGATGCCGCTCAAGCGGTAGGGCAGATACCGGTGAACGTGCGTCAGCTTGGCTGTGATGTGCTCACAGCACCCGGCAGAAAGTGGTTACGGGGTCCGCGCGGCACGGGGTTAATGTACGTCCGGCGTAGGTTTTTTCAGCAGCACGTGCCAGTGATGATCGATCAATATTCAGCGCCGCTCGTTGGCCTCAAATACCAGTTGCGAGAAGATGCTCGTCGCTTCGAGACTTCGGAGGCTTGTGTAGCTGCCCGCGTGGGATTTGGCGTCGCGATTCGTTCTGCCTTGACTAGTGATATCGGATCTATTCAGCGCAATGTCTTTGAGCGTGCAGAGAGGGTACGCAATGGTCTCTTGTCAATTAGCCATGTCCGATTGCATGATCTGGGGAGGGTGCAGTCAGGATTAATTTCGTTCTCAGTCATTGGAATCTCGCCAGGAGTAGTCAAGGCTCGATTAATGGAGGCTGGTGTGAATGTCGCTGTCAACGGTATCGCATTTACTCCACTCGACATGCAGGCCAGAGGCCTTATCGAAATTGTTCGCGCATCACCGCACATCCATACTTCTGACGCAGATGTTGACCGCTTGATCCGAGCGGTTGAATTGATTGCAAGCTGAGGCTTGTTGGCAAGAAGTGCGCCATATTGATCCTCGCCAAAACCCTACAACAAATCCCGCAACCGGTAATAAGCCATGCCCAGCACCAGGCCCGGCATGCGCAGCCAGCGCCCGCCCGGGAATGGCGTGGACTTCACGGACCCGGCATCTCAGGAAAACCAACGCAGAAACGCGGCGGCGGTGAGCGCCGTCGCGGCCAGCGCCGCGAGCGCGCGCCAAGTCG
Source organism: Polaromonas sp. (assembly GCF_030682935.1). Classification (GTDB taxonomy): domain Bacteria; phylum Pseudomonadota; class Gammaproteobacteria; order Burkholderiales; family Burkholderiaceae_C; genus Polaromonas. The sequence continues at coordinate 5,944 of NZ_JAUXNA010000071.1, forward strand.
CCTGCTGCGCCCGTTCACGCCACCCGGCACCACGATAAAGATACGCGGCGGCGAGCATGAATCCGGCGGCGGCACAGGCGATCTTGATCAGCAGCGCGGCCACCGCGATGCCATGGATGTCCGGGAAGCGCCCGTAATAAAGCCAGCTGACGCCGCCGAAAGCGGCCCCGCTGGCGGCTTGCGCGGCCCATCCCAAAAGCATGGCCCACGCCAGCGGCCTGCGCATCCCGGCCAGACCCAGCCCCGGCCATAGGGCACCGACTGCGCTGCCCACCACGGCGACAGCGCCGAAATTGTGCACGACCTGGATCGCCGCATAGCTCAGGTTTTGCAGATCCATGGCGGCTAGTTGACGCTCACCTTGACGCACTGCTCCAGCCCGATGGGCGTATGGCCTTTGTTCACGACCTTGACGCAGATGTCGTGCTGGCCGGGCGACAGGGTTGCCAGGGTGTAGCTCCCCTTGAGTTGGCGCAGGATGGCCGCTTCCTTGTTGTCCACGTAGAGGTGGACATGGTCGCCATTGGGGCCGGGCATGACTTCATAGTCCACCTTGTTCTGGGCCATGGCATCAAGCCTGCTGCCTTCTGCGGGGGATGTGACCTTGACCGATCCATCCTGTGCAAGGCCAGACTGTGCGCAAGCAAGCAGCGCGGCGCCGAGGATGGGATAAATAGACGAACTGCGCATTGCGACCTCCTTGTCGTTGGGCTGAATGCGGGAGCGAGCCCATAACCTCCAGCCGAATCGGATCGGCCATTATTTGTAGCACAGGGTGTTGGCATGACAGGCTGAAATAGCGGGTCAGCCCCTTCCTAAAATAGGCATCGGCAAGCAGGCAAGCCGGTCCTTCTCTGTGCGGCAAAAGGCGGCCCAGGGCACTTTGCGGCCAATTCACATGACGAGACAAGCCCCGGCTTGCGGCCGACTAGCGCTTGTCCAGCAGCCGGAGGGTTTCCCGCATAAAGGCAGGCAGGTCTGAAGGCTGCCGGGACGTCACGAGCTTGCCGTCCACCACCACGTCGCTGTCCTCGTACAGCGCGCCCGCCTCGCGCATTTCCTCGGCCACGGAGTGGTAGCAGGTGGCGCGCCGCCCGCCCAGCAGGCCGGCGGTGATGAGCGTTTGCGGGCCATGGCAGATGGCCGCAACCGGCTTATTGCCTGCAAAAAACGCCTGTGCAATGCGCACGGCCGCCGGTTGCTTGCGGATGGTGGCCGGGGCTTTGCCGCCCGGCAGCACCAGGAGGGCGTAGTCGTCCGGGTTCACGTCCTTCAGCGCCTTGTTGGCCTCGACCTGGTAGCCATGTTTGCCGTTGATCTTGCCGCGGCTGATCGAGGCGATGTCCACCTCGATCCCCGCTTCAAGCAGTCGGTAGTAAGGCACCAGAAGCTCGGAGTCTTCAAAGTGGTCCGCACTGATGATGAGCGCTTTCATGGCGGGTGATCCCTTTCACGAAAAAAGTGGAGGCGCGCTTTGCGTTGATCGTATCGACCTGACGCGCGAGCAGCTTGATCTACTTCAAGCGCGGGCGACAGTCCACGCGCCAGAGTGGCCCCGCCTGCGCCGCGCCAAATTCAACCGGCAAGAAACGCTCGATCAGCCACATGGTCGTGCTGGCATGGGAGGACAGCGTGCGCGCGGTGAACCGCGACAGTCCGTTGGCCAGCGCGGCATAGACCAGCAGCTGGTCTGCGGCATGCACATCCAGTGTCGCGCCGGACTCGATTTCGGCGCGCAAGGCGCGGCCGGCCTCGTCACCCAGGCGCTCCGCCGGCACCCCGCGCTGCGCGGTTGCGGCTGCACCCAGCACACCGCCCTCCGAGAGCGCCCAGAGCACTATCGCGCCGCCCTGCCCAATAGCCTGCGGCCAGCCCAGCAGCGGCTGCTCAATCTGCGGCGCCGGAACCGGCGGCAGCGCCTGCTGCGCTGCCCGCGCCATGCGAGCGGTGATATGCGCGGGCAAGTTGGCGGTATGGGCGATGCCGCCAACCTCGCGCAGCGCGCCCCGTGCTTCCGTCACCAGCGGCCGCAGGGCTGCCCCCGCTTGCACCTCCACCCGGATTTCACCACCCCCGCGGGGGTAGTAGCCGCGCCTTGCCACCTCAAGCGACACCCGCCCGCCCATCAGCGACAACAGCGGCAGGAACACGCAGCGAAAATAGTCCAGCGGCGGCGAGTCGCGCACGTCCGTCCCGCCCGTGATGCGCATGACAACCCGCTCCGCGCACACCAGCGCCACCGGCAGTACGGCCTGCAACACCAGCGTCACGCTGCCGGCGGTGCCCACGTCGAACTGGAATTCCCCGCCGCGCAGGCGGTGGGGATGAAAAACAACCTCGGGCGACCTGACTTGCAGGCCCTCCGCCTCGGCGCCGCACAAGGCCGCGACCGCCTTGACGGCCGCCAGGTGTTGCGGCGCCAGCCCCGGGTTGGAACGCTTGGCACGCACGTTGCCCACACGCAATGCCTGCCCGGTGATGGCCGCCAGGGCCACCGCCATGCGCAGCAATTGCCCGCCGCCTTCGCCATGGGAACCGTCGATTTCGATCATGTCAAATTCTTGAATTGAACACAGTTTGCCGACAAAAATCGGCATCCCACATGACCCTGCGCAACACTTGAATTGGAAATTCACGATCAGCAGAAGATGCCCCGCTTGAGAAGGGCTCGCACGGCACCTTGATGGTTTTTAGGTGGCGCCGACAACCCGTACAAACAGGGATCGCGTGAGGGACTGATGTCGGCGTGTCTGAATGGGGCCTCAAGCGGCCTTGCGCGTGATTAGCTCGTTGTTGCGGACTGACTGCAATGCCGCGGAAGCCGACATCCAGGCGCAAGATCCACTGGGCTATAGTTCTGACCAAATGAAACGTCGAAAGAAGTGAACTCGACGTTAACCAAATTTCGCCAGGATAGGCGACAGGGTTCAAAGGGATGGAAATGAATTCAATTTCTAGTGAAATTGACCGCAAACCCAGGCGGCATGGGCCTTACCGCTTGAGGGGCTTCGGCATCAACGGGTGGGTTTCCGGTTTATTTCGTCGTCTAGCTTGGGAATGCCAAGATAGGCGCTCGGCTACATGATGTTGGGCATCACAATAGGATCGTATTTGCCATGTTCAAAGTATTCATTAGCTACTCGACACACGATCTCAAGAATGTTGCAGAGCTACAGCAATCACTTGTCGGAACTGGTGTAGAAGTTTTTGTCGCGGAACATTCTGTTGTCGCAAGTGAGCCATTATCGGAAACGATTTCTTCTGCCATTGCTGCGTGCGACTTGTTTGTCCTTCTGTGGAGTACCAACGCAAAGGCCTCGGAGTGGGTGCCTCAGGAAATTGGAAAAGCGCATTCACTTCACAAACCAATTCTCCCGCTGGTGCTCGAAGATGGGTTATCCCTTCCAAGGTTCATCAGCGACTTGAAGTATCTCCCCGTCTTCCGCGATCCTCAGGCAGCAATGGCGCAAGCTCAAGAGTTCATACTCAAGCAGTTTCAGGCAAAGCAAGCAGCGGCGCGCCAAAAGGAAGAAGAAAAAGCTCGCAATTTGCTTGTCCTTGGAGGGCTTGCGCTTTGGTTGTTCAGCCAAAAGTGATGCCCAACCCCTCATTCGACCGGACCTGCGCGAAAACCCGCGCAGGCCGGTGAATTCAAACGTTAGGACGCTTATGGCCACCGCAAGAAAGAGACTGCCCACAGACACAGAGACGGAGGTGCTCGTTCGCAGCCGACGGCGGTGCGCCCTCTGCTACGGCCTCAAAGGTGACTTTACGGAAAAGATCGGGCAGATCGCCCACATCGACCAGAATCGCTCTAACGATTCGCTCGCCAACCTTTCTTGGCTCTGCTTTGAGCATCATTCCCTCTACGACTCTTCCACCAGCCAGCACAAGAATTATCAGGCGACTGAAATCAAGCATCTGTGGTGGTCTAATTTAAAAAGACACAAAGATAGGTTTTTTAAACCTAAATGGCGACAGAAGTGAACAACCAAAAATCCCGAAGAACCTTTGACGCAAGCTTCAAGCTCCAGGTAGCTCAAATGGTCAGAGCCCAAGGCT
>NZ_JAUXNA010000223.1 GCF_030682935.1 Polaromonas sp.
AGGGCGCCAGCACCAAAGCGACCAGGCAATAGCCGCCAGTCCAGCCCATGACGAAGGCCAGTCCGCTGTAACCTGTGAGGTAGAGCGTACCCGCCAGGCCAATGAATGAGGCCGCTGACATCCAGTCGGCCCCTACCGCCATGCCGTTGTAGATCGCCGGCACGCTGCGGCCGGCTACGTAATACTCGGTGGCATTGGTCGTGCGGCTCATGACACCGATGGCCGCGTAAATGCCGATCGTGACCGTCATGAACGTGAAGCCTATCCACATACGAGGCAGGCCCAGTTGCTCCAGGCCGGCAAGCAGGGCCACAAAAAACACGAAGCCAGCGGTGTACCAACGGTAGACGCGGTGCAACTGGGTCTTGAACCGTTGCCGTGAAAGCAGGGCCCCTTCGCGTGCGCCAAAAAACCCGGCCATTAAAAATGGGCCTTCATTCAGTCCACGCCGTCTGCCACGTCATGTTCAATGTCAAGACGGTTCATGTACCAGGCGTAAAAGCCAACAATCAGGCAATACACCAGCAAAGCACCCTGCGCCCCCATCCAGAAGCTGAAAGGCCAGCCAAAAAAGGTAAAGCTCAGCGCGCGTGCGAAGTAGCTCACACCGAACGTGACGGCAAACCAGACCAGTAACAGCAATGCGGTCACGACCAGGTTCTTGCGCCAGTAACGGCGTTGGTTTTCAGTGCGCCGCATGGTGCCCCACGCTTGCTGCGACAAGGGGACTTGGCCCACTTGCCAGCTCATTTTCACGTTCCAGCTGGGCGGCCACCCTGGGCTCGAACTGGCGCAGGTGCGCAATGATCTTTCGGGCTTTTTCCGGCTGTCCCAACGCCAGCCGGACCTGCACCAGCCGATACCAGCCGTAAGGGCTCATGGGTTGCAGGGCCGTGTTTTTTTTCAGCGCTTCCACCGCTTCAGGGAACTGGCGCTGGTGAATCAGCACCAGCGCCAGGCCATACCAGGCCCTGTCCAGCGAGGAATCAAGCGCCAGAGCGCTGCGAAATGCCGGGCCGGCCTCTTCATGGCGCCCGGCTTGCTGCAGCACATAGCCCAGATTGAACAGCGCCGCCGCCTCTTGCGGCCCGGAACCCAGGATGCGGGTGAGCTGCTGCAGGCTCGCGACAGCCGCGTCAAGGCGCTGGAGCTGCACCTGCACATGGGCTTGGCTGGCAAGCGCATAACGATCTTCAGGCCGGCGCTGCAGCATCTGCTCGAAGCTGCGCAGTGCGCCAGACCGGCGCCCCAGGGCAAGCAGCAACACAGCTTGCGCCTTCAATGCGTAATACTGGAAATGACGGTTCAATGCAGGCCTCATTTGCACAGCGCCACACCTATTTGCAGACAGATGCTGACTTTTGCGAGCGCCGCCCCGCCCCAGACAAACAGCAAGGCAAAAAAGGCCACCAGCGGTACGTGACGATCCAGCACCAGCTGCGGCGAAAGCCAGCGCGCTGCACGCACCCAGGGGCGCCCCAACAACTGCAGCAAGCGGTAAAACGGGTTGCGCTCCGGCTCCGGGCCAGCCAGCAAACCGACGACCCACTGACCCAATAGCGCAAGCAGCGCGATTTCGGCGAGTAGTTTGACAGACGTGACGACGGTAAGCATGGCGTTGGGCGAACAGGTGAAAGACCAGCCTCCGATTGTCATCGGGGGCCTTTCCATTTGCTTACCGCACGCCCTCAAGTCACCGGGGGTTTTCCCTTGCCTGGCGGGCAAAGCAGACCGGATTCAGTTTGCCAGCTGCTTCCAGGTATCAATCACCGTGTCGGGGTTGAGCGAGATGGAGCCGATGCCCTGCTCCTTGAGCCACAGCGCAAAGTCAGGATGGTCGCTGGGACCCTGTCCGCAAATACCGATGTATTTGCCCTGACGCTTGCAGGCGGCAATGGCCAGGCTGAGCAGCGCCTTGACAGCCGGATCGCGTTCGTCAAAATCCTTGGCCAGAATCTCCAGACCCGAATCGCGGTCCAGGCCCAGCGTGAGCTGGGTCAGGTCGTTGGAGCCAATGGAAAAGCCATCAAAGTATTCGAGAAACTGGTCGGCCAAAATGGCATTGCTGGGCACTTCGCACATCATGATGACGCGCAGGCCCTGCTCGCCACGCTTGAGGCCATGCTGGGCCAGCAGTTCGGTCACGGCCTTGGCCTGGCCCAAGGTACGCACAAACGGCACCATGACTTCCACGTTGGTCAGACCCATGTCGTTGCGCACGCGCTTGAGTGCCTCGCACTCCATGGCAAAAGCCTCGCGGAAATCTGCACTGATATAGCGTGCGGCCCCGCGAAAACCCAGCATTGGATTTTCTTCTTCGGGCTCGTAGCGCGAGCCGCCAATCAGCTTGCGGTACTCGTTGGACTTGAAATCGGACAGGCGAACAATCACCGGCTTGGGCCAGAAAGCCGCACCAATCGTGGCGATGCCTTCGGCGACCTTGTCCACATAAAACGCACGCGGCGAGGCATGGCCGCGCGCCACGCTTTCCACCGCCTTTTTCAGGTCCGCATCAATATGCGGGTAGTCCAGAATCGCCTTGGGGTGCACACCGATGTTGTTGTTGATGATGAACTCCAGCCGCGCCAGCCCCACGCCCTGGTTGGGAATCTGGCAAAAGTCAAACGCCAGTTGCGGGTTGCCGACGTTCATCATGATCTTGATGTCGATAGGCGGCATCTCACCGCGCTGCACTTCGGTCACTTCGGTTTCCAGCAAGCCGTCGTAAATGTTGCCGGTATCGCCCTCGGCGCAGCTGACCGTCACCAGCATCCCGTTTTTGAGCATTTCCGTGGCGTCGCCGCAACCGACCACGGCCGGAATGCCGAGTTCGCGCGCAATGATGGCGGCGTGGCAGGTACGCCCGCCCCGGTTGGTCACGATGGCGCTGGCGCGCTTCATCACCGGTTCCCAGTTCGGGTCGGTCATGTCGGTCACCAGAATGTCGCCGGGCTGGACCTGGTCCATCTCGCTGATGTCATGCACGATGCGGACCGGGCCGGTGCCGATTTTCTGGCCAATTGCGCGGCCCATGGCCAGCACGGTGCCTGTGCCCTTGAGTTTGTAGCGCTGCTCAGCCTTGCCCTTGGCCTGGCTTTTCACGGTTTCGGGGCGGGCCTGCAGAATATAGAGCTGGCCGTCGGTGCCGTCCTTGCCCCACTCCACGTCCATGGGGCGGCCGTAATGCGTTTCAATAATCAGCGCGTAGCGGGCCAGTTGCTCCACCTCGTCGTCGGTCAGCGAATAGCGGTTGCGCAGCTCGGTTGGCACGTCGATGGTCTTGACCAGCTTGCCGGTGGCCGTTTTCTCGTCTGCCGTGGTGAATTCCATCTGCAGCAGCTTGGAGCCCAGGTTGCGGCGAATCACCGCGCGCTTGCCCGCCTTGAGCATCGGTTTGTGCACATAAAACTCGTCCGGATTGACCGCACCCTGCACCACCGTTTCGCCCAGGCCGTAGCTGGAGGTGATGAAGACCACGTCGTCAAAGCCGCTCTCGGTGTCCATGGTGAACAGCACACCTGCCGCACCCAGATCGCTGCGCACCATGCGCTGCACGCCCGCTGACAGCGCCACGTCGGCATGGGCAAAGCCCTGGTGAACGCGGTAGCTGATGGCACGGTCGTTGTAGAGCGAAGCAAACACCTCTTTCATCTTGTGCAGCACGGCTTCAATGCCCACCACATTCAGGAAGGTCTCCTGCTGGCCCGCAAACGAGGCGTCGGGCAGGTCTTCGGCGGTGGCCGACGAGCGAACCGCAAAGCTGGCCTGGGGATTGCCCGCGCTCAGCACGGCAAAGCTTTCGGTCACGGCTTTTAGAAATTCTGGCGGAAACGGCTGGGCTTCCACCAGGCCACGGATGAGCGCACCGGCTTGCGCCAAGGCCCGCACGTCGTCGGCATCCAGCGCGTCCAGCACGGCATTGATTTTGTTGTCCAGCCCGCCCTCGGCCAAAAACACGCGAAAGGCGTGCGCCGTGGTGGCAAAACCGCCAGGCACCCGCACGCCGTTGGGGCCGGTGGGCAGTTGCGAGATCATTTCGCCGAGGCTGGCGTTTTTGCCACCTACGACCTCGACATCTGTCATTCTCAGGTGTTCAAACGGTACGACCAGATCGGTCGCTCCAAATAAAGAAGACAAGTTGGACATGGAAATACTCCGGGAGGTTTTAAAACTTGGGCGTGGCGCATGCGCAGCGAGCAACCTGGTTGTTGTTGTTCGAAGGGGTTGTGGCGGGGCATGGCATGGGAATCTGGATAATTGCCCTAATTGTAGGGGCCCGCTGCCAGCCTGGTCCCCTCCCTCCTTTTCCTCAACCTGAACAGCCCCATGTCTGACCGCACCGTATTTTTCATCTCCGACGGCACCGGCATCACCGCCGAAACCTTTGGCAACGCCATCCTGGCCCAGTTCGAACTCACGCCGCGCCACATCCGCATGCCCTTTATAGACAGCGTGGACAAGGCCCACCAGGCGATCCGGCAGATCAACCACACGGGGGAAGTTGAAGGCAAGCGGCCGATTGTGTTCACGACGCTGGTGAACATGGACATTTTGTCGGTCATCAAAACCCACTGCAATGGCATGCTGCTGGACATGTTTGGCACCTTCGTGGCGCCGCTGGAAAACGAGTTGGGCATTAAATCCAACCACCGCATCGGCCGCTTCTCGGATGCCTCCAAAAGCAAGGCCTACGACGACCGGATCGAGGCGATCAATTTTTCGCTGGCCCACGATGACGGCCAGAGCAACCGCGATCTGGCCGGCTCGGACGTTATTCTG
>NZ_JAUXNA010000230.1 GCF_030682935.1 Polaromonas sp.
GCTGATGGACGTCGGCGGCAGCATGGACGACCACATCCACCGCGTCGAGGAAATGTTTTCGGCCGTCAAAACCGAGTTCAAGCACCTGGAGTTTTACTACTTTCACAACTGCGTTTACGACTTCATGTGGAAGCACAACCGCCGCCGCTTCAGTGAAAAATTCTCCACCTGGGACATCATCCGCAAATACAACAAGGACTACAAACTGATCTTTGTAGGCGACGCGACCATGAGCCCGTACGAGATTCTTCAACCGGGCGGCAGTGTGGAATACAACAACGAAGAAGCCGGCGCCGAATGGCTGCAGCGGCTGACCCACGCCTTCCCCAAATTTGCCTGGATCAACCCGGAGCCGCAGGGCATCTGGCAATACCGCCAGAGCATCAGCGTGATCCAGCAACTGGTGAGCCAGCGCATGTACCCGTTGACCATCAAGGGGCTTGAAGAAGCGATGCGGCTGCTCTCCAAATAGCGCTCAAGTAAACTTCAAATCGTGACTCAACCCAGTCAACGCCGTGTGAAGATGGCCACGCAGGCAGGGCTGACAGCTGCTGCGCGCAGCCTTGCCGTGGCTTTTTTCGCCCTCCCCGCTGTTTTCTTTGTGCCTGCGGCCAGCGCGGAAACAGCCACGCCTGCCGACCCTTCGACCACCACCGTTTCAACGCCCCCTTCCGGTGTCGTGCAAACCGCACCGCCGCCCGCGCCTCCGCCGGAAAAAGTGGCGCCCGCCTCCACCCCCGAGGGCGCTGTAGGCCCCACCGACGCCGAGCCCGAAGTCACCGCCTTTGACATCACCGTGCTTGCGCCGCCGGACGTACGCGAGCTGATTGAGCGGCACATCGAACTGCAGCGCTACCGCGCCGTGACCGACCTCGATGACGCCGAACTGGCGCGACTGATCCTGCTGGCCGAGCGCAATGTGCGCAATCTGGTCGGCACGCTGGGCTACTTCAACCCCAACATCCGCATCACGCGTGAGGGCGGCGTCAACGCGCGCCCTACCATCGTGGTGGCGGTGGACCCCGGCGAGGCCACTGTGATCGGCCCCGTTGCCATCAGCTTTCTGGGGGACATTGCCGAATCGCCAGACCCCGATGCGATGGCCCAGCGTACCGGCATTGAACGCAACTGGCGCCTGCGTAGCGGCCAGCGCTTTACCCAAGATGCCTGGGATGGCGCCAAAACGCAGGCCTTGCGTGCCCTGGTGGCGCGCCGCTACCCGGCGGGCCGGCTGGCCGGGAGCCTGGCCGACGTGGACGCGCCAGCCGGAACCGCCAGCCTGACCGTGGCGCTGGACTCGGGCCCGCTCTACCGCTTGGGGCCCATGCAGGTGTCGGGGGTGGAACGCTACGACCCGGTGCTGGTGCCCAGGCTGGCCCGTTTGAATCCGGGCGCGGTCTACGACCAGAACCAGCTGGTGCAAGCCCAGCAGCGACTCGCCTCGAGTGGCTACTTTGATTCAGCCTATATTTTTATCGACCCCGACAGCGATCCGCTCGCAGCGCCGGTACAGGTGCAGGTGCGCGAAGCCAAGCTGCAAAAAGTGGTGCTGGGCGTGGGCGTGACCACCGACAGCGGCCCGCGGGCCTCGGTGGAACATATACACAACCGTGTGCCCGGCACAGGCTGGCGCGCCGCCACCAAGCTGCAGCTTGAGAAAAAGTCGCCCTTCGCCCAGACCGAGTGGACGTCCCTGCCCAACGAGGCGAGTTGGCGCTGGGTGGCGCTGGGCCGCATCGAGCGGCTGGACGATAACGAACTGATCACCCAGACCCAGCGACTGCGCTTTGGCCGCACCCAGGCGGGCGAGCGGATAGACCGCAACATCTACCTGCAGTACGACCGGGCACGGGTGCGCGGCACGGGCCTGTCGGGCGCCTCGGTGGCCGACACCGGAGACGGCTCGGCGCTAACGGCCAACTATGTCTGGACCGGCCGCTATTTCGACAGCACACCGTTCCCCAACAAGGGCTACGGCCTAGGCGTTGAGCTGGGTGGCGGCTCCACGCTGGGCGATGATCGCCAGCCCTTTACCCGCGTGGTGGGCCGCTGGCTGGGCATTCAGCCACTGCAACGCGGGCGCATTGCACTGCGCGCAGAAGCCGGCGCCGTGCTGGCCAAGGACAGCGCCCGCATCCCGGCGACCCAGCTGTTTCGCACCGGCGGCGACAGCACGGTGCGCGGCTACAGCTACCGCGACATCGGCATCAAGCTGCCCAACGACGTGACCGGGCAGGGCCGCTACATGGCGGTTGGCAGCATTGAATGGCAGCGCCCCATGCTGCGCAACGGACTGCCCAGCGAATGGGAGAACACCCTGTTCCTGGATGCCGGCGCCGTGGCCGACCAGCCGCAAGACCTGCGCCCGTCCATCGGTGTGGGCACCGGCGTGCGCTGGAAAAGCCCGATTGGCCCCTTGCAGATTGACCTGGCCTACGGCGTCAAGGTGCAGCAGCTGCGCCTGCACGTCAGTGTCGGCTTCATCTTTTAGCGGGCGTTCAGATGGACTCACTGCCCCCCGAAGCTGCGCCAGCCGCAACACCTGCCAGGCCCGCCAGGCGCTGGGTCAAAGCCGTTGCACTGGCCGCCGCCAGCCTCTTCATGCTGGCCGTAGTGACGCTGAGCGCGCTGTGGTGGTGGGCCGGCACCAGCGGCTCGCTGGCCACCGCGCTGGGCTGGATCGGGCAGTCACAGCCGATCATGGCCCAGGGCGCCACCGGCTCACTGCGTTCAGGCGGACAGATTGACCAGCTGGTGTGGGAGCAAGGCGGCCTGCGCGTGGACGCGCGCGCGCTCACGCTGGCCTGGCAGCCCTGGTCACTGCTGCAGGGCACGCTCAAGCTGCAGCGCATTGCAGCGGCCAGCGTGACGGTGGACGACCAGCGCCCGCCCCGCACCACGCCAGCCAGCGCACCCACCGTGCTCGGTCTGCCCATTCCTATTTCACTGGACGCGTTTTCTGTCGACCAGCTCCAATGGAACGGGGCCACCGCGTTTGCCGCGTCAGGCATTTCAGGGCGCTATGAATTCACCGGAGCGCAGCATCAGCTTGACTTGCTGGGCGCACAAGTGGCCAGCGGCCGCTACAACGGGCGGGCGATCGTGTCATCCAGCAGCCCGTTCGTGCTCGATGCGCGCCTGTCGGGCGCCCTGACTGCCACGCTGCCCAAGGGTAACACGCTGCTGCCCCTGGCATTTCAGGCCAGCGCCAGCGGTCCGCTCGCAGAATTCCAGGTCAAGGCCGACTTGCAGATGGCCGCGCAGACCCCTGAAGGCCAGAAGCCACCCCCAACCCCGCCGCAAGCCAGTGCCACCGCGCGCGTCACGCCCTGGGCCGCGCAGCCGCTGCCGCAGGCCGATGCCCGCTTTCGTGATTTGGACATGGCCGCGCTGTGGCCCAACGCACCCCAAACCCAGCTGACCGGCAGCGCCAGCGTGCGCCCGCTGGAAAGCGCCGCGCCGGCTGATAGTCCGGGCTGGCTGCTGCAGCTGGACATGACCAACCAGTTGCCCGGCCCCTGGGACCAGCAACGGCTGCCGCTGGAACGGCTTGAAACGCAGGGCGAGTGGCGAGGCGGCGTCGGCATTGTCCGCACCCTCAAAGCGCAACTGGGCGGCGGCGAAATTCTGGCCAGCGGCGAATGGACGCCTGCACCGCTTGCACCGCCTGCGGCAAGCCCGATGACAACAGCCCCAGCAGCCCCAGCCTGGACGCTGCAGGCCACCCTCAAGCAGGTCAACCCGGCCCTGCTGCACAGCCAGTTTGCCGCCCTGCCCCTGAACGGCGTGGCCGCCGTGCGCAGCCAGGGCGCCGCCATCGGTTTTGATGCCAGCGTGCAAGCCGCACCAGGCGCCGCACCCAAGTCGCTGGGCCGACTGGTTCTGCGCGACGCCAGCGCCACCGGCAGCTGGAACCCCGAGCAAGCCGGCGGCACGCTGGTGCTGTCCGCCCTGCAGTTGCGGACCGACGACGCCGAACTGACCGGCCAGCTCGAAGTCCAGCCCGCCGCCCAAGGCGGCAAAGGAAACCTGGCCTTCGCCGCACCCGGGCTGCACGCCACGGTCAACGGCGAGTTGCGGCAAACCAGCGGCGCCGGCAGCTTGAGCCTGCGCGGCCAGGATGCCGCCCAGGCACTGCGCTGGCTGCAAAAACTGCCCGGCCTGCCCGCCTCGCTTCAAGCCGCCAGCGCCGCCGGCAGCGCTGACCTGCAGGCCCGCTGGCAAGGCGGCTGGCTGGACCCGGCGCTGCAGGCCAAGCTGGCCGTGCCGTCGCTGGACTGGCGCAGCACCAGCCCCAAGCCCGCCGCCGCTTCCGGAGCCGCGCCGGCCCGGCCGCCCGCTGGCCTGCTGAAAATCCGCGACCTGAACGCCACGCTTTCGGGCCGCCTGAGCCAGGCGCAACTCGGCGCGCAGGGCCGGCTTGAGATCGACCAGCGCCGCATCGACCTGCAGCTGGCGCTGGACGGCGGCCGCGTCAAACCGGCCGGCACGGGCCAAAAAGCGTTCAGCGCATCGGCCTGGAAGGGTTTGCTCAAGCAGTTGACGGTGCGGCTTGAAGACCCTGCGCTGGGCGCCGGGTCCTGGCAGCTGGCCAGCCGTGGCGCAGTGCCGCTTTCATGGACCCCGACCGCAGCGGGCGGCGCCTTTGAAAGCGGTGCGGGCCAGGCCATTCTGACCGCACCAAACGCAAAGGTGAATGCAACCAGCCCCATGCCTACGCAAGCCACGCTGGCCTGGCAGCCGGTGCGCTGGCGGCCCGGTGAACTGCTCACGGCAGGCAGCATCACCGGCTTGCCGATGGCCTGGATCGAACTGCTGGGCGGCCCGCAACTGGCGGGCGCAGGCCTGGGCGGCACCCTGCTGCTCAATGGTCAATGGGACGCCCGGTTCAGTGACCGTCTGGCGCTCAAAGCCAGCCTGACGCGCAGCAGCGGCGACCTCACGGTTCAGACAGAAACCGCGCAGGGCACGAGCGCACGCGTGGCCGCCGGCGTGCGGCAGGCGCGGCTGTCGCTCGAAAGCGTGGGCGACGCCCTGACGCTGGCGCTGCGCTGGGACAGCGAGCGCGCCGGCACCGCCGACGGCCAGCTCAAGACGCGCCTGACGCGTGCGCCGCCCGGCACCGGCATCGGCGGCTGGCTGTGGGCGACGGACGCGCCGCTCAACGGCCAGCTGCGCGCCCAGCTGCCGCGCCTCGGGGTCTGGTCGGTGCTGGCGCCGCCCGGCTGGCGGCTGCGCGGCGCGCTGGCGGCCGACATTGCCATCAGTGGCACGCGTGCCGCGCCCCGGCTGGCTGGCGAGTTGCAGGCCAACGACATGGCCCTGCGCTCGGTCGTTGACGGCATCGAGTTTGGCAACGGCCGCCTGCGTGCCCAGCTCGACGGCACGCGCATGCGCATCAGCGAGTTCAGCCTGCAGGGCGCGGGCGACAAAGGCACGGGCGGCCTGCTCACGGCCCAGGGCGAAGCCGCCTGGGTCGATGGCCGGCCGCAGGTGCTGCTCACGGCCAAGCTGGCACGGCTGCGCGCCAGCATTCGCACCGACCGGCAAGTCACCGTGTCGGGCGAGCTGCAGGCCAGCCTTCAGGGCGCCCAGACCGAACTCACGGGCAAGCTGGTGGTCGACCAGGCGCGCATCCTGCTGCCCGACGAAGGCACGCCGCAACTGGGCGACGACGTGGTGGTGCGCATGGCTGGCGGCGCCGCTGCGGGCCCCAAGGGGCCAGGCCGGGCCAGCGCACCTGAAAAGGAAAAGGCAGTCCGCCCCCTCAAGCTGGCGGTTCAAATCGATCTGGGCCGCGACTTCCGGATTCAGGGCAAGGGCATGGACACCCGGATTCGCGGCGCCCTGAGCCTCCATGACGACGCCGTGCGCGGACCGCGCCTGACGGGCACGGTCAACACCTTTGGCGGGCAATACCGCGCCTACGGTCAGCGCCTCGATGTCGAGCAGGGGGTGATTCGCTTCACCGGGGCCATCGATAATCCGACGCTCGATATTCTGGCGATTCGCCCCAACCTCACGCAGCGCGTGGGCGTGCAGATCACCGGCACCGCGCTGCTGCCCAGCGTGCGGCTGTATGCCCAGCCCGAGCTGCCTGACGCTGAAAAGCTGTCGTGGCTGGTGGTCGGCCGGGCCTCGGCCTCGGGCGGGGCCGAAGCCGCCCTGCTGCAGCAGGCCGCGCTGGCGCTGCTGGGCAGCAAAAGCGGCGGCATGTCGGGCGGGCTGGCGGCTTCGCTGGGGCTCGACGAGCTGTCGTTTCGCGGCGCCTCCAGCAACGCCGATGGCAGCACCGCCGCCGGCGCGATCACGCTGGGCAAGCGCTTTTCAAGCAATTTCTACGCGGCCTACGAGCGCAGCATCTCGGGCGCCTTGGGCACGCTGTATGTTTTCTACGACCTGTCGCAGCGCTTCACGATTCGCGCCCAGGCCGGCCAGCAAAGCGCCGTGGACCTGATCTATACCGTGCCCTACGACTGAGCACCCAGCCCCGGCCTTTCAACAAAGCCTGCCCAGCGCATACAATTCCGGTTCTTCGCAACTTGCCAAGACGTGCCGCCATAGTTCAACGGATAGAACGAGTGCCTCCTAAGCGCTAGATACAGGTTCGATTCCTGTTGGTGGCACCAACCGCTATTATTTCAATAGCTGCAAACGCCCGATGCATAAGGGCTAGAGCCCTAAAACATCATAAAAAACAGTTATCGAGGTCTTTTGGCGCCCCAGGTTGCGCCATTCCGGCCGATTCCTGACTGCGGTTGAAGCCGGGTTTTCTCCCGACTCCTGGCCGAGTTGAAAAAGTCGCTGCTGCACCAGGCCTTCAGCGGGGCCTTGTGATCAAAAACCGGCCGGTTTTGAACAGGTGCCCGGCCATCTGTCCATAAAAGCCGGGTTTTTAGACACACGAGCAAGGACGTGATAAGAAATTTCAATTATCTATACATGTTTTGCCTGAAGTGATAAGATAAATCCGATTTCTTATCACGTTCCAATGGGAGGGCTGGTGTGACTGACCTGGAGATTCCTGCAAGCGACAGCCTTGACGTGAAGGCGGTGTGGCAAAGCCTGGCTGAGGCGCACCGCTATCTGGCCGAGCTCAAGGGGCTGTGCGAGTCGCTGCCCAACAATGCCCTGCTGCTGAACACCCTGGCGATTCAGGAGGCCAAGGACAGCTCGGAAATTGAAAACATCATCACCACCCATGATGAGCTGTTTGCCTATGACCAGAGCAGCGCTGCATCGCCCGCCGCCAAGGAAGTGCAAAACTACCTTGCTGCGCTCAGGACGGGTTCTGGCCAGGTGCGCGCTTGCGGCCTGATCCGGCTCAGTACGGTGCTGGACGTGCAGGCAGAGGTCGAGCAAAACAACGCGGGCCTGCGAAAGCTGCCCGGCACCGTGCTTAAAAACCAGGCCACCGGCGCCGTCGTGTATGAACCGCCCCAAGATGCGCGGGTGATTGAAAAGCTCATGGGCCAGTGGGTGGACTTTATCCATGCCGACGACGAACTGGACCCCTTGCTGCGCATGGCGATTGCCCACCACCAGTTTGAGAGCATTCACCCTTTTTATGACGGCAACGGCCGCACCGGGCGAATACTCAATCTGCTGATCCTGCAGCGCGAAGGCCTGCTGGATTTGCCGGTGCTGTATTTGAGCCGCTACATCACCGCCACCAAGAGCCAGTATTACCAGCTGCTGCAATCGACGCGTGAAACGCACAACTGGGTGGACTGGTGCGTGTATATCGTCAAAGGGGTGGCGCGGACAGCCAAAAGCGGGATCAGGCTGGTCAAGAACTTGCGCGATCTGATACAGGCGACCAAGCACCGCATGCGCGGTGAGCTGCCGAAAATCTACAGCCAGGCGTTGCTGAACAACCTGTTTCGCCATCCCTACACAAAAATCGAGTTTGTTGAAAGGGATTTGGGCGTTTCACGGATCACGGCGGCCAAGCATCTGGACGCGCTGGCTAACCATGGTTTTGTACTGAAGAAAAAAATTGGACGCACCAACTTTTACATCAACAGCCCCTTGTTTGAGCTCCTCAGCCACATCAGTCTTGACGATGAATGAAGCCGAAACCCGCGCCGCCTGAACGTGGGCTGGGCGGGTGGCAACTAAACCCTGATAATTCTGCGATGACAATGACCAGCGCGATTTCACGGTTCATGCGCGGTGCCGCCATCACCTTGTGTTTGTGCAGCGGCAGTGCCATGGCGGCCGACGGGCCGCTCTGGTTTTCTGACGGAAGGCCCGCTCCCCAAGCCCACCAGGCCATCGCACTGCTTGCCGATGCAGCAAGCCAGGGACTGGAACCGCAAGACTACAACGCCACCGCGCTACAGCAGGCCATCCGCCAGGCCGCGCAGGGCTCAGCGCCAGAGCCGGTGACGATCGCGCGACTGGAGACAGCGCTAACGACAGCCCTGGAACGCTACCTGTCGGACCTGCACAGGGGCCGCATTGATCCGCAACGCATTCATCACAACTACCATGCGCCGCGCCGCGATGGGTTTGACCCGGCGGCCTACCTGCGGGCCGCCGTGGAAAACCGGCGTCTTGCCGAGGCCGCCCGGGAAGCTGAGCCACGCTTGCCGCTCTACGCGCGCTTGCGTGAGGCGCTGGGGCAGTACCGCGAACGCGTCGGCCATCCCGCCTGGCAGCAATCGCTGCCGCCATTGCCTGGCGCCCAGCGGCGCGGGGCCGGCAAGCTGGCGCCGGGTCAAGACTATGCAGGTCTGGCGATGCTGGCGCAACGCCTGGCCGTGCTGGGGGACCTGGCGCCGGGTACGCCTGTGCCGCTGAGCTACGAGGGGCCGCTGCTCAATGCCGTCCAGGCTTTCCAGCAGCGGCACGGCCTGGCTGCCGACGGCGTGATAGGCAAGGCCACGCTGACGCAGCTGCAGGTGACACCCGCGGCCCGCGTGCGGCAGATCGAGCTGATGCTGGAGCGCCTGCGATGGACCCCGCTGATGCAGGCGCCGCGCATGATTGTCATCAACATCCCGGAATTTGTGCTGCGCGCCTACGAAGTGCAGGGCGAGCGCATCCACGTGCTGCAGGAGATGAAGGTCGTCGTCGGCAAGTCGCTGGACACGCGCACCCCGCTGTTTGATGAAGACATGCGTTTCATCGAGTTCAGCCCCTACTGGAACGTGCCGCCGTCAATTGCCCGCGCCGAAACCGTGCCCAAGCTGCGGCGTGATCCGGGCTATCTGGCGCGGGAAGAGATGGAATTTGTGTCGGCCGATGGCCGCGTGGACAGGACGGTCTCGGCTTCGCTGCTGGATGCCGTGCTGGCCGGCCAATCGCGCATCCGCCAGCGACCGGGACCGAAAAACGCGCTCGGCGACATCAAGTTCGTGTTTCCGAATCGCGACAACATCTACCTGCACCACACACCGGCTACCCAGCTGTTCGAGCGCGCCCGGCGCGACTTCAGCCACGGCTGCATCCGCGTCGAGCAGCCGGTGGCGCTGGCCAAATTCGTGCTCAAGGGCATGCCGGAGTGGACCGAGGAGCGCATACAAAAAGCCATGAGCCGGGGTGAATCGGCCACGCTGCGGCTGGCCGAGCCGGTGCCGGTGCTGATTGCTTATGGAACTGCGCTGGTGAAAGAGGGCCGAATTTTCTTTTTCGAAGATATCTATGGGCTCGACCGCCTGCTTGACACCGCCTTGCGGCAGCGCGCACCGAATCCACCGTCCATCAAGGAATAAGCCATGACCGACCCCTTCACACTGGCCCGCCGCCGCTTCCTGCACCTCACGGCCCGACTCGCCGCGACCGCCGCCCTGCCGGCACTGGCGGCCCCTGCAGCCCTGGCCTCGGTGCCGGACGCACGCGGGCTAGCGCTGGTCCATACCCACACCCACGAGAAAATCGACCTCGTGTACGCAGACAAGGAGCACTACCTTCCAGCGGCGCTGGTCTCATTGAACCGTTTTCTGCGCGACCATTACACCGGCGACATCGGCCTGATGGACCCGCAGATATACGACCTGCTGCACCGCGTGCAACAGGTTCTTGGCAGCAAGGATTCTTTTGAGGTGATCTCCGGTTACCGCTGCCCCGCCACCAACGCCAACCTGCGCCAGACACGCAGCGGCGGCGTAGCCAAGCGCAGCCTGCACATGGAAGGCCGCGCGATCGACGTGCGCCTGCCCGGCGTGCCGCTGGCCGATCTGCACGAGGCGGCGCTGTCGCTGCGTGCGGGCGGCGTGGGTTTTTATCCGCGCGAGCAGTTTGTCCATCTCGACACGGGCCGCGTGCGCAACTGGTGATTGAACTTCCGCCTGGCCTCAGGGCGTGTTGCCGCCGACCGAAAACTGACCCACTTTAGGCTACTTTGCCATCCGCTTCGTGACGCCTCATGAACGCCATGCGGGCATGGATACTGCGTTGCTATGCAAGCGCGTTGACGTCTATGAGGCTGCGAAGGCCGCGCATCCCCAGCGTTGGAGTGGCCCCACTCGGAACTTGCAGCCAGTACGCGTGGTTCACCTCAATCCTGATCAACAGGTTGAAGAAAAAAATAGTCAAAAGGAAGCAAATCCAGAACTCAAAAAAGCCGCTTAAATTCAACCTCTTAGGCGACAACTAGATTGACATTCACCGCATCAAGGCCATTTCGTTATACACAACTTTTTTCTTGTTTTAAATCAACAACTTACGATCTCACGTTTTTCACACCCTGCGTTGGCTCACCCTATACAAATCAACAACTTAGCGGTACC
>NZ_JAUXNA010000074.1 GCF_030682935.1 Polaromonas sp.
ATCTTGATCGGCGTGTTGTACTGCAGACAGGTTGAAAGTTCCTGGATACACATCTGCACCGAGCCTTCGCCTGTAATGCAAAACACTTCGGAATCCGGCTTGGCCAGCTTGATCCCCATGGCATAGGGAATACCGACGCCCATGGTGCCGATGCCACCGGAATTGATCCAGCGGCGCGGCTCGTCAAACTTGTAGTATTGCGCGGCCCACATCTGGTGCTGGCCCACATCCGACGTGATGTAGGTATCGGCGTCCTTGGTCATGTTCCAGAGCGTCTCGACCACGTACTGGGGCTTGATGACATCACCGCTGCCCAAGCTGTACTTCATGCAGTCCCGCTTGCGCCATTCTTCAATCGTGCTCCACCAAGCGCCGAGCGCGTTGGCGTCGGGCTTGAGACCGGATTCCTTGATCATCGCGATCAGTTCGGTCAGCACGTCTTTCACATCGCCCACAATGGGAATATCGACCTTAACGCGTTTGGAGATGCTCGACGGATCAATATCGATGTGAATGATCTTGCGTTCGTTCTGGGCGAAGTGCTTGGGGTTGCCAATCACGCGGTCGTCAAAACGCGCGCCCACGGCCAGCAACACGTCGCAGTTCTGCATGGCGTTATTGGCTTCCAGCGTCCCGTGCATGCCCAGCATGCCGAGGAATTTCTTGTCGCTGGCCGGATAAGCGCCCAAGCCCATCAGCGTATTGGTGCAGGGATAACCCAGCATGTCCACCAGCGTACGCAACTCCTGCGAAGCGTTGCTCAGCAACACGCCGCCGCCGGTGTAAATATAGGGCCGCTTGGCCGTCATGAGCAGATGCAAGGCTTTGCGGATTTGCCCGGCATGGCCTTTGCGAACCGGGTTGTAGGAGCGCATTTCAACGCTCTTTGGATAGCCCGTATACAAGGTCTTGTTGAACGAGACGTCTTTGGGCACGTCAACCACCACGGGACCGGGCCGGCCGGTTCGGGCGATATGGAAAGCCTTTTTCATGGTCTCGGCCATGTCCCGCACATCCTTGACCAAGAAGTTGTGCTTGACGATGGGGCGGGTGATGCCAACGGTATCGCATTCCTGGAAGGCATCAAGGCCGATGGCAGCCGTCGGCACCTGGCCACTGATGATGACCATGGGAATGCTGTCCATGTAGGCCGTGGCAATGCCTGTCACGGCATTGGTCAGGCCCGGGCCGGAAGTGACCAGCGCAACGCCGACATCGCCCGTGGCGCGGGCATAGCCATCAGCGGCATGCACTGCGGCCTGCTCATGGCGCACCAGCACATGCTCGAACGTGTCTTGCTTGTAAAAAGCGTCGTAAATATGAAGAACTGCGCCGCCCGGATAACCCCAGATGTGCTTGACACCCTCGGCCTGAAGCGCCTTGACGAGGATTTCAGCGCCTCTAAGCTCTTGAGGATCGGCTTGGGTCGCTGTTTGGGCCGATGCGGCTGCCGCGGAAGCGAGTTCCACTTTTGAAATTTCCATGATCAACCTTTGTGAATTTCTCTAACGAAATACCTTGGGTGCCTCTTGGCCCACTCTTGTGAAGCGGCGTCAAGACTTGAGGCCAAAACCATAAGCGAAGACATAATTCGCCGAGTCATGACCCGTTTGCCGTTTGAATTGCAGGGAGCATTATGGCATTTTCACACTGCGCAGTGACTGCAGCGGCGCAAAAGGCGCCAGGCGCCGTTAGGCATGGTGCGATAATTTTGAAGCTGCATGTTAAAAGGTGGGCCTGACTGCCAACTCCAAATACACGGCATGCGCAAAAGACAATAACGACAGCGCAGGACAACCCGGAACCCCACACCGTTGGCAACTGAACAAGAACTTTCCGACTTCCTGAAAAGCGTTGAAAAACGGGCTTTCAAGCGCAGCGTTTATCACGTGCGAGACGGTGAAGCTGCTCTGGACATCGTGCAGGACAGCATGATGAAACTCGCGCAGCACTATGGCGACAAGCCTGCCGCCGAGTTGCCCATGTTGTTTCAGCGGATTTTGTCAAACACGACGCTGGACTGGTTTCGCCGCCGCAAGACCCGAAACGCCCTTTTTTCCAACCTGAGCGACTTCGAATCACCGGGAGAAGACGGAGATTTTGATCTTCTGGAAACTTTAGAGGTCCTGACAAACTCGGAAGGAACAGAAAGCGCCCAGGACGCCACGGAACGGGCGCAGATATTGCATGAGATCGAACTGCAGATAAAGGAGTTGCCCGGTCGTCAACGGGAAGCTTTTCTAATGCGTTATTGGGAAGAAATGGATGTAGCGGAAACTGCAATGGCCATGGGCTGCTCTGAAGGTAGCGTCAAGACACATTGCTCCCGCGCAGTCAAGGCCCTCAGCAAAGCCCTGAGGGCTGGAGGTATAAAACTATGACTAACTTACTGATCAAAAGAACCGATACCTTGCAAGAACGTTTCGGTCTGAAAACCGCATCCTATTTGTCCGCGGGCGCATCCGACTTGCCTTATGACATTTCGGAACGTCTGCGTGCGGCGCGTGCCCGGGCTGTATCCATGCGAAAAATTGCAAAGACGGAAACCGCCAGCAGCATGGTCAACACGGGCGGCAGTGCGGCCCTGATGTGGGGCGCTGGTGAAGGCCTGAGTTGGTGGGCCCGCATTGGCTCGGTGCTCCCGCTCATTGCGCTGGTAGCCGGCCTGCTGACCATCAATTCGATCCAAAACGACAATCGGGCCCGGGAAGTGGCCGAGGTGGATGCGGCGCTGCTGACCGATGAGCTTCCTCCGGCCGCATTTTCAGATCCCGGTTTTGTCCAGTTTCTCAAGGCCACACGCTAGCCCCGATAACCCCGAGCCCCGACTGTCCAATGATCGCGCAAGCAGCCTTTTTACATGCCCAACCGCCCCATAGCCATCTACCCCGGTTGATGCGCAAGGGCATGGGCGCTTGGGCCTTGAGACTGCAGCGGCTGTCGCTTGTGCTGGCGTGCGCCAGCTTGCTGGCTCTGCCCGCCCTCAGTTTTGCGCAGGCAGCCAAACCGATCAGCGCTGCCAGCGCCTCCGCAGCCAGCAAACCGTCGTCAGTGGCACCCCGCAAGCCTGCCGCTTCCGGACCTTCCTGGGCAGAACTCACCCCGATGCAGCAGCAGACGCTCAAGCCATTGGCCTTGAGCTGGAACACCATCAGTGAAGCGCAAAAGCGCAAGTGGCTGGAAATCTCCAAAAATTACCCTTCGCTCCCCCCCGAAGGACAAGCCACCATGCACAGCCGCATGAACGAGTGGGTCACCCTCAGTCCCCAGCAACGCGCCCAGGCACGTCTTAACTTTGCAAAAACCAAAGAGCTTTCCAGGGAACTGACGACGGAAGAGAAAAAGGAAAAATGGCAGACCTACCAGGCACTGAGCGCTGAAGAAAAACAGAAGCTGGCGGCCAAGGCCAGCCCCAAGCCGGGTGGCGCCGCAACAGCGGTCAAACCCGTGGCACCGCAGAAGCTGACAGCAGTTCCTCACCAAGCGGCCAAGCCGGCTTCCAGGCCTGCGCCTAAAATCATGCCTCCACCGGCGGCGCTCACCAATCCCGCAACGCTGCGTGCAGGTGAAAGCGCTACGGGCGGAACTGGCGCTGAGCCTGGACGCTGAGCTTTTCTCTCCATCAATCGGCGCGACCGCCTTCCGGCAACGCCTCCTCATAGCTACAAAATTGACAGTAAATAGCACTCAAATCCCGTCGCTGACCAGGCGCATGGCCTGCTGGATGTACGAAGGCATGCTGATGTTTGGGGTGGCCTTCATCGCCGGCTACCTGTTTGGCACCCTGAGCCAGACCCGCAATGCCATGGACAACCGCCACGCCCTGCAAGCTTTTGTTTTTGTAATTTTTGGCATTTATTTTGTCTGGTTCTGGGCCAAAGGCCAGACGCTGGCGATGAAGACATGGAATATTCGTGTGGTGGACGTTCATGGCGCAGCCGTTACCCAAAAACGGGCCCTGTTGCGCTATGTGCTGAGCTGGCTGTGGTTTTTGCCACCGCTGGGCGTGAGTTGGCTGTTTGCGTTGCCCGGCATGGACGGTGCCGTCCTGACCCTCGGATGGGTGGCGGTGTGGGCGATTTTGGCGCGCTTTCATCCCCGGCAACAGTTCTGGCACGATGCCTGGGCGGGCACGCAACTGGTGACCTGGATGGCGCCCGCCAAAACCAGGAAAAAGACAAGCAAGGCCGAAAACAGTGCCGTGGCACCCCATCGGTCCTGATATCAACACACGGCCAAGCTGCGAGACAATCCCTGCATGTCCCAACAAGTACCGTTTTCGGCTTCCGAAAAGAGCCCTGCCATCCCTCCGTCACAGGCCGATGCGCCGGTGAATCCCCAAAAAAACCGCAAAGGCCTGAGCCGCGTCTGGCACGCCATGGGCTACTCCCTCGCAGGACTGCGCGCTGGCTGGCACGAGACGGCGTTCCGCCAGGAAGCCATTGCCTCGGTTGTCCTCGTTCCCGCCGCCTTCTGGCTTGGCCGCAGCTGGATTGAGACCGTGTTACTGGCCGGAACGGTCGTTCTCATCATGATCGTCGAGCTGCTCAACACCGGCATAGAAACTGCCATCGACCGCATCGGTCCCGAGTGGCACGACCTTTCCAAGCGCGCCAAAGACATGGGCAGCGCCGCCGTGCTGCTCAGTTTATTGCTCTGCGCAGGCACTTGGGCCATGGCGCTCTACCAGAGGCTTGCAGCATGAACGCCGAAGCCAGCAAACGCAAGCCCGCCTTTTCAGTCTGTGTGTACTGCGGCTCGCGCCCGGGCGACACGCCCGAGTTTGCAGCGATGGCGCGCCAGGTCGGCACCTGGATCGGCCAGCATGACGGCCAACTGGTCTACGGCGGCGGCCACAATGGACTGATGGGCATCATGGCGGACGCCGCGCTGGCCGCTGGCGGCCGGGTGATTGGCGTCATCCCCAAGGCGTTGGTGGAAAAGGAATGGGCCCACACCGGCTGCACCGAACTGCACATCGTTGAAAACATGCATGAGCGCAAGCGCATCATGGCCGAACACGCCGACGCATTTCTGGCGCTGCCCGGCGGGATTGGCACCCTCGAAGAATTTTTTGAAGTCTGGACCTGGCGCCAGCTCGGTTACCACGACAAACCCGTGGGCCTGCTGAACATGAGCGGCTTCTACGACAGCCTGCTGGCTTTCCTGGGTTCGGCCGTGAAGGCCGGTTTCATGAACGACTGGCAAATGGAACTGATTCGCACCGGCAGCGATGCGGAGTTGTTGCTGGAGGCGCTGGTGCAGGCAGCGGGCATGACGGCGCCCACCCTGCGGCTTGACCAGATTTAAGCGCCTTGCAGCGTTTCCAGGTTTAAACAGCCGCTTCGTCTTCTTCCCCGGTGCGGATGCGCACGACGCGCTCCACGCTGGTGATGAAAATCTTGCCATCACCGATTTTTCCGGTGCGGGCGGCACGCACGATGGCATCGACACAGCGGTCCACGTCGTCGGTTTTAACCACCACTTCGACCTTGACCTTGGGCAGAAAATCGACCACGTACTCGGCACCACGGTACAGTTCGGTGTGCCCCTTCTGGCGCCCAAAACCCTTGACTTCGGTCACGGTCAGGCCGGTGACGCCGCACTCGGCCAGCGCCTCGCGGACTTCTTCGAGTTTGAAGGGCTTGACGACGGCGGTAATTTGTTTCACTGAAAAGTCTCCGGGAGTTTTAGGGTTTGAATACTGCGTGGCCTGAAAGGCTCACGCACGAAATTGACTGGTTATAGGATAGCGCCAATCCTTGCCGAAGCTTCGGTGAGTCACCCGGATGCCCACTGGCGCCTGGCGGCGCTTGTACTCGTTGAGCCGGATAAGCCGCGCCACACGTTCAACCACCGCACGCTCAAAACCGGCGGCCACAATGATTTCCACGCTCTGGTCATTTTCCATGTAGCGCTCCAGAATCGCGTCCAGCACCTCGTAGGGCGGCAGGCTGTCCTGATCAGTCTG
>NZ_JAUXNA010000240.1 GCF_030682935.1 Polaromonas sp.
ATGATTTCCTTGGCCTTGGTGTACGCCTCCCAGCGACTGCGGGACTCCAGGTCCATGGGGCTGAGCTTCCACTGCTTGAGCGGATCGTGCATGCGGCCCAGAAAACGCAGGTTCTGCTCTTCGTCGGAAATGGAAAACCAGTACTTGATGATCTGAACGCCTGAGCTGACCAGCATTTTTTCAAGTGCCGGCACGGTACGAAAAAACTCCTCGTACTGCTCGTCGGTGCAAAAACCCATGACGCGCTCCACGCCGGCGCGGTTGTACCAGCTGCGGTCGAACAGCACGATCTCGCCCGCCGCAGGCAGGTGCGCCACGTAGCGCTGGAAGTACCACTGGGTGCGTTCGCGGTCGTTGGGCGCGGGCAGCGCCGCCACGCGGCACACGCGTGGGTTGAGGCGCTGGGTGATGCGTTTGATCACGCCGCCCTTGCCCGCGGCATCGCGCCCCTCAAACAAAATGACCACCTTGTGGCCGGTGCTGACCACCCAGTCCTGCAGCTTGACCAGTTCGCCCTGGAGGCGGAACAGCTCGCGGAAATACTGCCTGCGGTTTTCTTTGTCTTCGGGGCTGTGGGTCAGCGGCTCTTCGCCGGTCAGCTGCGCCACCGTGCGGTCTTCCAGTTCCATTTCCAGCTCTTCGTCATAGCTGTCAATCAGGTCGTGGCGAATGCGCCGCATCACTTCTTCGTCGCTTGAATTCAAGGGGTCTCTCCTGCAAAACCTGAGGTCGCCAAATGCCGCATAGACTACAGGCCTTGTGTTGCAGTTTGATGAAAATACGAACGACTTACCCCGAAACCCGCACGCCTATTCGCGAACAACCAGAACGGACAAATGCGCATGCGACAGCACCTGGGCCGTGACGCTGCCCAGTACCAGCCGTTCAAGCCCGCGCCGGCCGTGCGAACCCATGACCACCAGGTCGGCGTTCACGGACGCCGCCGCGTCAAGGATGCCGCGGTAAATCGAATGCCCCTCCACGACCGATCCGTTGACGCTGATGCCGCGCTCCTCAAAAGCCTGCTTCGCAGCCTTGATCGCTTCTTCGGCTTCGGCCGCCGCCGCACTGAGGTACTCGGCCTGGCCATAGGCAAAGTCCGCCCCCACGCCGGTAAAGGCATAAGGATCAATGACATAGACGACCGTCACCGCGCTTTTGAACGCCTCGGCAATCGCCATGGCCTTGCCGATGGCCTGGCGTGCGGTGGACGAGCCGTCTACAGGAACCAGGATGTGTTTGAACATGGAAGCGACTCCTTGAAAACCATGGCTGAATTCTCGGCAGCGTATTCCAACCCAGCCCAGCCCATTTATAAGCCAGCGCCGGGCAAATCCGCGTCAGACAGAACGCCGTGCGCATCAGGGTTCGATCTTCACACCCTTCCAGAAAGCGACATGCCCCTTGATGCTCTCCGCCCCGGATTTGGGATCGGGGTAATACCAGGCGGCATCGGTATTCATTTCTCCATCGACCAGCAGCGAGTAGTAGCTGGCCTGGCCTTTCCAGGAACATGTGGTGTGGTGGTTGCTGAAGGTCACGTAGTCGCGATTGAGCGTATTCTCGGGAAAGTAGTGGTTGCCCTCAAGCACTACCGTCTCATCGCTTTGCGCAATCACTGCGCCATTCCAGATTGCTTTCATGGGTTCCTTGCTGAAATAGTGTGAATCTTCGCATAATGCCGGGCCGTTTCGCCGACCCTGCGGTGCCAGTCGCGCTCAGTCGCGCTCGCCAGTGCATTACGCAATGACTCATTTCAAGACGCATCATGCCAACGCGCCGCTGCCTGCCGCCTAGCCCGCAGCAGCAGAACTGGCGGAGGGTGCCAGGCGCAGGGTGTTGCCCTCGACCACCACCCGGGCGCCCGACTGAACGGCACTGGCCTGCTCAATGGTTCGCAGCGAGCCGTCGTTCATGCGGACACGCATTTGGTAGCTGGTGACTTTCTTCATGTTGTGCTCGATGGCATTGCCCGCAAAAGCGCCGCCTGCCACGCCAAGTACGGTCATGGCCGTTTTGCCGCTGCCGCCGCCAACCTGATTGCCCAGCAGACCGCCGACGACACCACCGGCCACGGTGCCCAAGCCCACCGTGGTGCCGCCAACGGCGACGCCGTTGACCTGTCCCTGGCGCTGCACGGCGACCACAGATTCCACCGTGCCGCAGGTCGTGCAAATGGCAGCTTTCGGCGCCTGGGCGACTGCGACAGGGGCGCGCTTGGTCGTGGTCGCCAGTGCTTTCGCAACTGTTTTTTCCTTGCCCGGATCCGCTTTGGTGAAGGCCTCAGCCCTGACGGTTTTTTCCTTGTCCGTTTGTGCTTTGGCGACGGCTTCGGCTCCGCCGGGCTGCGCTTCAGTCCGGTTCACCACCAAAGTGGCGGCGAGTGCCATGACAGTCACGCCCATCACCGCCAGGGTGGGAATCAGCGCCTTGCTGCTGCGCAGCCGTTCGGTCAGGGTCGGCGGGGTGATGGCGTTGTTGGCTACTTGTTGATGGGCGTCCATGATGGAACTCCTTGTTGTGAATTCCGTTTGTAACCGCTCGCCAGAACGCGCCGCGTAGGAGGAGGTGACATTCGTAAGTAAAGCTTTCCAGACGGGCCAAGCAGGCGCGCTGGAGCCCTCAGGCACCCCGGCCTGATCCTCCCACAAAAAGGCTGTTCCAATAGAACGTTTAACGCGGGTCCAACGGGCCGCCACCTGAGAACAATTCCCCATGGCCATCAAAGCCACCATTCACAAAGCCCAACTGCAAATCGCCGACATGGACCGCGGCGTTTATGCCGACCACAGCGTGATCATTGCGCGCCATCCGTCCGAGACCGATGAACGCATGATGATCCGCCTGCTGGCCTTTGCGCTCAATGTGCCAGCCGACGACAAAAAGGGCAAGCTTGAATTTGCCAAAGACCTGTGGGATGTGAACGAGCCCGCCCTGTGGCACAAAGACTACACCGAAGCGGTGCTGCACTGGATTGACGTGGGCCAGCCCGACGACAAGCGCCTGATGCGCGCAGCGGGGCGCGCCGAACGCGTCAGCGTGTACAGCTTTTCCAGCAGCACGCCAGTGTGGTGGAAAGGCATTGAAAGCAAACTGACGCGCGCTGACAATCTGCTGGTGTGGCAGATTGAGGCGGCGCAAAGCCAGGCGCTGGCCAAACTGGCCGAGCGCGGCATGCAGCTGCAAGTCACGGTTCAGGACGGCACGGTGTGGATGAGCACGGCCACCGATTCGGTGGAAATCACGCCACGCAGGCTGACCGCCGGCGCCTGAAGGGGCCGCAGCGTCAGGGTGATTCGGCTGCTTTTTCCTGCTGCTGGTAGGGCGGCAGCCTGGCGCCGCAGTGCAGGCAGTAATTGGCGTCAGGTGTGTGCCCCTCGGTCAGGCACTCGTGGCAGGTGCGTGTGGTGGGCACGGGCACCTGCGCCATACGCCGCTGTGCGGCCATTTCCGCCGTGACAATGCCTGTGGGCACCGCCAGAATGCCCCAGCCGAGCAGCATCATGAAGGAAGTAATCAGCCGTCCCAAATCGGTTTTTGGCGTAATGTCGCCAAAGCCCACCGTTGTCACGGTGCTGATGGCCCAGTAAATCGAGGTTGGAATGCTGGTGTAGCCATTGTCCCGGCCCTCGACCACATACATCACCGTGCCCATGACCAAAACCAGCATCAGCACAGCCGTTAAAAACACCAGAATCTTGCGGCCGCTGGCGGCCAGTGCACGCCCCAGCGACTGGTATTCAGTCACATAGGCCGTGAGCTTGAACACCCGAAACACGCGCAGCAGCCTAAGCACGCGCACATCAATCAACGCATGGAGCCCCGGAAAAAACAGCGCCAGGTAAGTGGGCAGCAAGGCCAGCAGATCAATGAAGCCGAAAAAGCTGCCCGCATACTGCAGCGGCCGGCGCACGCACAGCAGCCGGGCGATGTATTCAGCGGTAAAAAGAAACGTAAAAACCCACTCCATCACCTGGAACATCCGGCCATGCGCCAGGTGCAGGGACTCGACGCTGTCCGCCATCACCAAGGCAATGCTGGTCAGGATGATGAAAATGAGGCTTTTGTCAAACCATCGCCCGGCACGGGTGTCGGCTTCAAAAATAATGGTGTACAGGCGCAGCCGCCAGCCAGCCAGCGGCTTTCCATGCGGGGGTTGACGGGTACT
>NZ_JAUXNA010000243.1 GCF_030682935.1 Polaromonas sp.
CCCGCGCGTACCCGGAATCAGCTTGCCATCGGGACCGGGTATCTTGGCCAGCACCAGGTGGATGATGTTGTCGGTCAGATCGTGTTCGCCCGACGAAATCCACATTTTGTTGCCCTTGAGGCGGTAGCGGGGGCCCAGCGGGTCAGCCTCAAAACCATCGCCATCGGGCAGCGCGCGCGTCGTCACGTCGCTGAGCGACGACCCCGCCTGCGGCTCCGACAGGCACATGGTGCCCGACCAGCAACCCGAGAACTCGTTGAGCGCAAAGACTTTTTTCTGCAACTCGGTGCCATGCACCATCAGCAAATTGGCATTGCCCGTAGTCAGCATGCCGGAGCCGATGCTGACCGAGGCCATCGCAAAAAAGGCATTGGCCGCCGCTTCAACCGTGTAGGGCAGCTGCATGCCGCCGATCTCGTAGTCTTGCGCCGCGCTGAGCATGCCCGAAGCCGCATAGGCCTTTTGCGCATCGTGCGTGGCCTGCGGCAGGATGACTTTTTCGCCGTCAAAATGCGGTTCCTGCGTGTCCACCAGCCGGTTGAATGGGGCGTATTTTTCGCGGGCAATGCGCTCGCAGGTGTCGAACACCGCGTCAAAGGTCTCGCGGCTGTGGTCGGCAAAGCGCTCGCGCTGGTTCAGCGACTCGGCGTCAAGCCACTGGTAGAGCAAAAAATCAAGAGTGGAACGCAAAGACATGGCTGACCTTCATGACAGGAAAAAAAATGGGCCGACGCATGCAACAAATCGCATGCTCGGCCCTGCTGGGTGCTTGAACGATCCGCCTTACAGCACTTCGAAAATGCCGGCTGCGCCCATGCCGCCGCCAATGCACATGGTCACGCAAACGCGCTTGACGCCGCGCCGCTTGCCTTCAATCAACGCGTGGCCGGTCAGGCGCTGCCCGGTGACGCCGTAGGGGTGTCCGACTGCAATCGCGCCGCCATTGACGTTGAGCTTGTCCATGGGAATGCCCAGCTTGTCGGCGCAGTACAGCACCTGCACGGCAAACGCCTCGTTCAGCTCCCACAGGTCGATGTCGCTGACCTTCAGGCCCAGCCTGGCCAATACCTTTGGGATAGCGAATACCGGACCGATGCCCATTTCGTCGGGCTCGCAGCCTGCAACGGCAAAACCCAGGAAGCGGCCCAGGGGCATGAGGCCTTTTCGCTCGGCCACTTTTTCGTCCATGACCACCACGGCGCCGCCGCCATCAGAAAACTGGCTGGCGTTGCCCGCGGCGATGACGCCGCCCGGAATGGCTGGCTTGATGCCGCTGATGCCCTCCTGGGTGGTGCCTGCGCGAATGCCTTCGTCCTGGCTGACCGTGACCTGTCTGGTGCTCAGGCCCATCACGGGGTCGGCGACACCCATGGTGACGGTGATGGGTGCGATCTCTGCCTCAAACAGGCCAGCGGCCAGTGCGGCCGTGGCTTTTTGCTGGCTGGCGGCGCCGTATTCATCCATGCGCTCGCGTGAAATGCCGTAACGCTTGGCCACCTGCTCGGCGGTTTGCAGCATGTTCCAGTAAATCTCGGGCTTGTTTTTGACCAGCCAGTCTTCACGCAGCATGTGGGTGTTCATTTCCTGCTGCACGCAGGAAATGCTCTCCACACCGCCAGCGACAAAAATACCGGCTTCTCCGGCGATCACGCGCTGGGCCGCCAATGCAATGGTTTGCAGGCCGGATGAACAAAAACGGTTGACCGTCATGCCCGACACAGTGATGGGGCAGCCCGCACGCAGCGCGATCTGCCGGGCAATGTTGGCACCCGTGGCGCCTTCGGGCGTGGCGCAGCCCATGATCACGTCTTCGACTTCTGCGGCTTCAATGCCGGCGCGGGCAATCGCGTGCTGAACAGCATGGCCGCCCAGGGTGGCGCCATGCGTCATGTTGAAGGAGCCCTTCCAGCTTTTGGCCAGAGGTGTGCGGGCGGTGGAAACAATTACAGCTGAGGTCATGGAAATCTCCGGGAATCAGTTAAAGGTCTTGCCTTCGGCCGCGAGCCTGGCCAGCAGCGGCGCGGGCTGCCAGAACTTGGCGTCGTCCAGCGGGTTTTGCGCAAAGCGGTGCATGGCCTGCACCACGTTGAACAAGCCCACCTGGTCGGCGTACAGCATGGGACCACCACGAAAAACCGGGAAGCCGTAACCCATCAGGTAGACCATGTCGATGTCGCTGGCCTTGTTGGCAATGCCTTCTTCCAGAATATGGGCGGCTTCATTGACCAGCGAAAACACCAGGCGTTGCACGATTTCTTCGTCGGAGATTTTGCGCGGGGTGATGCCCAGGGATGCGCGATGCGCTTCGATCATCTGCACGACTTCAGCGCTGGGAATGGCGTCGCGCTTGCCGGGAAGGTAGTCGTACCAGCCCGCGCCGGTTTTCTGTCCAAACCGGCCTTTTTCACACAGAAGGTCGGCCGTTTTGCTGTACTTCATGTCAGGCTTTTCAAGATACCGGCGCTTGCGAATGGCCCAGCCGATGTCGTTGCCTGCCAGATCGCCCATGCGGAACGGGCCCATGGCAAAACCGAATTTCTCGACGGCTTTGTCCACCTGCTCAGGCGTGCAACCTTCATCCAGCAGGAAACCACCCTGGCGGCCGTACTGCTCGATCATGCGGTTGCCAATGAAGCCGTCGCAAACGCCAGACACCACGGCCGTTTTCTTGATTTTCCTGGCAAGCGCCATCACGGTGGCCAGCACGTCCTTGCCGGTTTTCTCGGCGCGCACCACCTCAAGCAGCTTCATGATGTTGGCCGGGCTGAAAAAGTGCATGCCCACGACGTCCTGCGGGCGCTGGGTGAAGCTGGCGATCTTGTTCACATCCAGCGTGGAGGTGTTGGAAGCCAAAATCGCACCGGGCTTCATGACGCGATCGAGCTCCTTGAAGACTTTTTCTTTCACGCCCATTTCTTCGAAGACAGCTTCTATGACCATGTCGGCGTCTCTCAGGTCGTCGTAGCGCAGCGTGGTGCTGAGCAGGCTCATGCGCTGCTCGTACTTGTCTTGCTTGAGCTTGCCTTTTTTGACCTGCGCTTCGTAGTTTTTGCGAATCGTGGCGACGCCGCGGTCTAGCGCCTCCTGCTTCATTTCCAGCATCTTGACCGGAATGCCGGCGTTGAGGAAGTTCATGGAAATGCCGCCGCCCATGGTGCCGGCACCGATCACGGCCACCGACTCGATGCTGCGCTTGGGCGTGTCTTCAGGCACGTCGGGGATCTTGCTGGCGGCGCGCTCGGCCACGAACAGG
>NZ_JAUXNA010000247.1 GCF_030682935.1 Polaromonas sp.
CATGCTCGCAGCGCAGGCCGTGGCAACCGGCGACAGCGACATCGTGATTGCCGGTGGCCAGGAAAACATGAGTGCTTCCCCGCATGTGTTGAACGGCTCGCGTGAAGGCCAGCGCATGGGTGACTGGAAAATGATCGACACCATGATCGTGGACGGACTCTGGGACGTTTACAACCAGTACCACATGGGCATCACCGCAGAAAACGTAGGCAAAAAGTACGGCATTGACCGCGCCATGCAGGACGCCCTCGCGCTGGCCAGCCAGACGAAGGCTGCGGCCGCGCAAGACGCGGGCAAGTTCAAGGACGAGATCGTTCCCATCACCATTCCGCAGAAAAAAGGCGATGCGGTGGTGTTTTCGGCCGACGAGTTCATCAACCGAAAAACCAGCGCTGACGGCCTGGCAGGCTTGCGCCCGGCGTTTGACAAGGCCGGCAGCGTGACCGCCGGCAATGCCTCTGGCCTGAACGATGGGGCTGCCGCCGTGATGGTCATGACGGCCAAAAAGGCGGCGGCCCTGGGCCTCAAGCCCCTGGCGCGCATTGCAAGCTACGCCACGGCCGGGCTGGACCCCGCCTACATGGGCATGGGTCCGGTGCCCGCATCGACCAAGGCGCTGCAGCGCGCTGGCTGGAACGCGCAGGACCTGGACTTGCTGGAGATCAATGAAGCCTTTGCGGCACAAGCCTGCGCGGTGAACGCTGAAATGGGCTGGGACACAAGCAAGGTCAACGTCAATGGCGGCGCGATTGCCATTGGCCACCCGATTGGTGCATCCGGTTGCCGCATCCTGGTGACGCTGCTGCATGAGATGGTGCGCCGCGATGCCAAAAAGGGCATTGCCAGCCTGTGTATCGGTGGCGGCATGGGGGTCGCCCTCACACTGGAACGCTAAATTTAAGCTAAAACAGTGCTTTGACCGCGTCCTGCCGGTATAAGTAGCTATTTAATTGGTAGCAAAATGGTTTCGCGGAAATTAACAAAATCAAGGAGATAGCGATGGCAAAGCAAGTAGCGTACGTAACCGGTGGTATGGGGGGCATTGGAACCGCCATTTGCCAGCGGCTGGCCAAAGATGGTTTCACTGTGGTGGCGGGCTGCGGCCCCACGCGCGACTTCACCAAGTGGCTGGACGAGCAAAAAGCCCTGGGCTACACCTTTTATGCATCGGTGGGCAACGTGGGTGACTGGGATTCCACCGTGGCGGCCTTTGAAAAAGTCAAGGCA
>NZ_JAUXNA010000248.1 GCF_030682935.1 Polaromonas sp.
CCCGACGCCTCCGGCCACGTGCACCGCAGCGTGCAGGCCATCAAGTCCAAAGGTTGCAAGGCCGGGCTGGTGTTCAACCCGGCGGCGCCGCTGGACGTGCTGGACTGGGTGATCGAGGATCTCGACCTGATCCTGATCATGAGCGTCAATCCGGGTTTCGGCGGGCAGGGCTTCATTGACTCGGCGTTGCGCAAGATCGAGCAGGCCCGCAAGCGCATTGAGGCTTCGGGCAAGGACATCCGCCTGGAGGTCGATGGCGGCATCAAGACCGACAACATCCGCCGGGTGGCCGATGCAGGGGCCGACACCTTTGTGGCGGGCAGCGCCATTTTTGGCAAGCCGGATTACCGTGCCGTGATTGACGGTATGCGCGCGGCGCTGGCGAAGTAGGCGGCAGCGCGGTAGCGCCCGTGTGTTTTTGTAAAGGAAATGGCGCATGGAGGCGACGGCTGGCGGGACGGACACAATGGCGCCGGTGCAGGCCAGCACAGCCATGGCCTCCCGCTCGCGCATCCTCGTGATCGAGGACAGCGAGGACATCCGCTACCTGCTGGACGCGCTGCTGCGCGAGCGTTATGAAGTGATGCTGGCAGCGTCGGGCGATGCCGGACTGGCACTGGCGGTATCCGCGCAGCGGCCCGACATCATCCTGCTGGACGTGATGATGCCGGACATGGATGGCTATGAGGTACTCCAGCGGCTGGGGCGTGATCCGCGCACCGCCGACATCCCGGTGATATTCCTGACGGCTCTGGGCAGTGTCGAGGAGGAGCACCGCGGCCTGGACCTTGGCGCCACCGACTATGTGACCAAGCCCATCAGTCCGCCAGTGCTGCTGGCGCGCCTGAAACTTCATCTGGAGCGTACCGCTTATGCCCGGCGGCTGCGGGACCTGGCGCAACAGCTGTCGCGCTACCTGGCGCCGCAGGTTTACCAGTCCTTGTTTGAAGGTTCGCGCCAGGCCGAAATCCGGACGCAGCGCAAGAAGCTGACGGTCTTTTTTTCCGACATCAAGAACTTCACCGCGTCGACGGCGAAATGGCAGCCCGAAGAGGTGACCCTGCTGCTGAACAGC
>NZ_JAUXNA010000249.1 GCF_030682935.1 Polaromonas sp.
GGCCTTGACCGCGTTGTGCCCGCCCACACGGTAGAAGTGCCCGTCGGACAGCACACGCAGCAATCGCGTCTGCAGGTCGAACGGCATGTCGCCGATCTCGTCGAGGAACAGCGTGCCGCCCTCGGCCTGCTCGAAGCGGCCGCGGCGCATGGTCTGCGCGCCGGTGAAGGCGCCGCGCTCATGGCCGAACAGTTCGCTTTCCAGCAGGTCCTTGGGTATGGCGGCGGTGTTGATGGCCACAAACGGTCCGCTGGCGCGCGGTGAGTGCTTGTGCAGCGCACGCGCCACCAGCTCCTTGCCCGAACCGGACTCGCCCGTGATCATGACCGTCACGTTGCTTTGCGACAGCCGGCCGATCGCGCGGAACACATCCTGCATGGCGGGTGCCTGTCCCAGCATCTCGGGCGCGGCGGCCATGCGCTCTTCGGCAACCTCTTCACGCTGGCTTTCTTCGACTGCCCGGCGGATGAGCTCGACCGCCTTCGGCAGGTCGAACGGCTTGGGCAGATATTCAAACGCGCCTCCCTGGAACGCCGACACGGC
Source organism: Polaromonas sp. (assembly GCF_030682935.1). Taxonomy (GTDB): domain Bacteria; phylum Pseudomonadota; class Gammaproteobacteria; order Burkholderiales; family Burkholderiaceae_C; genus Polaromonas. The sequence goes on from NZ_JAUXNA010000249.1 coordinate 544, forward strand.
ACTGTCCAGGTCAGAGAACGCCGTCATGATGATCACGGGCAGTCCGGGATGTTTTTCCTTGACCTTGGACAAAAGCTCCAGCCCCGAACCGCCGGGCATGCGGATGTCGCTCACCAGGATCTGCGGGCCGTCCTCGTCAGTGGCCGACTCCAGCGCCACCAGAACATCGCGTGGGTTGGTGAAACTGCGCGTGGGCAGGTCCTCCCGCAGCAGCGCCTTTTCCAGCACGAAGCGGATGGATTGGTCATCGTCAACTATCCAGATCGGCTTCATGTCTTTGTTGTCACCCCAAGGTCATCTCATTGATAAAACTACGGAAGCGGAATCAGCATCTTGAAATCCGTTCTTCCAGGCGCGCTGTCGCATTCGATCAGGCCATGATGCTGCTGAACAAAGGTTTGCGCCAGCGTCAGCCCCAGCCCCGAGCCGCCTTCCCTGCCCGACACCAGCGGGTAAAAAATACGGTCCTTGATCGAGTCCGGCACACCGGGCCCGTTGTCGATGACATGCAATTCCAATGCCAGTCGATAGCGCTGCTTGCCAAATGTCACCTGGCGGGCGATCCGGGAGCGAAAAGTCAGGTGTGCGTCACCAGCGGCGATGCGCTCCGAAAGGGCCTGGCAGGCGTTGTGGGCAATATTGAGCACGGCCTGGATCAGCTGCTCGCGGTCACCGCGGAACTCGGGGATGGAGATGTCGTACTCGCGCGAGACCTTCAGGCCGCGCGGGAACTCGGCCAGGATGAGCGAGCGCACACG
>NZ_JAUXNA010000256.1 GCF_030682935.1 Polaromonas sp.
CCGCGAACTGAGTTCTTCCTGGGGATCGGCGAGGGTCATTTGGTGATGCTTAACGTAATGTAGCTCGTCGGATAACCTGGGAAGCCAGTTTATCCGACGGGATAAGAACAACTGACAGACGCCGTGCGGAACGCACCATAAGCCAGCAACCCGCTTGACAACGTGCCTGTCAGGCTGCGTACTGTAAAACACTACGGTATCGAGTAGCCTGATGAACCCGGTCACCTATATCCCCCAATCGAAGCGCTTGCTGGAGCAGTTGCGCGAGGTGTTGCGCTACAAACACTATAGCCTCAAAACCGAACAGGCCTACCTCTACTGGGTTCGCTTCTTCGTCCGCTGGTGCGGCCGTGATGGGCAGATGCGGCATCCGCGCGACATGGGCGCAGCGGAGGTGACGCAGTTCCTGACCATGCTCGCCAATGAGCGCCGGGTGTCGGTGTCCACGCACAATCAGGCGCTCAGTGCTTTGCTGTTCCTGTACCGCGAGGTGCTGGCAGCTTCGTAGGTCGGGTTAGCCCAAGGGGCGTAACCCGACATCGGCGCTTTTGGCTGTGCCCGGGGGCTGTCGGCTTACGCTTCGCTAACCCGACCTACGGGTCAAATACGGCTTAGATTGGTAGAAATTTCAAAAGCACCCGTTTCTCGTGATCGCGAGGCCGCAGGCCGTGGCGATCCATGCAGGAGTTCCAACGCCGTGGATTGCCGCGCTGCGCTCGCAATGACGAAACTGGTATGTTTGTAGTTTCCTGCTCCCTTACAGATAAGCCCGCAGCGCCTCCAGCGTCCTGGCGGTCGCCCCCCGGTTCCGGGCCGCAAACGCCAGCCCGGCCTCCACCGCTTGCGCCAGCGCAGGCGAATCACTCACCAGCCCCAGCGCGACCTGCACGGCTTCGGCCAGATCAGCCACGCGCCGCGCCGCGCCCTCGGCCTCGGCCAACTCAGCCGCTTCGGTGAAGTTGAAGGTGTGCGGCCCCATCACGACCGGGCAGCCGCAGGCGGCGGCTTCGATGAGGTTTTGTCCGCCCAGCGGCGCAAAGCTGCCGCCCAGCAAGGCGACGTCGCTCAGGCCGTAATACAGCGCCATCTCGCCCAGCGAGTCGCCGAGCCAGACGTCGGCCTGCATCGCCTCGCTGCTTTCGGCCGGGCCGGCCGCCCACGCTGAGCGGCGCGACACGCGCAGGCCGTGCTGCGCCGCCAGCGCCGCCACGTCGTCAAAGCGCTGCGGGTGGCGCGGAACGATCAAGGGCTTGAAGGCCGTGGCGGGGCAATTTGCTACTGAATTTATAGCTGGCAGCGCCCGCTGCGCTTTGGCTACAGCCACTATTTGCTTAAGAAAATCCTCTTCTTCACCCTCGCGCGAACTGGCGAACATGAGCACCGGCTGCGCCAGCGCCTGACGCCAGGCCTGGCCTTGCGCGAGTTGGGCGGCGTCGGGCGTGGCGTCAAACTTGAGGTTGCCGAACACACCGGCGACCGGCGCGCCGAGCTGGCGAAAGCGGTCGGCATCCAGCTCGGTCTGGGCGTACACGGCCGACAGCGCGCCGTAGGCGGGCAGTGACAGCGACGGAATGCGCAGCGCCTGCTGCAGCGATTGTTCGGACAAGCGCCCGTTGACGAGCACCAGCGGCATGCCCAGGGTTTGGGCTTCAGCCAGCAAATTGGGCCACAGCTCGGTTTCCATCAGCAAGCCCAGTCGCGGCCTGAAATGGCTGAAAAACCGCTTTACCGCCGCCGGGCTGTCCCAGGGCTGCCAGACCTGCACGTCGCCCGGCTGCAACAGGCTTGCGCCTTCAGCGCGCCCGGTGGCCGTGCCGTGCGTGAGCAGCAGGCGCAATGTCGGATGCTGCGCGCGCAAGTCTTTCAGGAGCAGCGCCGCCGTGCGCGCCTCGCCCAGCGACACCGCATGCACCCAGACCAGCTCTGACGCTGTTTCCCTGGGCTGGGTGTAGTGGCCGAAACGCTCGTCCACCGCCTCCAGGTAACCCGGCTCCTGCAGGCCACGGCGCGCCAGCTTGCGGCGCAGCAGCGGCTGGCCCAGCGTCATGAGCAGCGAATAAAGCCCGCGCGCCCATGCACTCATGCGGCTGGCCGGTTGATCGCCTGGCAGGCCAGCCAGGCTTGCCAGACGGCCTCCACGCTGGGCGCGGGCTGTGCATACACGCTGAGCTGCCGCCCGGCTGAATCCGGTCCGGTGCGCCAGGCGGTGTCGAAGTTGTAGAGCTGCACATGCGGCAAATCCAGCGCCACGGCGATGTGGCTGACGCCGCTGTCCACGCCAATCACGCCCGCGCAGTGCGCCAGTTGCTGCGTCAGCGCATCGAGCGCCAGCAAGGGCCAGACGATGGCTTGGCCGGGTATTCTTTCATTGAGCGCATCGGCCATGGCCCGGCTGGTCGCGAGTTCCTTGGCATTGCCATGCGGCAAGGCGATCTGGTAGCCCGCCGCATTGAAGCGCCGGCCAAGTTCTATCCAGTGGGCCAGCGGCCACTCCTTGTCGGCGCGCGACGTGCCATGCACGAAGGCCACCTGCTTGGCTATTGCGTCAGGCGCTGCCTGCGCCCGACCTGATGGGGCCAGAGCCACTTTTAATCCAAAATCCGGGGCCGACTGCAGCGGGTAGCCGAGCGCCTGCGCCGCGAGTTCGCGCGCGCGCTGCACGGCTGCGGTGTGCGCTGCGATGCGAATCGCCACGTCGGCGACCCAGCGCGTGGGCGCTTCGTAGCCCGAACCCTCGGTCTGGTTGGCCAGCGCGTAACGCCGGCCGCCAGGGGCCAGCCGCGCCAGCCAGGCCACCAGCGCCGACTTGCTCAGGCCCTGCAGGTCAATCACCGCGTCGTAGGCTTCCTGCTGCAACTGCTGGCGAAAAGCGCGCCATTCGTGGCGCGTCGCTGCCGCCAGGGGCGACTTGCGCCAGCGCCGGATCTCGCAGGCAATGATGCGGTGCAGCCCTGTGGTGTGGGCCAGCAGCGGCGCAAACGACTTTTCCACGACCCAGTCAATCTGCGCATCGGGCATGGCGGCGCGAATATCCTGCACCACCGGCAGCGTGTGCACCACGTCGCCCAGGGACGACAGCTTGACGAGCAGGATTTTCACGAAGCGGAGCTCAATGCGCCGCAGCCGCAAAACTCGCATCGGGCTTGACGCTGCGCAACAGCGCCAGCATGTCGGCCTCGATGCGGTGCAGCGCCTCTTGCGTGTGGCCTTCAAAGCGCAGCACCAGCACCGGCGTGGTGTTGGAGGCGCGGATCAGGCCAAAGCCATCGGGCCAATCGACACGCACGCCGTCGATGGTGGAAATCTTGGCGGGCGCCGGGAAAGAAGCGGCCTTGATCAGCGCCTCGACCACGGTGTGCGGCTCGCCTTCCTGGCAGGCGACGTTGAGCTCGGGCGTGCTGAAGCTGGTGGGCAAGCCGTTGAGCAAGGCGCCCGCGTCCGGCACGCGGCTCACAATTTCCAGCAGCCGCGCACCGGCGTAGGTGCCGTCGTCAAAACCAAACCAGCGTTCCTTGAAAAAGATGTGCCCGCTCATCTCGCCGCCCAGCGGGGAGTTGACTTCCTTCATCCTGGCCTTGATCAGCGAGTGGCCGGTTTTGTACATCATGGGCACGCCGCCGGCCGCCTCGATGTCGGGGGCCAGGCGCTGCGAGCATTTCACGTCAAACAAGATCGTGCCGCCCGGCACGCGCGACAGCACATCGCGGGCAAACAGCATCATCTGCCGGTCGGGGTAAATGTTCTGGCCGTCTTTGGTCACGATGCCGAGCCGGTCGCCGTCGCCATCAAAGGCCAGGCCGAGTTCGGCATCGCCGCTTTGCAGGGCCTTGATCAAATCCTGCAGGTTTTCGGGCTTGCTCGGGTCGGGGTGGTGATTGGGGAAATTGCCATCGACTTCGCTGAACAGCTCGGTCACTTCACACCCCAGCGCCCGAAAAATCGCGGGGGCCGATGCGCCTGCGATGCCGTTGCCCGAGTCAATGACGATTTTCATCGGGCGCGACAGCTGGATGCCCGAGACGATGCGTTCGCTGTAGGCCGGTTCCACATCGGCCTGGCTGACGTTCCCGCCCAGCGCGGGCAAGGCCCAGCTTTCAGCTTCCATCATGCGGCGCAAAGCCTGAATTTCTTCGCCATAAATAGCGCGCCCGGCCATCACCATCTTGAAACCGTTGTAGTCCTTCGGGTTGTGGCTTCCCGTGACCTGAATGCCCGAAGTTGCCAGCGTGCTGGCCGCAAAATAAAGCATGGGCGTGGTGACCATGCCGACATCGATCACATCCACGCCCGCCGCCGCAAGGCCGCGTGCCAGGGCCGCGCAGAGGCCGGGTCCGCTGAGCCTGCCGTCCCGTCCCAGCGCCACCGTTTTTTCGCCTTCCGCCAGCGCGACCGTGCCAAAGGCTTTTCCAAGGGCCTCGGCCATCTCTTCGTTGATGGTGGACGGCACCACACCGCGAATGTCGTAGGCCTTGAAAATGGATGCGTTGACTTGCATGAAGGGGTCTTTCTGAAAGTTGACGTTCGCCGATTGTAGGCGGCCCCCCTCCTTCAACCCCCTGTCAACGGCCTTGGGGACATGTCCGGAAACGGCGAGTCGAAAACCCTGCCCGGCGTATCATTTCCCCATGACGACTGACACCGCCGCGCTGGCTGACGACGACTGCTACCTTGCCCTGAAGGCGCGGGACGCGCGCTTTGACGGCAGCTTTTTCACCGGCGTGACCTCCACCGGCATTTACTGCCGGCCGGTCTGCCGCGTCAAAACCCCCAGGCGTGAAAACTGCCGCTTTTTCCGTCATGCGGCGCAGGCCGAGCAGGCCGGTTTTCGCCCCTGCCTGCGCTGCCGGCCCGAGCTGGCGCCGCATTCCGTGGTGTGGTCAATCCAGGACGCGTCCTACATCCTGGCGCACCAGGCCGCCCGCCTGCTCGATGAACCCGACGATATTGCCCCCACGCTTGTCGCTTCGCGTACTGCGCTGCCCCCCGAGGGGGCTGGCCTGGCTTGGGGCGGCCCGGCGCTGCGTCAGCGCTCGGTCGGAACACTGGCCGCGCGGCTGGGCGTGAGCGAGCGCCATGTGCGGCGGATTTTTGAGGCGCAGTTGGGCGTCTCGCCCCTGCAGTACCTGCAGACACGGCGGCTGCTGACGGCCAAGCAACTGCTGACCGATACGGATTTGCCCATCACGCAAGTCGCGCTGATGAGCGGCTTTGCCAGCGTGCGGCGTTTCAATGCCGCCTTTCTGGCCCATTACCAACTCAACCCGACGCAATTGCGGCGCCAGGGCGCCCGCCCCGCAGACGGCGGCATCACCGTGCGGCTCGGCTACCGTCCGCCTTACGACGTCGCGGCGATGCTCGGGTTTTTCAGCAAGCGCGGCATCGATGCTATTGAATTTATAGCTACTGACAAAGATAAGCCAGTGATGGGCAGGACTTTTCGTGTTGAATCGGGGGGCAAGGTGCAGGCCGGCTGGCTGCTGGCCAGTTTTGACGAGGCCCGCTGCCAGTTGGTGCTGCGCGTCAGCGACTCGCTGCGCGAGGTGCTGCCGCTGGTGATTCGCCGGGTGCGTGCGATGTTCGACCTCGACGCCGACCCGGCCGCCATCAACAGCGTGCTGCATGGCGCCTTTCCCGGCGGCGACGGGCTGCGCGTGCCCGGCGCGCTGGATGGCTACGAGCTGGCCGTGCGTGCGGTGCTGGGCCAGCAGATCACCGTGGCGGCGGCCCGCACGCTGGCGCAGCGCATGGTCGACCGGCTGGGCGAGCCCATAGAAACACCGTGGCCGCAGTTGACGCGGCTGTTCCCGGCACCCGCCGTGCTGGCCGCCGCCAGCGGCGACGCGCTGGGCCAGCTCGGCATCGTCAGGCAGCGCCAGACCGCCATCGTCGGCATCGCCCGGGCCGTGGCGGACAAGCGTCTGCAACTGCACGGCGGCGCCGATGTCAGCGCGACCATTGCCCTGCTGAAAGAACTGCCCGGCATCGGTGACTGGACGGCGCAGTACATCGCCATGCGCGCCCTGCGCTGGCCCGATGCGTTTCCGGCGGGCGATGTGGCGCTGCACAAAGCACTGGGCGTGCAGGCGCTGAAAAATCCCGCAAAAGAAGCGGCGCGGGCATCGCTGGCCTGGAAGCCGTGGCGCAGTTATGCCGTCATTCGCGCCTGGAGCGGCACGCTGGGCAGCGCCCCTCTTGCGCCGCCCGCCACTACTGAATTAATAGCTGATTGTGCCCGTACCGCAAGGGCTAGAGCCTTAAAACACGCTGTAAATCCGTAATAAACTGGAATCAACAGGCCGCGGACAAATAAGAGACACTCAAGGCCCTCATCATGAAATTTGACACCCACCTCGTTCAAACGCGCTGCCCCAGTCCCTTGGGACCCATCATCATCGCGGCCTCGCCCCGAGGGCTGGCGGGACTATGGTTTGTGGAAGGCCAGCGCCACCTCCCACCCGAGCTCACCGGACCGACTCTCTGGCCCAGCGACCCCGAACACCCGGTGCTGAAACAGGTCAGCCAGCAGCTCGCCGAGTATTTCGCGGGGCAGCGCAGCCGTTTTGAGCTGCCGCTCGATCTGGCCTGCGGCACCGCCTTTCAGCAGGCGGTGTGGCAGGCGCTGCTCGCCATCCCGCACGGCAACACCGTGAGTTACGGCGAAATCAGTACCCGCATCGGGAATCCGGCCGCAGTCCGGGCCGTGGGTGCAGCCGTCGGGCGCAACCCGGTCAGCATCATCGTGCCGTGCCACCGCGTGCTGGGCGCCGACGGCTCGCTGACGGGCTATGCGGGCGGGCTGGATCGCAAGACCGCCTTGCTCACGCTCGAAGGTGTGCTTGCGGGGGCGCTGCTTTGAGCGCCCCGTCGTCCGGCGTGCTCGCGCCCGTGGCACATGCCGCTCCCAAGCCCTGGGTCACCGACTTCGTGATGCTGGCGGCGATCTGGGGCTCTTCATTTCTCTTCATGCGCATCGGTGCGCTGGAGTTTGGCCCGCTGCCGACGGCCGCCGTGCGCGTGACGATTGCGGCGCTGTTCCTGCTGCCCCTGGTGTGGCTGCGCGGCTTGTTGCCGGAACTCAAAAAACACTGGCGGCGCACTTTTTTCATTGGACTGCTCAACTCGGGCATTCCGTTTGCCTGTTTTTCGTTTGCGCTGCTGTCCATCAGCACCGGGCTGTCGGCCATTCTGAATGCCACGGTGCCGATGTTTGGCGCGCTGATTGCCTGGGCCTGGCTGAACGACAAACTCAATGCATCGCGCCTGCTGGGCTTGCTCATCGGCTTTGCGGGCGTGGCGCTGCTGGCCTGGGACAAAGCCAGCTTCAAGCCGGATGCCTCGGGTGTGGCACCGGGCTGGGCGGTGCTGGCCTGCCTGCTGGCCTGCGTGTGCTACGGCATTTCTGCCAGCTACACCAAGCGCTATCTTTCAGGCTTGCCGCCGCTGGTGACAGCCGCCGGCAGCCAGATCGGCGCCACGCTGGGCCTGGCGGTTCCGGCCCTGTGGCTGTGGCCTGCGCGCATGCCGGGCACCTCGGCGTGGCTGGCGCTGCTGGCCGTCGGCGTGGTCTGCACCGGGCTGGCCTACATCGTGTTTTTCCGCCTGATTGAAAACGCCGGCCCGCCGCGCGCGCTGTCGGTGACCTTTCTGGTGCCTGTGTTTGCCGTGCTGTACGGCGTGGTTTTTTTGGGTGAAGCGGTCACGCCGTGGATGGTGGGGTGCGCTGCGGTGATTGTGTGCGGCACCGCGCTGTCGACCGGGCTCTTGCGGCTGGGGCGGGACCACACACTGACACGATGAAGGAGGCGCCATGAGTTCCGCACGCAAAACCAAACGGAAACTGAAACTAAAGCTGAAGCTGACGGCCCCCAAGCCCAGAAACCCGCTGGTGGCTTTGGCGGCCCAGCGCAAGGCAGGATCGCACCGCAAGTCGCAATCGGCGATCCGGCGCGCTGAGAAAATGGCCCTGGAAAAGCAGCTGCCTGATCAGTGATGGGCGGGTTTACTGCAGCGCGCCCGCCACCAGATTGATGCTGAGCGCCAGTATCAGCATGTTGAAGCCAAAGGAAAGCACCCCGTGCACCAGCGTGAGCCGGCGCATCGCGCGCGAGGTCACCTGCACATCGGACACCTGCGAGGTCATGCCGACCACATGGGCGTAATACAGAAAATCGAAATAGTCCGGATCAAGACCCCCGGGAAACTGCAGGCCGGGTCCATCAGGCTCGTTCAGTTTTTCTTCGTGGTAATAACGGTGGGCATAGCGAAACGCGAACATGGTCTGGATGAACAGCCACGAGGCGGCCAGCGCGGTCATGGACAGCACAATATGAAGCACGCGCTGTGTGCCCGAGAGGTCCCGGCTCTGATGCATCATGACGGTAATGGCCGCCACGCAAGCCGACGTGGCCAGCAGCATCAGCAGAAAAAGCACCACACTGGGTTCATCCTGCGCCTGGGCCCGCGCACGCGTTCGTCTTGAATCAAAGCGGGCGCACAACCACCAGGCCAGCAGCAGGTAGACCGCAATGCCGATGCACCACCCCAGCAGCCCACGAAACTGCCACGCCAGCGGCATGGGCAGTACCGCGGTGGCCACGCCGGCCAGCAGGCCGAAGCCCAGGCGCTGAGCGCCGGTGGTTTCTGAAAGATGTTTACGCATGGCGCTGATTGTGGGCCCGGACGGCAAAAAAGCCTGGATGGGTGCGCGTTTGAAGCCCTGGCGCTGGGTAAATAATCAAAGCCCCGCCCACAAGACCGCAGCCCGCTCGCCAGGGCCAGACACGCATGAACACTGATTTCGCTGGTCTCGAAGAAATTCGCCTCAAAGGCGAGACCGCAGTCGGGCCTGACGACGCGGCAAGCGTAATGCCGAAAAGTGCCGCCTGTCTTGGAGCGGCCAACCGGAAAAAGGGCAACAGAAATTGAAAAAGCCGCTATAAATCAATGATTTATAGCGGCTTCCCAATACTGGCGGAGCGGACGGGACTCGAACCCGCGACCCCCGGCGTGACAGGCCGGTATTCTAACCAACTGAACTACCACTCCTGGTAGATAGCGTTCGCTCTTTCGAGCCAAGTGCTAACAACTTGCGCTTTTTCTCTTCACATTGCTGTGAAGAAATCTGGCGACCCCACGGGGATTCGAACCCCGGTACCTACCGTGAAAGGGTAGTGTCCTAGGCCTCTAGACGATGGGGTCTAAACCTTGGAACTTCCGGAGCAGACTTGTTACAGCCTGCCAAAAATCTCTAAACTCTTCTC
>NZ_JAUXNA010000257.1 GCF_030682935.1 Polaromonas sp.
ATCGTGGTGATCGAGCACAACCTGGACGTGATCAAGACCGCCGACTGGCTGATCGACATGGGCCCCGAAGGCGGCGCCGGCGGCGGCATGGTGGTGGGCGTGGGCACGCCCGAAGACATTGCCGCCAACCCGGACAGCCACACCGGGCGCTACCTGAAGCGGCTGCTCTGATCGCGCCCGTGCCATCCGCACCGCACGGCGCCTAACCGCGCCGCTGGCGCTGGCGCCGCGCGATAATTTTTAGCGTTTTAGGGCTCTAGCCCATAAGCGACGGGCGCAAGCAGCTATGCTTTCAATAGTATTTGTTCGACTTTATTGGGTGACGCCAGGCTGGGTTTTTTCCCGATAATGAAGGCCCCACTTTTAAAAAGCCACCCCATGTCCTCCATCACCCTGCGTTTTCTGGCCGAACCCCACACCGTCAACTTTGGCGGCAAGGTGCATGGCGGAACCGTCATGAAATGGATCGACGAAGCCGGCTACGCCTGCGCCACGCGCTGGGCCAAGCGCTACTGCGTCACGGTGTCGGTGGGCAGCATCCGCTTTCATCGCCCCATCATGATTGGCGACCTGGTTGAGGTGCAGGCCCGCCTGGCCTACACCGGCAGGACCAGCATGAACATTGCCGTGGAAGTGCGCAGCGGCGACCTGAAAACCGGCCAGATGGAAACCATCACCGAATGCCTGGTGGTGTTTGTGGCGCTTGACGCCGACGGCAAGGCCCTTCCTGTAGAGGCCTGGCTGCCCGAAACGCCCGGCGATTTTGCGCTGGCGCAGCGCGTGAAAGCCCACCTTGACGCGGCCCGTGCCGCGCCACTGGGCGCCTAGCGCGTTCGTCACGCATTCACCCCCGAGGCTCGGGGCTCGGCCCTAGCGCAGCCAGCGGCCCAACAGCGACGACGGCACCCAGGCGCGCAGCGCACGCCAGCTGCGCCACAGCGCCACGCCCCGCCCCAGCCAGCGCCAGGCGCCGCGCGGCTTGAGCAGCACCAGCGCCGACACCGCCAGCAGCACCTGCAGCGGGTGGTTTTTCAGGTACTGCACGGCGCTGCGCACCAGCGCAACCATGCGCTGGCCGGCATCCGACGCATTTTGCAGCGGCACCAGCTGCTGCGCCAGGGCGGCGCGCTGACTGGCAATGCGTTCCCGCAGCCGGCCGCGCTGCTGGTGCAGCTCAAGCAGACTATTTTTCATGGCCCGCGGCCGCCTTGAGTTGGCGCAGGTCTTCCTGCAACTCGGCCAGACTGGCCTCAAACGGGGAGGTGGATTCCGCGTTGCTGCGGCGCAGTGCCGCATAAAAATACGCGGCCAAGCCGAAAAACAGCGCGGTGAACATCCCGACCACCCAGACACGGCTGTCCCACCACAGGATCACAGCCAGCGCCACGGCCAGCACCACGCCCAGGCCCAGGCAAAACGCCAGCGCCAGGCCCAGCGCAAGCTGCTGCAGGGCATGGTGCTTTTCGGTCTGGATTTCATTGGCCAGCAGCGCCAGCCGCACCTGAACCGTGCCCAGCACGGTGGCGACGATGTTTCTCAGCGCGGCCAGCGGGCCGGAGCCGCCCGATTCATGGGCCATAAAAGCGGGTATTTCCCTGAAAACCGGCCCGCGATTCAGCGACGGCCAATGACCAGGCCCAGCAGCAGGCCCACGCCAGCGGCAACGCCGATGGAAGTCCAGGGCGACTCGTGTACGTAGGCGTCTGTGGCCCTGGCGGCGGCCTTGGTCTTGGCGACGAGTACGGCTTCGGCTTCGCCCAGACGCACTTTGGCATCGTGAAGGCGGGTCTGAACGCGGGCACGCAAGGTGGCGACCTGGTCGCCGACCTGGCCTGCCGTGGCCGACAGCATTTCTTCGGCGTCCGAGATCACGGACTTGATGTCAGAAACCAATTTTTCCTGCGACTCGACACTGGCGCGGCTGTTGGACATGATGGGCCTTTCAAAAATTAATAGACAAGCCAAAGGTTAGCAGATTAGCACCCGGCACTGCGTCTTTTCACGCCTGTAGGGAATAATCAGCGGGGTCTGATGGCCAGGCTTCACCGCCGCCCTGAACTGTTACCCGGATCCACACCGCCATGCCCCCTGCTTTCCTCTTCTTTTCAACCCCACGCCCGGGCGTGCCCTGCGATGGAGCCCTGGCGTGAGCGACACCCGCCTGAGCGGCCGGGATCTGGCCGCCGCCCTGACGGTGGTCCTGCTGTGGGGCGTCAATTTCGTCGTGATGAAATTTGCCCTGCGCGACTTCACGCCGTTCCAGCTCGGCGCGGCGCGCTATCTGTTTGCCGTGCTGCCGCTGGCGCTGTTCATCCGGCCGCCCCGCATCCCGTGGAAATGGGTAGTGCTTTACGGCTTCTTTCAGGGCGTGGGACAGTTCGGCCTTTTGTTTTTTGCGCTGCAGGTCGGCATGACGGCCGCGCTGGCGTCGGTGCTGCTGCAGACCCAGGTGTTTTTCACGGCGCTGTTCGGCTTTGTGCTGCTGCAGGAGCGCGCCAGCCGGCCGCTACAGATCGGCATGGTGCTGGCGGCGCTGGGCCTGGCGTGCTTTGCGATGAACTACCTGAACCCTGGCGCGGCCTTGGCCAGCGCCACCACCCTGCTGGGTTTGCTGCTGACGCTGTGCGCGGCGGCGATGTGGGCGCTGTCCAACATCGTGGCGCGGCGCGTGCAGCAGGTGGCCGCCAACTACTCGCCCCCGGCTTTTGTGGTGTGGAGCAGCATGGTCGCGGTGCTGCCTTTTGTCGCGCTGTCGGCGCTGTTCGACCCCGACGTTGCGCGCTGGCAGTGGACGCAGGCGCGCGCATCGAGCTGGCTGGCGGTGGCCTACCTGGGCTGGGTCGCCACCCTCGTCGGCTACAGCCTGTGGACCGGCCTGCTCAAACGCCACCCGGCCAACCGCGTCGCGCCCTTCAGCCTGGGCGTGCCGATTGTGGGCCTGAGTGCCGGCATGCTGGTGCTGGGCGAAGTCATCACGCCCTGGCAATGGGCCGGCATTGCGCTGGTGGTGGCGGCGCTGGGCTGCGTGATGCTGGGCGGCCTGCTCAAGCGCCGCTTTGCAGCCGACGCTTGAAGCAAAAAGCGGCTCCAGCCCAACAAATACGAGGGCAAGCAGCTATTTAAATAATAGCAATTGCGGCGCGTGCCGCCTGCAGCACATCGCGCGTCTTGATGGCCTCGCGCCGCGCCGCTTCGGCAAAGTCTTGGCCCGATGAGGCGTACAAACTGGCGCGCGATGAGTTCACGATGATGGGCGCGTCCGGCCGCCAGCCGGCGCGCACGGTGGCCACGGCGTCGCCGCCCTGCGCGCCTACGCCCGGAATCAGCAGCGGCAGCGTGGGCGCCACCGCACGCACGCGCTCGATCTCGGCCGGATAAGTCGCGCCCACCACCAGCCCGAGCTGGCCATTGAGATTCCACGGGCCTTGCGCCAGGCGGGCAATGTGCTCGTACAGCAGCGGCTGGCCGTCCACCGACGCCAGGCGCTGGTTTTGCAGGTCGTCGCCGCCCGGGTTGGAGGTGCGGCACAGCAAAAAGGCGCCCTTGCCGTGGTACTTCAGATAGGGCGTGATCGAGTCAGACCCCATGAAGGGCGACAGCGTGACCGCGTCGGCGCCATAGCGCTCAAAGGCTTCGCGGGCGTACTGCTCGGCGGTGCTGCCAATGTCGCCGCGCTTGGCGTCCAGAATGACGGGCACCTGCGGCGCGGTGCGGCGCATATGGTCCATCAACCGCTCTAGCTGGTCCTCGGCGCGGTGCGCGGCAAAGTAGGCGATTTGCGGCTTGAAGGCCAGCGCCAGATCTGCGGTGGCATCAATGATGGCGGCGCAAAAATCATAGATCTTGCTGGCGTCGCCCTGAAGCTTGCCGGGAAATCTGGCGGGTTCCGGGTCCAGGCCCACGCACAGCAGGGATTGGTTCTGGCGCTCTGCGGCGCCCAGCTGGTCAAGAAAGGTCATGGTGTGATTGTAAGAAGCGCGGAACGTCAGGCGGCGCGCACAGACAGGCGCATGGCCAGGCACAGATCGTCCCAGGCCTTGGCTTTGTCGGCCGGGCTGCGCAGCAGGTAGGTGGCGTCATAGGTGACAACGGTATTGGCGCCGTGCAACTGGTGCACCTGGCCCCGGAGCTTGCCGAAAGGCTCGTCGGTGGGCAGCAAGGCCTGCGCCGCCAGCCGCCCCATGACCAGCAGCACATCGGGCTGGACACGGGCGACCAGGTCAGACAACGCCGCCGAAAAATCCGCCACCGTGCCGTTGGCCGCGTGCCGCACCAGCGGCGCCAGCAGCACCGTACCGGCGCGGTTCATGCGGGCGGCGCGCAGCATGTTGTCAAGCAGCTTGCCCGCATCGCCCTGAAAGGTCGGGGCATTGAGCGCACTGGCCGGGGTTTCGGCCAGCACCAGCCAGCGTGCGCCCTCTGTCCGGGCCGCCTCCGGGTAGAGCAGCTGCGCGTCGCCCAAGCTCCAGGCGGCTGGCCCACCGGCAGCGCGCAGCGCAGGCTGCGGCGCCCGGGCTGGCGTGGGGACGGCGGGCGGGGTTGGTGCGGGCGACTTCAGCGCTACGGTGAGCGCCTGTTTTTTTTCATGGAAACGGCCTCTTTCGCCCGCTTCATTTGCGCCATCAGCGACAGAATCAATAGCCACCACCCACTCGGGAGGCGGCTCGGAAACAGGCTCAGGGAGGGGCTCGGCAGGCTGCCAGACGCGCACGCCCATCTCGCGCAGCATGGCGCGCTGGCGGGGGTCAAGGTGAAGGCTCATGGCGGGATGCTCATCGGTTCAGTCACAGCGCCAGGCTCATGACAAGGGCGTCTTCGCGTGCGTCGGCACCGGCCGGGTAGTAGTTGCGGCGCATGCCGACCTGGCTGAAGCCAAAGCGTTCGTAAACGGCTTTGGCGCGCGCGTTGCCCACGCGCACTTCCAGCCACAGCCAGTGCGCGCCCTGCCCGCGCGCCCAGATCACCAGCGCTTCAAGCATCACCGGCGCCCAGCCCTGCCGCTGGTACGCGGGCGCCACCGTGATGTTGAGCAAATGCACTTCGTCGACGCCTTTCATGGCGACAAAATAGCCCAGCAGCTCGGCCTGCGGCGGCGTGCCTGCCGTCAGCAGCTGCGCCTGGTAGCCGGATGCGAGCGAGTCGGTGAAATTGCTTTGCGTCCAGGGGTACTCGTAGGCGCTGCTTTCCACCCGCACCACCGCCTCCAGCCAGGCGGGCGTCAGGGCTTCGAACTGGGCTTCTAGCGGTTGGAGAGCAGCATTCATGGCAGGCTGGCGACTTAAGCGGCGTTGGAAAGATCGGCGGCCAGCGCTTTGATCCGGGCGCGCTCGTCGGTGGTAAGCGCTACTTTATCCCGAATATAGAGCGGCAGGGCCAGCGCCGCTTCCACGCAATGCCCGGCGGCGGCCAGCGCCGGTGCCAGGCGCAGCATGGCGGTGGCGGTGGGCAGCGCTTCGGTCTGATCGAACGCCGCCAGGCCCGCGGGCAGGCGGTCGGCATAGACACCAAAGACGTTGCCCGCCAGCAACGCGGTGGCGGGCACGGGCGCCAGGTCTTCGGGCCGGATCAGCGCGCATTCCTGGCGCGCGCGCCAGCGGCCGCCGCTGAATTCATAGGTCTGCACATACATTTCGCTCATGCGCGCATCCAGCAGCGCAGTGACCGTGAACGGGGCATCAGCGTCCGCCCGCCGAAAGCGCGCTTCCTCGGCCACGGCCATCAGCGTGTCGATGGGCAACACCGCGATACCCGCGCCGTGGTTGGCGCCCAAAGCCAGGCCTTGCGCCACGGC
>NZ_JAUXNA010000258.1 GCF_030682935.1 Polaromonas sp.
CGCCTTCGTTTTCGGCATACACCATGGGACCCAGGGCCTCGGACTTGCCGTAACGGGTGACCATGTCGCGCGCCAAGGCCGTGGCACGTTCAAAGTCGTTGCTGGCGCCAGTCGTCATCTGGTTCATGAACACCTCTTCGGCAATGCGTCCACCAAACAACATGCTGATCTGGCTGAGCATGTACTCGCGGTCATAGCTGTAGCGGTCTTGCGCCGGCAGGCTCATCGTAACGCCCAAGGCGCGACCACGCGGAATGATGGTGACTTTGTGCACCGGGTCGCACTTGGGCAGCAGCTTGCCGAGTAACGCATGACCAGACTCGTGATAAGCGGTATTCCTGCGCTCTTCTTCGGGCATGACCATGCTTTTGCGCTCCGGGCCCATGAGGATTTTGTCCTTGGCTTTCTCAAAGTCCTGCATCTCCACCACACGGGCGCTGCGGCGTGCGGCCATCAGCGCGGCCTCGTTGCACAGGTTGGCCAGATCAGCGCCAGACATGCCGGGCGTGCCGCGGGCAATGACGCTCGCGTTGACGTCCTGGCCAAGCGGGACCTTGCGCATGTGCACGTTCAGTATCTGCTCACGGCCACGAATATCGGGCAGCGTGACGTAGACCTGACGGTCAAAACGGCCAGGGCGCAGCAAAGCGGCATCGAGGATGTCCGGACGATTGGTGGCCGCCACCACGATCACACCTACATTGGTCTCAAAGCCGTCCATCTCGACCAGCATCTGATTCAACGTTTGTTCACGTTCATCATTGCCGCCGCCCAAGCCTGCACCACGCTGCCGCCCGACGGCGTCAATTTCATCAATAAAGATGATGCAGGGTGCATTTTTCTTGGCGTTTTCGAACATGTCGCGCACACGGGCGGCACCTACACCAACAAACATTTCGACGAAATCGGAACCCGAAATCGAGAAAAACGGAACCTTGGCTTCGCCCGCAATGCCCTTGGCAAGCAGCGTTTTACCGGTACCCGGAGGGCCAACCAGCAGCAAACCGCGAGGAATGCGACCACCGAGTTTTTGAAATCTTTGCGGGTCTTTAAGAAAATCAACGACTTCCTTGACCTCTTCCTTGGCTTCGTCACAGCCGGCCACGTCGGCAAACGTCACGGTGTTAGTGGACTCGTCGAGC
>NZ_JAUXNA010000077.1 GCF_030682935.1 Polaromonas sp.
CCACGACGCGCTTGACCAGACCGGCGCGTTTGAGCGCCAACGCAAAAGAACCTCCCATCAGGCCGCAGCCGATGAGACCTAATTGTTCAAACATAACGGGCACCTGAATTTGTTGTTCTCGCTTCATTTAGCCGTGATTCCCGATCAGTCGCTGATGGGGTAAGTGCCGAGAACTTTATAGAAGGCGCAAAGTTGCTGTAAATCGGCAAGAGCAGCTTTCACATGGTCTTGCGATGGATGGCCTTGCAGGTCGATATAAAAATAGTATTCCCAATGGCCCGAACGGGCTGGACGCGACTCAAAGCGGGTCATGGAAACGCCGTGGGTTTTCAGCGGCACCAGGATGTCATGCACAGCGCCCGGACGGTTGGGAACCGATACCACAAGGCTGGTGCAATCCTTGCCGGAGGCGGGCGGGGCGGGCAGCGTTTGCGGCAGGCAGATCACGGCAAAACGTGTACGGTTGAAGGCATCATCCTGAATCCCGTGCGCCGCTGTGTGCAGTGCGAATTGGGTTGCCGCACGATCGCTGGCGATACCGGCCCAGGCCGGGTTGGTCGTGGCCAGGCGTGCCCCTTCTGCATTGCTCGATGCGGCACGGCGTTCGACATGGGGCAAATGGCTGGTCAGCCATCCCTGGCATTGCGCCAGCGCCTGCGGGTGGGCATAAACGGCCTCGATGTTTTCCAGTGACTCGGAAAGCCTGAGCAGGTTATGACGCACCATCAGGCTGATTTCACCCACGATGTGTAGCGGAGAGTTCAGCAACAGGTCGAGCGAGCGCGACACTACGCCTTCGGTGGAGTTCTCAACCGGCACCACGCCAAAATCGGCCGTACCTGCCGTGGCGGCGCGAAACACTTCATCAAAGTTGGCACAGGGAATGTGTTCAATGCTGGAGCCGAAAAACCGCACGGCGGCTTCTTCGCTGAACGTGCCGGCAGGGCCCAGGTAAGCCACCCGCACGGGCGACTCAAGCGCCAGACAGGCTGACATGATTTCACGCCAGACCGCGGCAACATGCTCATTTTTGAGCGGGCCCGTATTGGCTTGCTGGATCTTTTCAATGACCTGTGCAACCCGGTCAGGCCGGAAAAAAGGCGTACCTTCACGCTTCTTGACTTCCCCGACCTGCTCGGCGACCAGTGCGCGTCGGTTCAGCAGGGTCAGCAGTTCCTTGTCCAGCGCGTCAATCTGGACGCGTAAATCAGCGAGTGTGGCAGTCATGTCAGGCGTGTTTTTTTTCGAATTCTTGCAGGTAGTCCACCAGCGCCTCTACGCCGGCCAGCGGCATTGCGTTGTAAATGCTGGCGCGCATGCCACCCACGGACTTGTGGCCCTTGAGCTGCAGCAGGCTTCTTGTTTTGGCACCGGCCAGGAAAGCCTCGTTGCGCGATTCATCGCGCAGAAAAAACGGCACGTTCATGCGTGAACGGCAATCCTTGCTGACGCGATTGACATACAGCTGCGAACGGTCGATGGCGTCGTAAAGCAACTGAGACTTGGCAATATTGCGCTTTTCCATCGCAGCAATGCCCCAAACCTGGGCATTCGCCTCACCTTCATTTTGGCGTTTTAGCCATTGGAAGGTCAGTCCTGCAATGTAGATGGCGTAGGTCGGCGGTGTGTTGTACATCGAGTGGTTGTTGGCCACTGTTTTGTAGTCAAAAGCGCTGGGGCATACGGGAAGCGCATGACCGAGCAAGTCCTCCCGCACGACCACCAGCGTGACTCCGGCGGGGCCCAGGTTTTTTTGTGCGCCGCCAAACGCCAGGCCAACTTTGGACCAGTCCACCGGCCTGGACGCCACGTGGGATGAAAAATCGATGACCAGCGGCGCCTCGGTTCCCAGCGCCTTCAAGTCAGGCAGTTCCTGAAATTCCACGCCATCAATGGTTTCGTTGCTGCAGACATGCACATAGCGGGCATTGGGCCGCAGGTTCCAGCTGGCCGGCGGCGGCAGGCTGGTGCGGTCGGTGCTTTCGTTGCTGGCCGCGATTTGCACGTTGCAGTACTTGCGTGCTTCTTTTTGCGACTTGTCGCTCCAGCTGCCGGTCACCACGAAATCGGCCGACTCACCCCGCGAAAGATTCAGTGGGACGATGGCGTTTTCTGCAAGACCGCCGCCTTGCATGAACAATATTTTGAAGTGCTTCGGGACGGCCATTAATTGACGGAAATCAGCTTCTGCGTTTTCGCAAATCGACACGAATTCCTTGCCTCGGTGGCTCATCTCCATGACGCTCATGCCGCTGCCGTGCCAGTCCAGCATTTCGGCGGCGGCCTGTTGCAAAACCTCCTCTGGCAATGCAGCGGGACCTGCCGAAAAATTGAAAGGCCGGATCATTTCTTGGCTGGCTTGCCCGCCCCGGGTGCCGCAGGTGCGCTACCGATAATTTTCAGCGCGGCATCATCGAACTGCTTTGCGCGTGCAACGACGTCGGAGCGGGTCGCTTCGACCAGTTTTTGGACGAAGACGTTGCCCAGTTCAGGGGCGCTGGCCTGGTATTTCTTGATGGCTGGGGACTCAAAAAATGCTGCAATCTGCTGAAGCTCTTCAAGCGTAAAACGCTCTGCATAGGCCGGTACAAGCACGTCCGCGCTGACTTTGCTGACCCGCTTGGCAATCAGCTGCTTGGTGTCTTCGGCATACTTGTTCAACTCGGCATTGAGAGCTTCAGATGCTT
>NZ_JAUXNA010000267.1 GCF_030682935.1 Polaromonas sp.
GGCCTTCCGTTGGTGATCCAGAACTCTGGTGCCAACGTGCTGATTCAAAACGCTGTGATCCTGCACCTGCAGATGAATTGACCGGAGGGCATGATGCACTGCTTCAAGCTGCCCCTGGCGTTCACCCTTGTCATGGCGACCACGGTTATTCCCCCGGCCAGCGCAGAGCAGGCTTACCTGCCATCAATAGCCGGCGGTGTTGTGGTTCCTGTCTCCAGCATTCGCCAGGAACGTCTGGCCGGAACGCTGTTGCAACAATACGATTTCAGTTGCGGTTCAGCCGCCGTGGCGACATTGCTGACCCAGCATTACGGCTACCCGGTGTCCGAGGCCACGGTTTTTGAACACATGTACAAGCATGGCGACCAGGCAAAAATCCAGCGCGAGGGGTTTTCGCTGCTCGACATGAAACGGTTTCTAAAGGCGCAGGGCTTTGAGGCGGATGGCTTTGAGCAGCCACTGGAAAAGCTCGCTGAAGCACGCGTGCCCGCCATCGTACTGATCAACGAGAACGGCTACCTGCATTTTGTCGTGGTCAAGGGACTTCGCGGCGAACGGGTGCTGATCGGCGACCCGGCGAACGGTACGCGTGCCGTGTCGCGCCAAAATTTCGAAGCCAGTTGGCAAGGCGGCCTGCTGTTCGTCGTCCACAACCGCATGGAGTCGGCACGCTTTAACCTTTCGGCCGACTGGCGCGCCGCACCCCAGGCGCCACTGACGGCCGGGGTCAATCGGAACGGCCTCTCCAGCGTGACGATGCCCAAGCACGGACCGGGAGACTTCTGATGAACGACTTACCGCACCCGCTCGCTGTAACCAGGCGCAGACGCTGGCCTGTCGCTGGCCTGTGCGCCTTGCTGGTGGCCGGCGCCAGCCAGGTACAGAGCCAGCAGCCGCCAGAAGAGACGGCATGGCTTGCTGCCAGCAACAGCACACTGGACCAGTTGCGCGGCGGCTTCGACTTGGGCGCAGGTCTTGTCGTGTCCTTCGGCATCAGCCGCACGGTCTACATCAACGAGCAACTGGTCACCACCACCTCGTTCCATCTGAGCGACATGGCCAAGCTCACGCCCGCACAAGCGGTGGTACTGAGCCAGCAGCTCGGCGCGCAGGCGCAGGTCGTGCAAAACGGTCCCGGCAACTCGGTCGATCCCGCTGCAATCACCGTTCCGCTGGCCACCTACATTCAGAACACGCTGAATAACCAGGCCATCCGAACCCAAACAGTGATACAGGCGAGCACCAACGGCCTCGGCACACTGAGAAACCTGAACCTGCAGGCAACCATCAACGATGCCATTGCCAGCGCCATCGGAAACCGTTAGCAAAAATTAGCGCGCGTTGGCGCCTCGAAAGAGGCGTCTCAGACGATTCAAGACTTCTGGCTTCTGCTTTCTTTCTCAAGCTGCTGAAGCTGCCGTTTTCGCTTGCTCTTGTTGCTCGACGCTGCTTCAAGAGGCTTGTCCCGCAAGGCTTGAGCCTGGCGTTCTTGCGCCTGTTTTTTGCGCTTTTTCCCCCGAAAATGCATGAACGTTCGTCCCAGCCCAAAGCTGACGGCACTGCTGATGACCAAAAGAATGATGTTCGAAGTTTCCATTGAATCCTGCCGCTGCTCAATCCGATAAAAAAAGTGATTGCAAGTCGTTTAAAAAATCAAAGCCGCGCTCGCTCGGCTTGATGCGGACCAGGTCGCGCTCTATCAGCCCCTTGCGTTCGGCCTCTTGCAGCCCCTGCTGAATGGCGGTCAAGGGCAGGCCCGTCTTGTCAGCAAAATCCTGCAGCTTGAACCCCTCCCGCAGCCGCAAGGCATTGAGCATGAATTCAAAAGGCAAGTCGGCGCGGCTCACCTCGGTTTCCTGTGCCACCGCGTCGCCTGCCAAGGCCTTCTCCATATAGAGTTTGGGCTCGCGCAAGCGTACCTGGCGGACCACCCGGTGCGCAAAGCTGAGCTTGCTGTGCGCACCCGCGCCAATGCCGAGGTAGTCGCCAAACTGCCAGTAGTTAAGGTTATGAAAGCAGCGGTGCCCCGGCTTGGCATAAGCCGACACTTCGTAGCGCGCAAGCCCGGCAGCGTCCGTCATTTCCGTGATCTTGTCGAGCATGGCGTAGGCCATGTCCTCCTCGGGAATCACCGGAGGAAATTTGGCAAAGTAGGTATTGGGCTCAATCGTCAGGTGGTAAATAGAAATATGCGGCGGCTGCAGCGCCAGGGCTTGCCGCATGTCCTGCGCCAGATTTTCCAGTGTCTGGCCGGGCAGCGCGTACATGATATCGAGGTTAAAGGTGTCAAACGCCTGCGCCGCTTCTTCAACGGCCGCAATCGCCTGGGCGCGGTCATGCACACGGCCAAGGGCCTTGAGGTGGCTATCGTCAAAACTCTGCACGCCGATGGACAAGCGCGTCACGCCAGCGCCGCGAAAGGCCTTGAAGCGGTCTTTTTCAAACGTACCCGGGTTGGCTTCAAGGGTGATCTCGCAGTCGGCCTCCAGCCGCAGCCGCGCACGGATGTCGCCCAGCAAACGGTCTATCGCTTGCGGTGAAAACAGGCTGGGCGTGCCGCCGCCAATGAAGATGCTGTGCACCGGGCGGCCCCAGATCAGCGGCAGCGACGCTTCGAGATCGGCCACCAGTGCATCAATGTAGCGCTGCTCGGGCATCTCGCCGGAAACCTCATGCGAGTTGAAATCGCAATAAGGGCACTTTTTGAGGCACCAGGGTAAATGCACGTAAAGCGACAGCGGCGGCAGCGCCGCGAGCTGCAGCGTGCCGCTGCGCATGTAGTGTTGAATATCTTTCTGGGTCATGGCTTACTCGCTTAAGGCTGGCAGCCAGCGCTCACGCATCAACGCCATCATCTGGCGGGCCGCCTTGCCGCGGTGGCTGTGGGCATTTTTCACGCTCACAGGCAACTGCGCAAAGGTCTGGCCGAACTCGGGAATGAACATCACCGGGTCAAAACCAAAGCCATTGCTGCCCACGGGCGCCAGCGCAATTTCGCCCGCCACCCGCCCGCAGGCGATCAAGGGTTCCGGGTCGTCCGCAGAACGAACCGCCACCAGCGTGCTGACCAGGGCCGCGCGGCGCTGGTCAGGCTGCGTCAGGTGCGCCATTTGTTCCAGCAAGGCCTTGACGTTGTTGTCGTCGCCCTTGGCATAGCCAAACTGGGTGGCATAAAACGCGGTGTCGACGCCCGGCAGGCCCCCCAAAGCGTCGACGCACAAGCCGGCGTCGTCGGCCAGCGCTGGCAAGCCGCTGAGTCGGGAGGCGTGGCGGGCTTTGGCCAGCGCATTTTCTACAAAGGTGCGAAAGGGCTCTTCGGCCTCAGGAATGCCCAGCGCGGCCTGGCTGAGCAGTTCCAGGCCCAGCGGTGCCAGCATGGCCTGCAGCTCAGCGAGCTTGCCCTGGTTGTTTGATGCAAGTACGATTTTCATAGCAAAAGTGCCTCTAGCCCTTATATTTCGGGAATAGATAGCTATTAATTTAATAGTGAGTTCTTCTGCAGGGACACCAGCTCGGCAATGCCTTTTTCAGCCAGCAAGAGCAAGGCGTCCATTTCCTGACGCGAAAAAGCGGCGCCTTCTGCGGTGCCCTGCACTTCCACAAAGTGGCCGGCACCGGTCATGACCACATTCATGTCGGTGTCACAGGCGGCGTCTTCGGTGTACTCCAGATCGAGCAAAGGCGTGCCCTGCACAATACCTACCGAGATGGCGGCCACATGTCCCAGAATCGGCGTTTCGAGGAGTTTTCCCTCCGCCAGCAACCGGTTGACGGCATCTTGTGCGGCCACAAAGGCGCCGGTGATGCTGGCCGTGCGGGTGCCGCCATCGGCCTGAATCACATCGCAGTCGAGGTAAATGGTGCGTTCACCTAATTTTTTCAAGTCAAAAACGGCCCGCATGGAGCGGCCAATCAGCCGCTGGATTTCCTGGGTGCGGCCGCTCTGTTTACCGCGGGCGGCTTCCCGGTCACTGCGCGTGTGCGTTGCGCGCGGCAGCATGCCGTATTCGGCCGTGACCCAACCCTCCCCGCTGCCCTTTTTATGGCCAGGAACTTTTTCCTCGACCGAAGCCGTACACAGCACCCGGGTGCCTCCAAACTCGATCAGCACCGAGCCTTCGGCGTGCACTGTGTATTGACGGGTAATTCGCACCGGGCGCAGGGCATCCAGCGCGCGCGCGCCACTTCTCTCAAACTGACTCATGGTAATGGGCTTTCTGGCGAAGCACGCCGGACAAATGAAAAATCAAAAATGGAAAACAAGACCAGGCAGCGCCTGCCCGTGGCCACACGCGCCGAAGCCGGACACCTCGATGTCAGGTTTTTCTTGCGGCCGAGCGGCGTATGGCCGCGTTGATTTCAGCGATGGAACGCTCGATCGTCGCCTCATCAAGATCATCGCCCTCCGTGTCAAGCACGCCAGCCTGGATGGTGGAAGCAAACACCCCGTCCATGATGCTGTCGGTAGACACGCCGCGGGTCGATTCAAACGCATCCGGGGTTTCCCACTCCATGGCCAGCGCGGTGACGTTGTCACTCTGTGCCCCGCCGGCACGCAATGCATTTTCAACCAGGTCGGGAACCGCTTCAGACACGCTCTTGCTGGACATCTGGTGGACAATTTCGTCGTCACTCAGAGTGCCCCACAGTCCGTCAGAACACAGCAGCAGCTTGTCACCCTGCTGCAGGACCACCGGGCCAGTGACATCAAAAACCGGTTTGGTGGGCGAGCCCAGGCAGGTAAAGAGGATGTTACGGTTGATGCGCGCGGGCCTGCTCGCGCCAGCACTTTGCTGCTCCAGGTAGGAATGGTCCCGTGTACGGGTCAGCAATTCGCCATCGCGTACGACATACAGTCGCGAGTCTCCGCAATGCGCCCACGTGGCACCGAGCCCCTGCAATATGACTGCGACCAGCGTGGTGCGGGGCGTATCGAGCATGCCTTTTTCACTGGCGTAGCGAATAATTTGATGATGGGCAGCCATCAGCGCGCTCGACAAGAATTCCGCCGTATTGTCAATGACGGGACGCGCTTCTTTCTGGTACAGCGCAGCGATGGTCTGCAACGCAAGCTGCGCCGCTACTTCACCCTCAGGATGACCACCCATGCCGTCGGCCAGCAAAAACAGGCCCGACTCACGGGTGTAGCAGTAGCCCATGCGGTCTTCATTTTTTTTCCGTCCTCCTTGACGGCTGACCTGAAAGACCGAGAATTTCATTTGAATTTCGTCGCAATACCCGTGGCTTTACGCGCGGTTTTCTTCGTATCAGACACGATGTTGTCAAACTGCAGGCGAACCTTCTCGCCAACCGTGAGTTTGGTGTACCGACGCTCCCCTTCCCGGCTCAATTCTTTTTGCAAGGCAAACACCGATTGGGGTCGAGATAGCGCGTCCAGCGACATACACCACTCGACGACTTCAATCAGGTTGTCGGAATAAACCCCGCGCAGTCGTGACAGTGCAAGGGACAGGCGGTCTTTTTCAAGGCGCTGCGGCGCATCATTGGGCGGATAGCCCTGCATGCTGGCGTAAATACAGGCGCCAATCGCATAAATATCGGTCCAGGGGCCCATGGAAGAGTCGCGCCGGTACATTTCAGGGGCCGCAAAGCCTGGGGTGTACATGGGCCGGATGAAGTTGCCCTCTTTGCTCAACACCTCGCGCGCCGCGCCAAAGTCAATCATCACGGCCCGGTTGTCGTCGGTGACAAAGATGTTGGCAGGCTTGATGTCCAAGTGCAGCATTTTGTGCTGGTGCACGATACGAAGCCCCCGCAGGATCTCATCAAAAAGCGAGCGTATGGTCGATTCGCGAAAAACTTTCTGTTTTTTCAACTCGCGCGCTGTGATGATGAAGTCTTGCAAAGTCCCGCCTTCCAGGTAGTTCATTACCATGTAGACGGTTTCGTTTTCACGAAAAAAATTCAGCACGCTCACCACAGAACTGTGCGAAATCTGGGCAAGCGAACGGCCCTCTTCAAAAAAACTCTTGAGGCCCAGCCGGTACAGCGAGAGCTTTTCAGGCTGAACTTGCGGCAATAGCTCACCGGGTAAACGACTGGCCAATGAAGACGGCAGGTACTCCTTGATGGCGACCTGCTGGCCTTCGTTGTCGACGGCCAAGTAAACTACACCGAACCCGCCAGCCGAAAGCTTTCGCACAATGCGATAGCCACCAATCACGGTATCGGGCGGCAGTGACGCGGGTTTGACCTTTGACATAATTTGGAACTAGCCACGGTGACGATGTCACCAACTCTTGTTCTCTCTAGAAAAGCATATTAATAAATGTCAGTTTACAGCATGACGGGTTATGCAACCGTGCAGTCCAGCACGGCGCAGTCGGCCCCAGAAACTGAAGCGCGCCAAGACGCCAATTCCCGGCTCGGCGTCGAAATACGCTCCGTGAACAGTCGTTTTCTTGACCTGACTTTTCGCCTGCCCGATGAATTGCGGCAAACGGAACCCGCCCTGCGGGAATTGCTGGTCGGCAAGCTCAAGCGAGGCAAGGTCGAAGTGCGCGTCTCGCTTGAAAGCGTATCGGCCAGCAGCCTGCGCGCGCCATCGCCTGCGACCCTGCAGCGCCTGGGATCCCTGGAAGACAGCATCAAGTCATGGTTGCCGCAGGCCGCTGCGCTCAGCGTGGCCGATATTCTCAGACTCGCGACCAACGAAGACAAAAAGCCGCACGATCACAGCGAAGAGCTGGTCAAACTGGCCAAAATGGCGCTCAAAGAACTGATGTTTGCCCGCGAGCGCGAGGGCGCCCGGCTGGCGACCATGCTGCTGGACCGGACAGCGCAGCTGCGCGCACTGGCAGCGCTTGCCGTACCCATGGTTCCCAAGCTGGTTGAGCTGCAAAAAACCCGCTTTCTGGAGCGCTGGAAAGACGCCATGGCCTTGGGAAGCAGCACAGCGCTGCCCGAAATAGCCCAGGATCGGGCGCTGACCGAGGCCACAGCCTTCGCCATCAGGATTGATGTGGCCGAGGAAATAACCCGCCTGTCCTCGCACCTCGACGAGATTGACCGCCTGCTCGCCAGCGGCGGTGAGTTGGGCAAGCGCCTCGATTTCCTGATCCAGGAGCTGCACCGCGAAGCCAATACACTGGGTTCCAAATCTGCATCCCTTGAACTGACGCACATTTCCGTGGACATGAAAGTGCTGATTGAGCAAATTCGCGAGCAGGTGCAAAATTTGGAGTAAGGTTCTTGGACAGCACACATTTACCTGCTTTCGTCCAGCCGCAGATTCAACCGGAAAGGCGGCGCCACATAATCGGCCGGCAGGCTTTCCGCCGGCATGGAGATGGCCTGCCCGTCGCGCACCGCGGCGTAATGCGGCGAGAGGATTTCGATCCCGGCGGCATGGAAGCGGTCCTGGATATGCTGATGCAGTTCCGAATATATCGAGGCCTGCTGCCGCGAGGCCCGCGTCGTGGCGTTGATCTGATAGGAAGCGTAAAAATCGTCGAGGCTGGTTTGCAGCACGTAGGGCGCCGGCTCCGCGAG
>NZ_JAUXNA010000273.1 GCF_030682935.1 Polaromonas sp.
ATGGGTTTCAATGGCCCCGCCGCCGCAGTTGGCGTCGACCAGCGCGCCGCGAATACGGCCGGTCGTCTCGGGAACGAAGGGTTTCATGTTGCATCAGTGCCCGGCCGGATCGGCACGCAACCAGGACCGCTCCGCCAGCCGCCGTGCCTCGAACGCCGCGATTTCTTCGCGGTGCTGCAAGGTGAGCCCGATCTCGTCCAACCCATTGAGCAGGCAAT
Organism: Polaromonas sp.; assembly: GCF_030682935.1. GTDB lineage: Bacteria > Pseudomonadota > Gammaproteobacteria > Burkholderiales > Burkholderiaceae_C > Polaromonas. The sequence continues at coordinate 219 of NZ_JAUXNA010000273.1, forward strand.
TCTTCTGAAACGCATCGATCTCGAACGCAAATGATGCGCCGCCGGGCGTGCGCACGCACTGAGCCGGCAGGTCGATGTGCAAGCGATAGCCAGGTACGGACGCAAGCTGTGCAAACAGTGTGTCGACCTGCGCGGCAGTCAGGCGCACCGGCAGCAGACCATTCTTGAAGCAGTTGGAGAAAAAGATGTCGGCAAAACTCGGCGCGATCACGACGCGAATGCCATGGTCCAGCAGCGCCCACGGCGCGTGCTCCCGGCTGGAGCCGCAGCCGAAGTTCTCGCGGGCCAGCAGGATGCTGGCGCCCGCGTACTCGGGACGGTTCAGGACAAAGTCGGGGTTCGGTCGCCGGAGCGCGTTGCTTTGTTCACCGCGGTAAGGGTCGAGGTAACGCAAGCCGTCGAACAGATGCGGCCCGAAACCGGTGCGCTTGACCGACTTCAGGAATTCTTTCGGAAGAATGGCGTCGGTATCGACATTGGCGCGATCCAGGGGGATGACGATGCCTTCGTGCTGAGTGAATTTGTCCATTTGTCAGCTCCTCAGCCGTGAAATTGGCGAATGTCAACGAAGTGCCCGGCAATCGCGGCTGCGGCGGCCATCGCCGGGCTGACCAGATGCGTGCGGCCGCCGGCGCCCTGGCGGCCTTCGAAATTGCGGTTCGACGTGGATGCGCAGCGCTCGCCGGGATTGAGGCTGTCCTCGTTCATGCCCAGGCACATGGAGCAGCCGGGGTCGCGCCATTCGAAGCCGGCTTCGATGAACACGCGATGCAATCCTTCGGCCTCGGCCTGCGCCTTGACCAGCCCGGATCCCGGCACCACCAGCGCCTGCTGAATTCCGGGGGCAATATGCCGGCCGCGCACGACCACCGCCGCCGTGCGCAAGTCCTCGATGCGCGAGTTGGTGCACGAGCCGATGAAGACCTTGTCGAGCGGGATGTCGACAATTCGCTCCCCGGCTTCGAGGCCCATGTACGTCAGGGCCCGGCTGATCCCGGCGCGCTTGACCGGATCACTCTCTTTTTCGGGGTCTGGCACCACGCCCTCAATCGACGTCACCATCTCTGGCGATGTGCCCCAAGTGACCTGGGGTGCGATGCTTGCCGCATCCACCTCCACCACCCGGTCAAACACCACACCCGGGTCGCTGGTCAAGGTGCGCCAATAGGCCACGGCTTGGTCCAGTGACTGGCCCGTCGGGGCGAAAGGGCGACCAACGCAATAGTCGATCGTCGTGCCGTCCACCGCCACCATGCCGGCGCGCGCACCGGCCTCGATCGCCATGTTGCAAAGCGTCATCCGCCCTTCCATGCCGAGGGTGCGCACCGCCGGGCCGGCGAACTCCATGACATGTCCTGTCCCCCCGGCGGTTCCGACCAAACCGATGAGCGCCAGGGCCATGTCCTTCGCGCTGACGCCCTGCGCCAGGCTGCCCTCGAAACGCACCAGCATCGTCCGCGCTTTTTGCAGGGTGAGCGTCTGGGTGGCGAGCACGTGCTCGACCTCGGAAGTTCCGATGCCGAAGGCCAGCGCGCCGAGCGCGCCGTGTGTCGCGGTATGCGAGTCGCCGCACACCACCGTCATGCCCGGCAGGGTGAAACCCTGCTCGGGCCCGACCACATGGACAATGCCCTGGCGCGGATCGTGCAGGCCAAACTCGGTGATGCCGAACTCGGCGCAATTGGCGTCCAGCGTCTGCAACTGCAGCCGGGACAGCGGATCGGCGATCTCGCGGTCGCGGTGCGAAGTCGGCACGTTGTGATCGGCCACCGCCAGGTTGGCGGCGATGCGCCACACCTTGCGCCCGGCCAGCTTCAAGCCCTCGAAGGCCTGCGGCGTGGTCACCTCGTGCAAGAGATGACGATCAATGTAAAGCAGGCCCAGGCCGCTGCCCACTTCGCGGATGAAATGCTCATCCCAAAGTTTTTCGTAGAGAGTCCGTGCTGGCGTCATTTTTTGAGGGTCTCGTAGTGGGCAAGTTTTTCGAGATAAGCCGGCGCGCCGATGATCTCGATGAAATCGGCGAAGTCCACATGACGGTCGGGGTTCACGAGGCGCCCCTGACTGCGCAATTCCGTCAGCGCAGCCTGCATGGCGCGGGTGGCGGTGAAGAGCGTCGCCACCGGATAGATGGCGATCTTGTAGCCTAGGCTTTCCAGCTCGCGATAGGAGAGGTAGGGCGTCAAGCCGCCCTCGGGCATGTTGGCCAGCAGCCAGGCGCCGCGGAATTCGGCGGCGATGCGTTCCAGCTCTTCAACGTTTTGCGGTGCCTCGATGAAGAGGACGTCGGCACCGGCCTTCAGGTACGCCTCGCCGCGCCGCAACGCCTCGTCGAGGCCAGCGACGGCGCGCGCGTCGGTGCGGGCGATCAACACCGTCTCGGGATCACGCTGGGCCGCCTTCATGACACGAATCTTCGCCACCATCTCGCTGGCGGGGACGACTTCCTTGCCGGCGAGATGTCCGCAGCGCCGGTTCAGGTCCTGATCTTCGAGTTGCAGGGCAGCGGCGCCCGCCTGCTCGTAGAGCTGCATGGTGCGTTCCAGCTGCAGCGCGTTGCCGAAGCCGGCGTCGGCGTCGGCAATCAAGGGGATGCCGACCGCCCGGGCCATCTGCGTGATCTGGTCGACGAACTCCGAGCGCGTGAGCAAGCCGAGATCCGGCAGGCCGGCGCGTGAGGCCGAGACGCCGAAGCCAGTCATGTAGACCGCCGGAAATCCTGCCTGCTCCACCAGCTTGGCGGAAAGGACGTCGAATGCCCCGGGGGCCACAACAATGCCGGGCGCATTCAGCACTAAACGAAGGGTTTTGCTGGTCGTCAACATGGAGCTTCCTTGGGGGATGTCGTCAGGACTCGACCTGCGCCTTGCCGTGCGACATCCCGTGAATTTCAAGAAGGCGCGGGGCGATTTTTTGCCGCCCCGCGCAGGACCGCGGGCTTACTGCCCAGCGGCTTCCAGCTTGCCGAGGCTTACATCGTCAGCCGTCCAGGGGCTGTTGGTCTTGACGTCGGGGGCGTTGACAAAGATCGTCGCGTGCTTGCGCTTGAAGTCGATCGTGTGTCCCTGACCGGAAATATAGGTCTGCACACCGTCCTCGCCCTTGAGGGGGCGTCCCGAGAAGAACAGCCACTTCCAGAATTCGCCCTTCTTGTCGTAGGCTTCGCCCATGTAGATGCGCGGATAGGCCACGTCCATGTACATGATCTTCTTGCTGTAGGGGTGGGCATCGGGTGCCACCGCTTCGATGACATGCACCTCGCGCGGCTCCCACGCGTCCACCGGGTTCCAGTAAGGCGGATTTTTGAGGTCCACCGTCGGCCAGGCGTCAGGCGTTCCTTTCTTGCTCAGGTCGGACGAGTTCGACTGATGCGCAACCGCCAGTATCCAGCGCTTGCCGACATACTTGAAGGACTTGTACCAGCTCGGACGCGCGTCCCAGACTTCGAGGTCATCCTTCAACTGGTCGGTGCCGCCGATCGGGTCCATCCACGCGCCGCCCGGCAGACGCCGCGTGCGCCGCGAGGACTTGATGTAGACCGAATTTTCCTCGAGCTGCGGTCCGTCGTAACGGATCGTAAACAGCCCAAGGCCCTTGACATCCTGCGGATAGGTGGCGAAGAGCAGCGTCTTGGCGAACACGCTGCCGTCGCCTTCCACCGGGGTGTTCTTGCCCGTCAGACGGTTCTTCATGAAGTAGCGGGAGAGTACCCAGTTTTGCGTGCGCTCGAGTCCCTTGTCGCCGTCCACCAGCAGATAGGTGAAGTTGAGGTTCATCACCTGTCCCACCGGCGCACCGTAATAGAAGTTCCAGACCAGCTTGGCCGCGTAGTTGGGGTCCGAGGACGCGACATCGGGGAACGGAAGGCCTGCCTTGTAGCCGCTCACCTCGTTCATCGCTGCGTCGTACTTCACCTCGCCCGCATATTTCTTCGTCGCCTCGACCATCTTCGGGTCCATGGTGATCGGCTCGGACTTGCGCAGCTTGATGGTAAGCCCCCAGTTGCGGATCTGCCATTCCACCTTCTCGGGAACCATGCTGGTGATGGTCTTTCCCTCGAAGGTTTCATTCTTGACCTGGTCGAAGTTGGCCTTGCTGATCACTGTTCCCGCCGGCAGTTCGGCGGCGATGGCTGTCGCACCGCAGGCTGCAAAGGCGGCCATGGCGATGCTGATTTTGTATTGCGTTTTCATCGTGTACCCTTTTTGGTGAGTGGCCATCAGAACTGACGGGTCAGCCGGAAAGCCAGCTGGTTGTTGTTGGCGAAGTAGCCCATCAGGGCTGTTTTGTTTTCGACTTGTCCGGGCTGCTTGTTGCGGCCCCCGTTAAAGAACAGATTGGCCTCTGCCTTGAGGCGCCATTTATCGCCCATGACGAACTCGACACTCGGGATCAAGAAGCCGCCGCCGTAGCTGGCATCCCAGCCGGCCGCAATCGCCGGGTTGATGCGGTCGTTGTCGTAGTTCATCGCCAGGATCATGGTCAGCATGGTGCTGTCGCGTTTGCGCGATGCGCCGTAACCTGCCAGAAAGACGATGTCGTCTTTCTGGTTAAAGTCGAGCACGCGCGTATTGAACAACTGCACCGAGAAGAATGACGGACGGCTGGTGCCGATCAGCGGGCTCAAGTTGACCTGCTTGTCGATGCGGAACATCGTCACCAGCGTGTTCTTGAGCGTCACACCGGCGAAACCCGGCAGAAAGCCGCCGCCGAAGTTGCTGCCGTAGTTGAACGGTACATCCTTGTTGTAGACGATCTCGGTGCTGAGCACGGCGTCGAGCGCTTCCGAGTAGCCGCTGGCGGTGGCCCCCAGGACGTCGATCTTGGGATAGATGAAATCGCCCAGCAGGCCCTTGGGAGCGACCTTGTAGGGCGTGCCGCCGATCAGCGCGCTGGGGTTGACCACCGGGTCGTTGTTGAAGGTCTTCATGTAAGCGACCGAGTAGTTGAGTCCCGCCGCCTCGCCCGCCCAGCGCATGCCACCCGTGACGTCCTTGATGTTGCCGTCCGGATGGTCGTAGTCATAGTTGGTCAGATTCATCCCGGGCACGGGGCTCGGACCGAAAAAGTTGACGCCCTTGTTGGGTTGATTCGCCCAGCGCCCGCCCGACAGGTCGTAGGTGTTGCCAATGTCCTTGCCGCGGTCCCAGCCCGGCCGGACAATCGCCTGCAGCGAGCCATTGGCCTCGGGCACCTGGATGCGCATATTGCCCAGGATCAGCGGCTTGCGCAGCTCCTCGTTCTCCACCTCGAGGAAGGAGCGCCAGCGGTAGTCGAAACCATGCACCACGTCGAGGGCGCGGAAGAAGTCGGTTTCTCCCCACACCACCTGCTGCTTGCCGAGCCGGAAGTTCACGCGATCACCGACAGGAAAGTCGACATACAACTCACGCATGTCGGCGTTGTTGTACTCGTCCATCAAATTGCCGGCTTGCCCGGGCAAATTGTCCAGGCGTTTCATGTAGCCGGTCTTCGCCTCGCGATCAAGGCGGGCAATCGCCTTCAGCTTGATGCCAGCGCCGAGCTTGGCGTCGGCATCAAGCAGCAGGGAGCCGCGCAGCATCGACAAATCGTATCTGTCGTTCTGCGCAGTCTCGGGTGGATTCTGCAGGTTGAACGACGCCGAGCCGCGCAGATAACCGCCCATCGTGAATGTCGGTTCCGCCCCATCGTTCTCGGCCGCAGTCACCGAACCCGCGAGCGACGCCAGCAGCAGGGCTGCCGCGATCTTGCGGGGTTTGGTGGAACAGAATGAATTTCCTCTTCTCTTCATGATTGTCTCCTCTTGGTTATTGCCAGTTAAAAAGATGCTTCCCCGCTTCGCATCAAGCAGTCGCCGTGGCTTGAACGCCCGTCTCTGCCTGTTTCCGAACTCCCCGTTTGAACACGAATGCCGGCTTGAGCACGACGACGAGCGCCGGCATCAGCAGCAGCGAACTCGCCGCCGAAATAAACAGCCACAAAGCCATCAGCATTCCCATCTCGGCCTGGAAGCGGATCGAAGAGAAGTACCAGATGACCACGCTGGTGATCAGCGTCGCCGCCGTGACCAGCACGCCCCTGCCGGCGCTGAGCAGAGAGCGTTCAATCGACCCGAACAGCGTATTGCCCTTGTGCAGCTCTTCCCGGATCTCGTCGACCACGTAGAACGCGTAGTCCACGCCGAGGCCGATGCCCAGCGCCGCGATCGGCAGGGTGTTGACGTTCATGCCGATGCCCATCCAGGCCATGAAGGCGAAGGTGAGCGTGTTCGACAGCAGCACCGGCACCATGAAGAACATGCCGGCCGCGAGCGAGCGGTAGGCCACGGCGCAGCAGATCACCAGCACCAGCAGGGCCAGGGCAATGCTTTCGATCTGCTTGGCCAGGATGATTTCGTTGGCGGCGGCCAGCACGCCGATCAGCCCGCCGGCGAGCTGGAAACGCACCGGGCTGTCGGGGTGCTTTTGCGCGAACTCTTCCACGCGCGAGACGGCGGTACGGATCGTCTCGCCTTTATGGTCGCGGAAGAAGATGGTCACCGAAGCGTCCTTGTACTGGGGTTCGACAAAGCGATCGATGTCGCCCGGGTCGGTGCCGGAGGTGAAGAGGTACAGAATCTCGCCGTTCTCGCCACTGTTGGCGCCGAATTCCTCGTAACGCGGGTTGCCTTCGCGCAGGATGCGCTTCATCACCGGCACCAGGTCGGCCATGGACACGGTGCCGCCGACCTCCGGCTGGTTTTCCATGAAAGCCTGGAATGCCGCCATGGTCGCCAGCGCCTTGGGCTCCTTGAGCGAGTCGGTCCCCGCACCCGAGACGACAACGAACATGCGGTCGGCACCGGCGAAGCGCTGGTTGATCGCCGCCGCGTCGAGGTTGTAGCGCGAGTCACCCCACAGGATGGGCGAACCCGGGTTGGCGTCACCCACCTTGAGATTGAAGGCGTAAATCCCCGAGGCGACGAAAAGCACGGCAGTCAGCGCAATGACGACGTAGCGGGCCCGCGTGGTGGCGACGCCAATGCAGCGTTGCAGCAACCAGCGCAGCACCGGCTGGATATTGACCGGATGGGCGTAGCTGTTCGGCTTGCGGATCCACGACAGCAGAACGGGCGTCAGCACGCAGGCGCTCACCGCGATGGTGCTCACCCATACCGTGCCGATGACAGCCACTTTCTGCAACAGCGGAATGGGGGTCAGGATCACGACGATCATGCAGCCGGCATCGGCAATGACGCCCAGCATGCCGGGCTTGAACAGGGCCGTCATCGCCGCCTTGGCGGCCGCTGTCGAGTTCGGCGCGCCCTTGGCCAGCTCGTCGTCGTAATGGATGACCAGCTGGACCGAGTGCGAAATCGCCCGCGCCGAGATCAGGAAGGCGACAACGATCACCAGGGGGTCGAGGTGCAGGCCGGCAAGCCGCGCCGCGCCCAGCGCCCAGACCGCGCTCACCACGCCCGCCAGCAGGGGCAGCAGCGTGCCGCGCCAGGTGCGCGCGGTGAAGAACAGCAGCACAATCAAGGCAGCGATGGTGATCAGGAAGATGCGACCGGTCTCGGGCAGGTAATGGTTCACCCAGCCATACAGCATCGGCTCGCCGACCACCCTGACAGCGACCCCGTCGCCCTCGACCGAGCGCGCGATCTTGCCGATCTGGTCGAAGATGCGGTCGTAGCGCACCTCCTTGTCGTAAAAATCGACGGTGATCAGGGCCGCCTTGAGATCGCGCGACACGTAGGCGCCGTAGATCAGCGGGTTGTGCAGCACCGCTTCCTTGAGTTTGGCGACGTCCTCCGCGCTCTGCGGCACCGACGGCCACATCAGCGGCTTGATGTCGATGCCTTCGGTGGAAGCACGCACCTCCTTGGCCTTCTTGGCGGCCAGCGAGATGATCTGGAACTGGTTCACGCCCTCGATGTATTGCAGGTCCTGCGTCACCTTCTGGACCTTGCTGAGCACGGCCGGCTTGAAAATGTCGCCGTCCTCCACCTCCAGCATGATGCTGACGAGGTTGGAGCCGCCGAAGTTCTGCTTGAACTGCTCGTGCACCTTGATATAGGGGTGATTGGCCGGCAGCAGGTCGTCAAAGACGGTCTTGATCTCGATTCGGACCGCCAGGACCGCCATGAGTGCGGTGATCAGCGCGATCACCGCCACCACCAGGACACGGCGCCGGATGCAGAACTCGACGAAACGGAAGAGACGACCCGGATGCTCTTGGGAAGGGTTCATGCCTGGTTTGCGGGAAATCACTTGAATTGCTCCAATTTGTTGTCTTGACCGACGGCGGACAGCGTTGCGCCCGCCAGATACAGACGGTCGGCGTGCGCCTCGATATCGGCATGCCAGGCATAGCTGTTTTCAGACAGACGGCGCACCTCCCAGGTCTGCGCGTCCGCAGGCGCCCGCAGCAACAGCCCTTTGTCGCCCACAGCCGCCCATCCGGCGTTATGGGCTGTGACGGCAAACAGATGCTCACGGGTGCCGGAAGACACAGCGCGCCAGCTCTGGCCATCGTCGGTCGACAGCAGCACGACGCCGTCCAGACCGACCGCCACCGCCAGTCGGCCGTCGGCGGAGAACGCCACGCCGAGAAGACTGCTCTTGACCGGGCTGGCGACGTCCTGCCAGTTGCGACCGCCGTCGCCGGAGCGGCGGATGCGGCCGAACTCGCCGGCCAGGATGAGGGTGTTTTCGCGAGCGGCCAGGTCGTTCCAGCCGACGTCTTCCCGCTTGCCGATACTGTCCCAGGCAGCGCCGAAGCCCGTGGCCGAGAGCACCAGACCGAACTCGCCGACGGCATAGACGCGACCGTCGGCAGAGCGTCTGACACGGATCAGCTTGCGCCCCGCCGCCTCGGCGGGCAAGCCAACCGCGGCTTGCCAGGAGCGGCCGCCGTCGGCGGACTGCAGAACCGTGCCGTCGTTGCCCACGACAACGGCCCGCTCAGCATCCCAAGCCGTGATGGACTGCAGGTTCGCATCCGTCGCCGCAGGTTGCAGCAACCATTTCCTGCCGTCATCGTCGCTGCGCACGATCTTGCCGCCGCGCCCGACGGCCCAGATCACGCCATCCGCTGGCATGGCCACGCCGTAGAAGGCATCCCTTGGCGCGAGCACCGGCGGGGCCACGCTGGCGCCCACCGAGGCGGGCTTGATGAAGATGCCGGCGTAGAGCAAGCCGCCGATCACGGCGAAGGGCATCACTGCAGATAGCAGGCGCCACACTTTGTTCACTGTCATTTGTTTTTCCTGTCCGTCTCGCTCGGTGCGCCATCGTTGCCGCGCGCGCGGCGCTCATCCTGGGCATCGAGCCAGGCTGCGGTGCGGCCGCCGATAGGCCGCTGGACCAGTTGCCCGGCCAGGACGACCGCCTGGCGCAGCTTTTGCAAGTCGATGCCGGTGGCGAGGCCGCACTGTTCGAACATCAGCACCAGGTCCTCCGTCGCGGCGTTGCCGGCGGCGCCCGGCGCGAAGGGGCAGCCGCCCAGGCCGCCCAGGCTGGCGTCGAACTTGCGGATGCCTTGTTCGAGCGCCGCCCAGGCGTTGGCCAGCGCGAAGCCGCGGGTGTCATGGAAATGCGCCGAGAGACGCCCGGCGCCGAAGCGCGCCACGCATTCCTTGAACATGCTGGCGACGGCGCGCGGTGCGGCGGCGCCGATGGTGTCGGCGATGACCACTTCGGCGGCACCGGCTTTGAACATCGCTTCCGCCAGACCGAGCACGCCCGCCGGCGCCACCGGGCCCTCGAACGGGCACTCGAAGGCGACGGCGATGTAGGCCTTGGCGCGCATGCCAAGGCCAAGCGCTCCGCCAATGGTCTCGCTGCTGGCTGCGAGCGCCTCGCCGAGACTCATGTTGATGTTGCGGCGGTTCATGGTGTCGGTCGCTGACAGCACCACGGCAATTTCCTTGACGCCGGCAACGCGCGCGCGCTCCAGGCCGCGCAGGTTGGGCACCAGCGCTGAATAGGCTATATGCCCGGCCTGCGGCAAGCGGGGATAGAGCGCGTCGGCGTCGGCCATCTGCGGTACGGCCTTGGGCGAGACGAAGCTGGTCGCCTCGATGGCGCGCAGGCCCGCGTCGGCCAGCGCCGCGATCAGGCGCAGCTTGTCGTCGCAGCTCACCGTCACCGGCTGGTTTTGCAGCCCGTCGCGCGGCCCCACTTCATTGATGAGAACTTGATCGTTCATGGCGTGTCCTGCGTGGCGATCAGGCCGGTTGCCGGGGCTGCGCGGGGCTGCCCATCCAGTTGGCGAACACCGGCGAGCGCGGGGGGTCGAAGCTGGTTTCGGCCTTGCAGCGCGCCTTCAGCTGCTCGATGGTGCCGCCCCGGTTGAAGAGCTCGATGGGCGGGCGTGTGGCGGCGATGTCGGCGCGCAGGGCCTCGGTGGCCGCCAGGTCCAGGCTGAAGTCGCTGCGCACCACGACACCGTAGGCGCGTGCGCCATCGACCGAAACCAGGCCGCGCTCCACATCGGTGGCCACGCGCTCGGCCGGGCGCTTGAGCGGGTCGCCCCAGCCGCCGCCGCCCCAGGTGTTGAAGTACAGGATGTCGCCTTCCATGACCTTGACCCGGTCGCACTTGGAGGGCAGCCATTCACGGCTGCCGTCCTTGCGTACCAGCTCCTTGGTGCTGCGCGCGCCGGGGTTGCCGCCGTTGACGCCCCAGGGATAGGTCAGCCAGCGGTCATCGTGGATCGAGATCTCCCCCGGCTCCAGGAACTCATAAGCGGTGCAGACGCCGTTGCCGCCCCGGTGCAGGCCCGCCCCGCCCGAGTCGGCGATGGCTTCGTAGCGCACGATGCGCAGCGGAAAGTAGCTTTCCAGGAATTCGTTGGGCACGTTGGTGAACGAAGGCCACAGCGAATGGCCGTCCGGGCCGTCGCCCGCGGGGCGGCCCGGAATGCCGCCGAAGCCGATCTGGAACAGCTGGTACCACTCGCCGCTTTTGTTGTAGCCCGAATACATCAGGTGCGGGCTGTCGGAGAAACCCGCAGCGTTCAGCACGTCGGGCGAGCCCTGGCCCAGCAAGCCGCCCATGATGTCGAAGATGCGGCCCAGCAGGTGGGTGCGGCACGACAGCGCCGCCGGGCGCTTGGGCTTGAGGATGCTGCCTTCGGGAATCTTGACGTCGACGAGCTCGTAGAAGCCGTCGTTGAACAGGATCTGCGGGTCGAAGATGTTGATGAAGAACGCGCCCAGGAACATCTTGAACATTTCTTCGTTGAGGAAGAAGTTGACCGAGCTGATCGACTGCGGATCGGTGCCGGTGAAGTCGAAATGGGCGATGTCGCCCTCGCGCCACAGGCTGCAGGCGACCTTGTACGGCCCCATGCCGACGCCGTCATCGTCGATGTAGTCTTCGAAGTAGGCCTTTTTCTCAGGCACCACCATCTTGATGATGGCGCTCATGGCGCGCTTGTTGCGGTCGAGCATCTCCGCCATTGCCGCGATGTAGTGGTCCACCCCGAAGCGCGCGACGATTTCATGCACCCGGCGCTCGGCCAGGCGCAGCGAGGCCAGCATGGCATTGAAGTCGGAGCGGTTCCACTCCGGCACGCGCGAATTGCGCAGCAGCAGGTTGAGCAGTTCCTTGTTCAGCACGCCCTTGCGCACGATCTTCACCGGCGGAATCTGCAAGCCTTCCTCGAAGATCTGCGCCGCGTCGGTCGGCAGGCTGCCCGGCACCTTGCCGCCGTTGTCGGTCATGTGGCCGAACATCGCGGCCCAGCTGACCAGCCGGCCGTCGTGAAAGATCGGCATCAGCGTGAGCCAGTCGTTCAGGTGGCTCACGGCGCCGTTGCAGGAGTAGGGGTCGTTGGTGAGGAAGACGTCGCCTTCCTCTATGGTGTCGTCGTAGTTCGACACAAAGCCGTGGATGAAGGAGCCAAACTGGCCGACGACCATCTTGCCGTCGTTGTTGGCGATCATCGGAAAGGCATCGTGCTGCTCGCGGATGCCGGGCGACATGGCGGTGCGAAACAGCACGGCATCCATTTCGGCGCGGGCGTTGCGCAGTGCGTTCTCGATGATGTCCAGCGTGATCGAGTCGAGGTCGACCGGCTGGAACGGGGCGGGGTTGGTCTGGATGATGTGAGCGGTCATGGCAATGTCCTGTTTTTGGCGTTCGCGCCGGTCAGACGTTGGGGCGGATGAGGATGTTGGCGACGGCATCCACCTCGCCGGTGTGACCCGGCAGGATCAGCGTGGTGGTGTCCATCTGGCAGACGATGGCCGGACCGGGAATGCGGTCGCCGGCCTTGAGTCGGGCGCGGTCGTAGATCCTGGCGGCATGGTCGGCGCCATCGACGAACACCGTGGCCTCGTCGATGATGGCGGCGGCCGGGTCGCCATTGCCGCGCGGCAACTGCTCGGCACGAACCTTGGTTTCCGGGCCTTGCACCACGGCGCGCAGGCTGACCACTTCGTGCGGCGCATCCAGTGCGAACGTGAACAGTTGCGTGTGCATGTCGTCAAAGCGCTTGGCCACGCTGGCAATGCCGCCCTGCACCAGCTCCTCGCGCGTCACCGGCAGCGTCAGGCGCATGCCCTGGCCGCGGTAGCGGATGTCGATCTGGAACTGCACGCTTTGCTGTTCTGGCGAAATTCCCTCGCTGAGCAGCGAGCGCGCCGCCGTGGTGGTCAGCTCGTCAAGAAGACCCAGCACTTCGGCATCGGAGATTTCGCTGATACGGCGAATGTAGGTGCGCGAGGCCTCGTCGCGCAGGCGCGTGGTGGCGTCCCCATAGGCGCACAACACGCCCGGCGCGGGCGGAATGATCACCGGCCATGACCCCATCAGGCGGCCCAGGGCATTGGCATGCAGCGGGCCGGCGCCACCGAAGGCCACCAGGGCGAAGTCGCGCGGATCGTGGCCCTGCTCGATGGACACCAGCCGCAGCGCGCCGAACATGTTCTCGTTGACGATGTTGATCACGCCCTCGGCCGTTTCCTTGGCCGTCTTGTTCAGCGGCCCGGCGATCGTGGCCATGGCGGTCTCGGCCAAAGCGCGATCAATCTTCATGTCGCCGCCCAGACGCGACGAGGAGGGCAGGTAGCCTAGCACCACATTGGCGTCGGTGACCGTGGGCTTGTCGCCGCCCTTCATGTAGGCCGCAGGTCCGGGCGAGGCCCCGGCGCTTTGCGGGCCGACGCGCAAGGCCTTGGTCAGTTCGGGCACGTAGGCGATGGAGCCGCCGCCCGCGCCCACGGTGCGCACATCGATCGACGGCGCGCGCACCGTGACGTCGGCCACCCGGGTTTCGCGGCGGGTCTGCGCAACCTCTTTTTCGATCAAGGCCACGTCAGTTGACGTGCCGCCCATGTCGAAGGTGATCAGGTTGGGGAAGCCCGACTCGCGCGCAATCCACTGCGCACCCGAAACGCCGCCGGCCGGCCCGCTCATCAGCAGGTTGACCGGGCTCTTGCGGGCCGCTTCCACCGACGACAGGCCGCCATCGGAACGCAGCACATGCAGCTGCACGTCCTTCATTTTCGATTTCAGCTCGCGGTGCAGATTGTCGATGTAGCGCGACACGACCGGGCGGATGTAGGAATTGACCACCGTGGTCTCGGCCCGTTCGTATTCGTACATCTCGGGCATCACTTCCGAGGAGATCGACACCGGCACCCCGGGCATGACCTGCTCGGCAATCTCGCGCACCCGCAGTTCGTGCCGGCCGCTGGCATAGGCATTGACCAGGCACACCGTCAGCGCCTCGATGTTCTTGGCCTTGAGGGCCGTCAGCGACTTTGTCAGCGCGGCTTCATCGAGCGGCTTGACCACCTCGCCGCGCGCGTCGAGACGCTCGTCGGCTTCGATGGTGAATTCCAGCGGCGCCATCAGGGCGCGCTTGTTGTAGATCACCCAGCCGCCCAGCCCGCCCGGAACGAAAGAGCGCGCGATCTGCAGCACGTTGCGGTAGCCCGTGGTTGTGACCAGGCCGACGCGCGCGCCCTTGCCTTCGA
>NZ_JAUXNA010000280.1 GCF_030682935.1 Polaromonas sp.
AAGCTGTCCTGGAGCAAGTCCAGCACTTCACGCTGCAAGGCCGACAGATAGGGCGGTGCCGTGTCCGACACCTGCATGAAGGCCACTGGGTGCGCCACATCAGCGGCCAGCGGCAGCAGCGCGTTGATGGCTTTGACCACCTGCGCCATGCTGGCGCCCGGCAGCCTGAGCACCGGCTTGCCCGCGCCCAGGCTCATGGCCGTGAAGTTGGCATCGGCCAGCAGCAGGGCCTCGTCATGGCCCATTTCCATCAGCAGCTTGAGCAACTCCGGCGTGATGAGGGGATCGATTCCTTTAAGCATGGGCGGCCTCCGGCAGCTCGTCGGCCGACATGGCGCCGGTCATCACCGCCACCGTGTCGCTCATGCTGATGTGTTTCGGGTTCACCACCGCAGCGCGCTTGCCCAGGCGGGCAATATGGATGCGGTCGGCCACTTCAAACACATGCGGCATGTTGTGCGAAATCAGCACCACAGGCAGGCCTTTGTCGCGCACGCGGCGGATCAGTTCCAGCACCATGTTGCCTTCCTTCACGCCCAGCGCCGCCGTTGGCTCGTCCATGATCACGACATGCTGCGCAAAAGCCGCTGCACGGGCCACGGCCACGCACTGTCGCTGGCCACCCGACAGCGTTTCCACCGCCTGCGTCATGGAGCGTATGCCAACCTTGAGGTCGTTCATGCGCGAAATGCTTTCCTCCAGCATTTTTTTCTTGTCCAGCAGGCGCAGGAACTGGGCCAGCCAGCCCGGGCGGCACAGTTCACGGCCCAGGAACAGGTTTTCGGCAATCGTCATGGCAGGCGCAACGGCCAGATCCTGGTATACGGTTTCAATGCCGGATTTGCGCGCATCCATCGGGCTCTTGAAGTGAATCGGCTGGCCGTCCAGAAAAATCTCGCCTTCGTCGGGAATCGTGGCGCCCGACAGGCATTTGATCAGCGAGGACTTGCCGGCGCCGTTGTCGCCAATCACCGCCAGGATTTCACCGGCGCGCAGTTCAAAGTCGGCGCCATCCAGCGCGGTGACCTGGCCGTAGCGTTTGACCAGGCCCCTGGCCTGCATCACGATTTGAGGTTGAGCGTTCATCAACGTACTCCCTTGCGAGACATCTGGTCGGTCGCCACCGCCAGAATCACCAAAATGCCGGTGGCCAGAACCTGGTAGACGGAAGACACGCCCATCAGCGTCAAGCCGTTGCGAAATACACCCACAATCACGGCGCCCACCAGCGTGCCCAGCAGCATGCCGCGCCCGCCAAACAGGCTGGTGCCGCCCAGCACCACGGCGGTGATCGCATCCAGATTTTCCGTTTGTCCGGCATTGGGGTCGCCGGCGCCGGTGCGGGCAACCGACAGCAGCGAGGCAATGCCATAAAACAGGCCGGCAAGCACATACACGCCCAGCAGCACGCGGTCGGTCGGTATGCCGGTCAGGCGGGTTGCCTCCGGGCTGTTGCCCACGGCATAGATATGGCGGCCCGGGGCGGTATCGCGCAGCCAGAGCCAGGTCACCACATAAAGGGCCAGCATCAGCACCACGCCATAACCCATGGAGGTATTGCCGATCATGAATGTGTTGCCCAGGAAGGTCATGCTGGCCGGAATATCGGTCACGGTTTGCGACTGTGAATACAGCTGTGTGATGGCAAAGGCAATGTTCAGCGTGCCCAGCGTAACGATGAAAGGCGGCAGCTTGATGCGGGTCACCAGCAGGCCGTTGATCAAGCCGAACAGCATGGTTACCGCAATGCCGCAGGCAATGGCCACGGGCGCTGACAAGCCGTAGTCGGCGGCAAACTTGGTCATCACGATGCCGCCCAGCGCCATGACCATGCCGCATGACAGGTCAATACCGGCCGTCAGGATGATCAGCGTCTGCCCAATGGCAATCACGCCGACCACCATGATCTGCTGCAGGATCAGCGAGAAATTCTGGGCCGTTAAAAACCGGTCACTCTGGACGCTGAAGAAAATGCAGGCCAGCAGCAACGCAATAAAGGGCCCCAGGGTCGCAAGGGGCGGTAATTTGGAAGTGCTCATGTTGATCTCTCCGGCATGGCTTGTAAGGGCAGGGTTCGCAAGGAGCATTGCAGGCCCGCGTTTGGCGGTAGCCTGCACGGCGTTACCGGTCACCCGAGGATGATGATGGGCAACGGGCTCAAGGGTTTGTTTACTTCTTGCCCCAGCACAGTTCGGTGCCGGTTTTGACATCCTTGCTGTCCACGCCGGGCAGGGCCTTGGCGGCAATCAGGGTCACGCCGGTATCGGTGTAGCCGCTGACCTTCTTGCCAGTCCTGGCATATTCCACGCCGGCCGCCACGCCCATGGCGGCCATCTTCAGCGGATATTGCTGCGCGGTGGCGCTGATGACACCAGCACCCACGTCCCGGATGCCGGCGCAGCCGCCGTCCACCGACACAATGACCACGTCTTTTTCTTTGCCTGCGGCCTTCACCGCCTTGTAGGCACCGGCTGCTGCGGGCTCATTGATCGTGTAGACCAGGTTGATGCCCGGGTTTTTCTGCAGGCAGTTTTCCATGCTGGTCTGGGCCTTGGCCGCGTCGCCAAAGGTGTCGGCCATGCAGACCACTTCAGCCGGCTTGGCCAGGTCATTGCTCTTGACGTCCAGCGACTGCAGGCCAAACCCTTGCAGGAAACCGTTGTGACGCTGGGCACCCACCGGGTGGCCTGGCAACAGGTCCATGGTGGCAATCACCGGCTTCTTGCCGCCCAAGGCCGCTTTGGAGTATTGGCCAATCATCACACCCGCTTTGTAGTTGTCGGTGGCAAACAGGCCATCCACGGCGCTGAGCGGGTCGGTCGGGCTGTCCAGTGCAATCACCATCACACCTTTTTGCTGGGCTTTCTTGATGGCCGGAATAATCGCCTTGGCATCGCTGGGCGCAATCAGGATGGTTTTGGCGCCGGCTGCGATCATGTTTTCCATGGCCGTGATCTGTCCGGCATTGTCCCCGTCTGTCTTGCCCGAGCCGGTGATGACTTTGGCACCCAGCTTCTTGCCTTCGGCTTCAGCGCCTTCCTTCATCTTGACGAAGAAGGGGTTGCTGTCGGTCTTGGTGATCAGGCCAATGACGGGTTCTGCCGCAAACGCGTTGCCAGCGGCAAAAGCAAGGGCGGTCAGGGCCAGTGTGGCGGTGGACTTTTTCATGTTGTCTCCTTGGTAAAGGAATGATGGCGGTTTTAATGTTGGGGCTGAAAACCCCAGGGGTTTTACGCTTTACGTTTAGGCGTGTCCGAACTATAGTGGAGACCGACTTACTAAATCAAGTTACTTTATTAATGGAAAACCCTAAGATAACCCCAAAAATTGCAACCGCTGGTGAAGCGCTGATTGACCTGATTGGGCGGCCTGACGGCTTGTTTGAGCCCTGCCTGGGCGGCTCGGTCTTCAATTTCACCCGTGCCATGGCCCGCCAGCGCATCGGCACGCTGTACCTCAATCCCTTGTCGGCCGACCGGTTTGGCCGCCGGCTGGCGCAGGCGCTGCTCGCCGACGGCGTGCAGCTGGCCCGTCCGGAGCCGGTGCAGCAGACCACGTCGCTGGCCGTGGTGGCCTTGAGCGACTCGGGTCACCCCGACTATGCGTTTTACCGTCAGGGTGTGGCTGACCGGGCGGTCTCGGCCGATGAGCTGATGCGTTCGTGCGAAGCAGTCCCCACGCTGGAGATGGTTTGCAGCGGCTGCCTGGCGCTGGCGCCCGAAGATGCGGCGATTTACCTGCCCTGGCTCGCTGCCTGCCGCCAAGCCGGCAAAACCGTGGTGGTCGATGCCAACCTGCGCCCTTCGGTCATGCCCGATATGGCTGCCTACCGCTGCAATGTGCTGGCGGCCCTGGCATTTGCCGACGTGATCAAGGCCAGTGACGAAGACCTGGACCATCTGGGCATTGTCGGTGCCGGTGCCCTGGACAAGGCCAAAATCCTGCTGGCCAGCACGGGTGCGCGCCTGATGGCCCTGACCCTGGGCGGGCAGGGCGCCTGCCTGCTCACCCGCAGCGGCCAGGTCTGGCACGCCCGCGAATCAGATCCGGTTGACGTCGTCGACACCGTGGGTGCGGGCGATTGCTTTCTCGCGGGGCTGCTCACCGCCATGCTGCTGGAAGACGGGCTGGTGCTGGAAGCGCTGGCGGATGCGCCGGCCCGCCGGATACTGTCGCATGCACTGGCCAGCGCCAGCCTGTGCGTGATGCGCCGCGGCTGCGTGCCGCCCAGTCGGGAAGAAGTGCTGGCGCGCATGCAGAATTTCCCTTGCCAGTTGACTTTTGAAATGGGCGTCTGAGTCTTGAACGTCTGGCGTCAAGGCGCCGGTCGGATCACAGTCAGCCAGCTTGACCGGCGATGCGGGAACTGGCCGAGCTGCAACTGGGCAGTTCGGGGCGCGTGTCGGTCGGCAGCATCATGGCGCGGTCGCCCAAGCGGCTATTACGCTGGAGGTCAATTTGATCAAGTATTGGAATTTCAGGGGGGCGCCAGGACGTGACGCGTTTTATTCGCCAGCCTGTTTGGCGTCCTCATCCATCTTGCCCATGAACAAGCAGAGAAAAAACACGCCCATGCCCATCATGAAGGCAATGCCAATGATGCTCATAAGACCGTAGTCGGTGGAGAAGAGGTCGGTCAGAAGTTTCATGTGGCTAGCTCCCAGAGTTGTAAATATCAGTATCAGCCATCCAGCCGCGTTCAAACATGATCCTGATCAAAGTTCGATGCCTTGACTCCGCATTTTTCACCCATCGCCTGGGTCCCATCCGGCGGCACGTTGTTGTTACGTGCCGATCGCAGAACGCCAGAAAAAAGCCAGGCTCAAGCTCGCTTTCCAGTGTGGCCGCCGATTACCGATCCGGCCGGGCAGGGCTCATGCAGGCTGGGCCGCAGACTCTACCGACGCGTGGTCGGAACAACTTGCGCCGCCGCAGCCGTGGATGATGCCTGCCGGCAAGGCCTCGGGCATGGTGACTGTGTCGGTGACCGGGTCGTAGCCGATGCGGCGCAGGTGTAGCGCCAGCGCGGCGTCCATCGACTGGGCGTGCTGTGGGAACCAGATGGCCAACTCCCGCGCCATCTGGCGCACGACCTCCAAGTCACCGGCTTCGCCGCTGGTGATGCCTTCGCGCATTACTTGCAGCACGACTTTGTGCTGCACGCTGTGGCAGTTACTGGATGAAAACCGTGTGCTTTGCATCCATTGGTCCTCACGGCTGAAGTGATCGTCGGTGTGTGCTACCAGCACACGCCAGTGGCTTAGCAGCGCGTCGTCGGCAGCGGTCTCTACCTGCGCCAGCAACACCACAAATTCGCGGTGGGTGTCATCCATCAGGGGGAGGTCCAGCGAAAGTGCGTCTGACCATTCAAGATTCGGCATGTTTTGGGCTCCTGTATGTCCAGGGCAAGAGCTTACGCAACGGCGATCTGAAGGGCTTTGATCCAGGTCATTGAAGCTGCGCTGTCCGCCGTGCGCAGGCCTTATTCAGATGGATTCAACCGGCTTCTTGACGTCGGTCAAGGTGACAGCAGCAGGGCTCACCATAATGAGAATTTGCCATCAATTCAAAAAGGGTAAGCGTCATGTACAAACATATTCTGGTTCCCGTAGACGGCTCTTCCACCTCGCCGCAAGCCGTGCGTCAGGCGGTGGCCATCGCCGGGGCGTTTGGCAGCGCAGTGACCGCGATTTACGTGATCGACCCCTATCCCTTTACCGGCGTGGGTACTGAATTCGCCTACGGTCAGGCCCAGTATTTGAGTGCGGCCAAGGCCGAGGCCCAAGAGGCGCTCACCGCCACACGGGAGCAGGTGGAGGCGGCAGGGTTGAAAGTCGACACCCGGATGGTTGAAGCCCACGCGACATGGCGCGGCATCGTTGAGACTGCGGATGCGATCAAGGCCGATCTGGTGGTCATGGGCTCTCATGGCCGCCATGGCCTGGAAAAGCTGGTACTTGGCAGCGTGGCGCAGCGGGTGCTTCAGCATGCAACGCAACCGGTGCTGGTGGTGCGCGGCTAAGCCAATGGCCGCACTTTTCGCCGCACTTTAACGCAGTGCGTGCAGGCCCCTCACGCCGGTGCTTGGTGCAATCTGGCCCGCAAATAGTCCAGCAAGTCCTTGAGCGTGACCAGTTGCCCGTAGTCTGATTCGGCAATATCGACCTTCAGCTGCTGGCTTAGCCCAATCAGGAAATTGAGCCAGTCCATCGAGTCCAGGTCCACTTGCAGGCGCAGGGGCCGGTTGTCGCGCAGCAGCGCCACATCAAGCTCGGGCGCAATCGACAGCAGTGTGGCCACTACGGTGCTGCGCAATTCGGAATCGTTCATTCGCGGGTGTCTCCGATTTACAGCGCCTCGGGTTGCTGCAGCAACGCGCGCAACTCGGCCAGAAAAAGCGCGCCACGGTGGCCGTCCGACACCCGGTGATCCGCCGCAAGGCTGGCGGTAACGGTGGACATGATGCCCAGCTTGCCTTCGGTATCCACCCACGGCCGTCGGGCCACGCTGCCAAAGCCCACCAGCGCCACCTGAGGCGGGTAGATCACGCCCATGACCGCTTCCACACCCTGGTCGCCGAGGTTGGTGACGGTCACGCAGGCATCGGTCATTTCGGAACTGCGCAGGGAACCGGCACGGCATCGCTTGACCAGGTCGGCCAGTTCCTGCATGAGCGGCCCCAGCGGCTTGCTGTCCACGTCGTGCAGGGCGGGGGCGATCAAACCGCCCTGGCGCAGCGAGATGGCTACGCCCAGGTGGACGGCCGCAGCGGGCTTGAACTGATTGTCCTGGTACACGCCGTTGAACTCCGGGTATTTTTTCACTGCCAGCGCGACCGCCTTGAGCTGCAGCACCGCCATCAGCAGCCGCTCGGTGATGGGGCGGCCCGCGTTCTCCTGTTCCAGCCATTGCTGCGCCCGCGCCATCGGGATGGTTTCCAGCAGGTAGTAGTGCGGAATCTCGCGGTTGGAGCGGCTCATGGCGGCGGCGATGGCGCGGCGGGTTTCCAGCTGGCGGTCTGCCGTGGGCGAGGGGGTCGATGCAGCTTTTGCAGCCCCAGCCGATGCAGCGGCCCGTTCGACGTCGGCCAGCGTGACGACGCCGTCCGCGCCGCTTCCCGTGAGCGCGCGGGTGTCCAGGCCCAGCGCCTGTGCCTTCTGGCGTGCTGCGGGGGATATGCGCTGGCGGCTTGTGGCGGCTGGTGCGGCCTCTGGTGCGGCTGGCGGGGCGGTTTCCCCCGGGGCCGTCAAGCTGGCCAGTACCGCACCCACCGGCACCTTGTCGCCGGGCTGCACCAGCAACTCCTGCAGCGTGCCGTCCTGCCAGATCTCGATGTCGATGGCCGCCTTGGAGGTGTCCACGATGGCCACGACCTGCCCCTTGTGCACGGCTTCGCCGGGCTTGACCTTCCACTCCAGCAGCGTGCCTTCGTCCATGTCGGCGCCTAGCGACGGCAGCTTGAACTCAAACATTCAGCAGCCCCTTCACGACGGCGATGATTTTCGCGACTTGCGGCAGCGCGGCGTCTTCCAGGTGTTTGGCATAGGGAATCGGCACCTCCTCGCTGCACACCCGGGCCACCGGGGCATCCAGTTCGTAGAAGCAGTCTTCCATGAGTCGCGCCATGATTTCGGCCGCCAGACTGCCGGTCTTCCAGCCTTCGTCGACGATGACGGCGCGGTGCGTCTTGCGCACCGAGGTGGCGATGGTGACCGTGTCCAGCGGCCGCAGCACGCGCAGGTCAATCACTTCAAGGTCAATGCCTTCGCTGGCCAATTCGCTGGCTGCCTGCATCGCCTTGGGCAGGCTGCCACCGTAGGTGATCAGCGTGAGTTGCGTGCCCGGGCGCCGCACGGCGGCATGGCTGATGTCGCAGTGCCAGTCATCGGGCAGCTCGCCCTCCAGGTTGTAGAGCTGCGCATGCTCGAAAATCACCACCGGGTCCGGGTCGGCCAAAGCCGGGGCGAGCATGCCGCGCGCATCGCCCACTGTCGCTGGCGCCAGCACGCGAATGCCGGGCACGTGGGCGTACCAGTTTTCCAGACTGTGCGAATGCTGGGCCGCCAGCTGCCGGCCTGCGCCCGTGGCCATGCGCACGACCAGCGGCACCGAAAACTGTCCGCCGGACATGTGGCGCAGCGTCGCCGCCGTGTTCACGATCGGGTCCAGCGCCAGCAGGCTGAAGTTCACCGTCATGACTTCAACAATGGGCCGCATGCCCCCGAGCGCCGCCCCGACGCCCGCGCCGACGAATCCCAACTCCGACAGCGGGGTGTCACGAATGCGTTCCGGGCCGAACTCCTCGAAAAAGCCCTTGGACACGGCGTAGCTGCCGCCATAGCGGCCGACATCTTCGCCCATCAGAAAGACGCGCGGATCACTCGTCAGGGCCTCGTGCAGGGCCTGGCGCAGGGCTTCGCGGTAACTGATTTTCATACGCTGCCCTGTGGGGTGTAAACATCTTTCAGCAGATCCTCTATCGGCTCCGGTTCTGCCGCATCTGCATAGGCCACGGCATCTGCCACTTCTGCCTCGGCGCGCGCGTCAAGCACGAGAAACGCCTCCTCGGTCAGGTCCCCGGCGGCCTTGAGTTGCGCGGTGAAGCTGTGGATGGGTCCGCGCTGCTTCCATTGCTCGATTTCCGCCTTGTCGCGGTACAGATCGGGGTCGAACATGGAATGGGCACGGAAGCGGTAGGTGGCGTATTCCAGGAAGAAGGGCCCAGCGCCTGCGCGCACCTGCTGCGCGGCCTGGCGCGTGGCTTCGTGAACCGCCAGCACGTCCATGCCGTCGACCTTGAGGGCGGGGACCTTGTGGCTCGCCGCCTTGGCGCACAGGTCGGTTTGCGATTGGGAACGCGCCAGCGCCGTGCCCATGGCATACAGATTGTTTTCGCAGCAAAACAGCACCGGCAACTGCCACAGCGCGGCCAGGTTCATGGCCTCGTGGAAGACGCCCTCGGCCATGGCGCCTTCGCCAAAAAAGCAGGCCGTGACGCGCGCAATGCCTTGCAGCTTGTCGGCCAGCGCCAGACCCACGGCCAGCGGCAAGCCGCCGCCCACGATGGCGTTGCCGCCATAAAAGCGCCGGTCGGCGTCGAACAGGTGCATGGAGCCGCCGTGGCCGCGGCAGCAGCCGGCCGCCTTGCCATACATCTCGGCCATGATGCTGCGCAGGGGAAGCCCGCGCAGCAGCGCATGACCATGCTCGCGGTAGGTGGCGACGACGTTGTCTTCCGGCGCCAGGGCGCGCAGGGCACCTGTCGCGCAGGCTTCCTCGCCGATGTAGAGGTGCAGAAAGCCGCGGATCTTGCCGGTGCCATAGAGTTCGGCGCACTTTTCCTCCATGCGGCGTATGCGCAGCATGTCGGCCAGCAGCTGCAGCGACAGGGCCTGGCTGGTTTCGGGCAAGAGGGTCATGCGCCGGCCTCCAGCGTGGAGGTGTCGCCTTCCGGCAGGCCCAGCTCGCGCGCCTTGAGCAGGCGCCGCATGATCTTGCCGCTGCGCGTGCGCGGCAGCGTGGCCAGGAAAGCGATTTCCTTGGGCGCCACGGCGGCGCCGAGCTTTTTGCGGGCGTGGCCCAGCAGTTCCATGCGCAATGCTTCGCTGGGCTCGAAGCCTTCTTTCAGCGAGACAAAGGCCTTCACCACTTCGCCGACCAGGGCGTCGGGTTTGCCGATCACGCCGGCCTCGGCCACGGCCGGATGTTCCATCAGCGCGCTTTCCACCTCGAACGGGCCGATCAAGTGTCCGGCCGACTTGATCACGTCGTCGGTCCGGCCGATGAACCAGTAGTAGCCATCGGCGTCAACCCGCGCGAGGTCGCCGGTGAGATACCAGTCGCCCGCGAAGCATTTGCGGTAGCGCTCCTCGTTGTTCAGGTAGCCGCGCAGCATCGATGGCCAGCCGCGCCTGAGCGCCAGTTCGCCATCCCGGTCGGGCTGCTCCAGCACCTCGACCGAGCCGTCGGCGCGCTGCTGCACGATGGCCGCCTCGACACCGGGCAGGGGCAGGCCCATCGAGCCCGGCTTGATGTCCAGTGCCGGCAGGTTCGCAATCATGATGCCGCCAGTTTCGGTCTGCCACCAGTTGTCGTGAATCGGCTTGCCCAGCACGTCCACACCCCACCAGACCGCTTCCGGGTTCAGCGGCTCGCCCACACTGGCGATAAAGCGCAGTTTGGGGTAGCTGTAGCTGCGGGCCAGATCCGCCCCCGCCTTCATGAGCATGCGGATCGCCGTGGGCGCCGTGTACCAGACGCTGACCTGCTGCTCGTGCAGGATGCGCCACCAGCGCCCGGCGTCGAATTCGGCCTCATCGACGATGGAGGTCACGCCGTGCAGCAGCGGCGCGATGATGCCGTAGGAGGTGCCGGTGACCCAGCCGGGGTCTGCCGTGCACCAGAAAATGTCGTCCGGGTGCAGGTCCAGCGCGTAGCGGCCAGTGGCCCAGTGCGTCACCACCGCGCCATGCACATGCAGCGCGCCCTTGGGCGTGCCGGTGGTGCCGCTGGTGAAGTGCAGCAGCGCCGGGTCCTCCGCTTGCGTGGCCACGATTTCGAAGGACTCCGAGGCTTCGGCCATGAGCCGGGCCAGATCGTGCGTGCCTGATGCATCCGTCGGCTGCCCTTCCTCGCCCACCAGCAGCACATGCCGCAAGCTTGGCAGCTGCGCGCGGATTTTTGCCACCTTGCGTTCGTACAGCCCTTCGGTGGTCACCAGCACCGCGCCCTCGCCGAGCTTCAGGCGCGTGGCCAGCGGCTCGGGGCCGAAGGCCGAAAACAGCGGCGAGACCACGCAGCCGTTCTTGAAGCTGCCCAGCACCGCCGTGTACAGCGCCGGAATGCGCCCCGTCAGCACGAACACGCGCTCGCCACGGCCGACGCCCAGCGTCTTGAGCACATTGGCAAAGCGATTGGTGAGACGGGCGAGTTCGAGGTAGCTGATGTCACGCTGACCCTGGCTGCCCAGAAAGCGGAAGGCTACATGATCGGCACGCGCGCCCTGCGCATGGCGGTCCACCGCCTCGTGGGCGATGTTCAGGCCGCCGCCGGGCAGGCCCGCCAGTTCACGACGGGCGGCGTCCCAGGAAAAAGCACGGCATGTGGCCGCGTAATCGGCCAGGTGCGGCGGCACCGCCAGGTCGGCGGGACTCTTGTGAATGATGGCCGGACGAGCCATGGCGCGCTCCTTGAGTTCAGGCCATTGTGGAGACTGTGCGCTGCGCCGCCTTGATGTGAATCAAAGTCGGCGCTTATCCACGAGCCTCATGCTCGGCACTGCGTGTTCCCGTAGCCTTCAAGCGGCCTTCGCGGCCACGGGCGGCCGGTCGCTGCTCAGGCGTAGCCCAGCGCGTGCGTCACCGCGGGATGCGTGACCCGGCCGTCCTGGACATTGAGTCCGTTGGCCAGGTGCGCATCGTCGGCCAGCGCCTGGCGCCAGCCCTTGTCGGCCAGCGCGAGCGCAAACGGCAGCGTGGCATAGGTGAGCGCGAAAGTGGAGGTGCGTGCTACCGCGCCGGGCATGTTGGCCACGCAGTAGTGCACGATGCCATCAACGACGAAGGTCGGCTCGGCGTGGGTGGTCGGGTGGCTGGTCTCGAAGCAGCCACCCTGGTCGATAGAGACATCCACCAGCACCGAACCCGGCCGCATGCGCGCCAGCCACTCGCGGCGCACCAGTTTCGGGGCGGCAGCGCCCGCCACCAGGGCCGCGCCTATGACCAGGTCGGCGTCCAGCACCAGCGCTTCAATGGCGGCTGTTGAGGCGTACTGGGTCCGGATGCGGTTGCCGAACAGCTCGTCAAGACGGCGCAGGCGCTCCGCCGAGCGGTTCACCACCGTGACCTGCGCGCCCAGCCCCGCGGCCATCATGGCGGCGTTGCTGCCCACCACGCCGGCCCCCAGGATTACCACCTTGCCCGGTGCAACACCGGGTACGCCGCCCAGCAGCACGCCAGCGCCGCCACGGGGCTTTTCCAGACAGGCTGCACCGGCCTGGATGGCCATGCGGCCCGCCACCTCGCTCATGGGCGCCAGCAGAGGCAGGCCGCCGGCCGGGCTGGTCACGGTTTCATAGGCGATGGCCGTGACGCCCGAGTCCAGCAGCAGCCGGGTTTGCCCGGGATCGGCTGCGAGGTGCAGGTAGGTGAAAAGAACCTGATCCGGCCGCAGCTGCAGGCATTCATGCGGCTGGGGCTCCTTGACTTTCAGGATCAGGGCCGCCCGGGCGAACACCTTTTCCGGTGTGTCGGCCAGTTCGGCACCGGCGGCCAGGTAGTGGGCATCAAGCAGGCCAATGGCTGCGCCGGCGCTCTTTTCCACCAGCACCTGGTGCCCGTGGGCGACGAGTTCCCGGACACCGTCAGGCGTCGCGCCCACCCGGTATTCGTGGCTCTTGATTTCCTTCGGAATGCCGACGAGCATGACGCGACTCCCTGATGGTGTGGGGAGTCCATGCTGGTCTGTTTGGCCACTACCGCCATTGACGGAGATCACCCGGGCACGAGAAACTGCGATCGAATTGGCCGTGTATTCCTGCACTGAAGGGCGCAAGCCCAGGCTCAAAGATACGGCGACAGCAAGCCGGCCAGGCGGTCGCGCAGTTGCCCGGCCAGCGGCTGATGGTCCAGCGCTGCCAGGTCCAGCGCCTGTGCCTGCGCAAGGCGCTGGTCGACCAGCGCGTCCAGCTGCCGCACCAGTTGCGCGTCATGGCATTCCAGGTTGTATTCAAAATTGAGTCGCAGGCTGCGCGCGTCCCAGTTGGTGGAGCCAATCAGCGACCAGGCCTCGTCCACCAGAAACAGCTTGGAGTGGTCGAACGGCGGGGGTGACAGGTGAATACGGCATCCCGCATGCATCAAGCGGCCCAGTTGCGGGCGCATGGCCCAGTCCAGCAGCGGCAGGTTGCTGCGCACAGGCAGTACGATGTCAACCGTGACGCCGCGCAGCGCCGTGATCTGCAGCGTGGTCAGCAGCACCTCGTCGGGCAAAAAATAAGGCGTCACGATGCACACGCGCCGGCGCGCGCAGGCCAGCGCCCCCAGCATCACCTGCCGCATGTGGTCGATGTCCGCATCGGGGCCGTCGGGCACGCCGCGTGCCAGCACCGGCCCGCAATCGTCGCCCGGTGCAAACCAGGTGCTGCCCAGCAGCGCCTCGCCGGTGCTGAAGGCCCAGTCAATAGAGAACGCACGCTGCATGTCTGCGACGACCGGGCCTTGCACCGCGAAGTGCAGGCAGCGGACCGGCGCGGCCGGCTGGCGTGCCAGCCAGTGCCCGGCGCGAATGTTCATGCCGCCGGTGAAGCCTTGTGCGCCGTCGACGACCATGATCTTGCGGTGGTTGCGCAGATTGGCATAGGTCAGCAGGCCGGGAAAGCGCGGCGGCAGGAAGGCCGCCGCCGTCACGCCGCGAGCGCGCAGGTGCGCCACCATGCTGGTGCGGCTGTAGCGCGCGCCCACGGCATCGACCAGCACGCGCACCGCTACCCCGCGCTGCTGGGCCCGCACCAGCGCGTCGGCAAAGGCGCTGCCGGCTTCGTCGAGGTCAAAAATATAGGTGGCCAGCGTGACCGAACAGCAGGCGCCGTCGATGGCCGCCAGCATCGCGGGGTAGGCCTCGTCGCCGTCTACCAGTGGCGTCACAGCGTTGCCGCGCAGCAGTGCATTGCCGGTGGTCTGTCGGGCCAGGCGGTTGATGCCGGCCAGCGCCGGCGCGCACGGGGCATCGGGCCCGGCGGAGCTGCCAATGGCCGCCAGACTGCCGCCGTCGCGGTGGTGCTCACGCTGCCAGGCCGCCTTCAGGTCCAGCGCCACGCCCGCGCGCTGGATGCGGTTGATGCCCAGCATCAGGTACAGCAGCGCGCCAATAACAGGCGCCAGCCAGGCCAGCCCGATCCAGGCCACCGTGGCCGATACATTGCGCCGGGTCAGCAGCGCGTGCAGCGTCACCGCGAGCGCCAGCGCCACATGCAGCAAGGTGGCCAGCACGGGCAACAGGTTCAGCGCATCGCGCAGGATGCTCTGCAGCCACATCGGCAGGGTCATGATGCGCGCACCATGTATGGCGCCTTGGTAGCGGTCAGCCCGCGTCGCGCACGTCGGCAACAGGGTTGACGCCGAAATCGGCGCGGTGCAGCCAAGCCAGCACCTGCGCGGCTGCGGCTTCGGGCGATGTCAGCAGGCCCCGGTCTTTCAGGCCGACAAAGCGGGCGCGGTCGGGAAACGCGGCGGCATCGGCGCCGCGCAGTTGCACCTGCATGTCGGTGTCGATCACGCCGGGCGCGAGCGCGCACACTTTGGCGCCCCCGGGCTTGAGCGCTTCTTCCAGTGCCAGGCAGCGCGTGAAGTGGTCCAGACCCGCCTTGGCCGCGCAATAAGCGGCCTGCGAGGCCATGGCGCGTCGGCCCAGACCCGAGGAAATGTTCAGCACCTTGCGCGCCGCGGGCCAGTGGGCGGTGGCGTGCAGAAAGGCGGCGGTGAGTTGCCTCGGCGCCTCCAGCCCCACGCGCAGGGCGTGGGCCAGGTCGGCCGCGTCGGCGTCACGGACCGGGCCGATGCGCGGAATCACGCCGGCATTGTTGATCAGGGTGGCGCTGGCATAGGCGTCGGCTGTCTGCGCGGCGAGCCAGTCGGCCAGCCGGGCGCTGGCGGCCGTGCCATCGGCCAGGTCTTGTGACCATTGAACCAGCGCGGCATCGCTGCTTGCCGCCTGTGCGACAAGGGCATCGTGGGTATGGCGAGACAGGCACAGCAGCGTGTGCCCGGGCTGGAGCAGTTGCTGCGCCATGGCCAGGCCCATGCCGCGCGAGGCACCGGTGAGGATGAAGAGGTGTTGTGTCATGCCCACCATGGTAGCGGCCAGCGCCGTGCGCTGGGCCGACAGGCGTCCACCACGATGGGAAATGTTGCGCGCAAGCCGTCACTGCCCGGCGTAAAA
>NZ_JAUXNA010000281.1 GCF_030682935.1 Polaromonas sp.
TCTGTCTGCTGGACGAGGTGGACGCGCCGCTGGACGACGCCAACACCGAGCGTTATGCCAAGCTGGTGGCCAGCATGAGCAAGGAAACCCAGTTCCTGTTCATCAGCCACAACAAGATCGCCCTGGAAATGGCCGAACAGCTGATCGGCGTGACCATGCAGGAGCAGGGCGTCTCGCGCGTCGTGGCAGTCGACATGGAGGCAGCCCTCGGTTTTGCCGAGGCCGCATGAACAGCATGAGCACACTTCAGATCAGTTTGGCCATCGTGGGTGCCCTGGTGCTGCTGGGCGTGGTGGTCCACAGCGCCTGGTCGTCCCGCAAAAACCTGCCCAAACGACCCATCCCGGAAGCGGCGCCCCGGCAGGAGCCCGCAGGCACGGCGCCCCATGAGGATGCGCCGGCCACTGATGAGCCGTCGCATCGGCAGGAGCCCTGCTTTGACACGGATGCTGACCTGTCCGCACTGGCCAAGCGCACGACGGCAGAAAAAAGGCCGGCCCTTGATGCCTTGATAGACGCCATGGCCCCGGTGGTGGTGGAGTCCCTGGTGTCCGGGGACGCGGTGCTGGCGGCCATGCCGAGCACGCTGCGAGCAGGCAGCAAGCCTTTTGGCGTGGAGGGCCTGAGCGCGAGCACGGGCGAGTGGGAATTTCCTGTCGCAGGCCGGCGGTACAGTGCCTTGCAGTGCGGCGTTCAGTTGGCCAACCGAACCGGTGCGCTCAACCAGATCGAGTATTCGGAATTTGTCATGAAAACCCAGGCTTTTGCCGACGCCCTGGGCGGGGAGGCGGAGTTTCCGGAAATGCTGGACGAGGTCGCCCGCGCACGTGAGCTTGATCAGTTCGCCAGCGGACACGACGCCCAGCTGAGCTTCACCCTGCGCGCCATGCACACCGCCTGGAGTCCCGGCTATGTGCAGCAAAGCGCCGCGCGAATCGGCTTTATCGCCGGCGCCATGCCGGGCCGGATGGTGCTGCCGGCCGGCCAGTCGGGCCATGCCCCCATTCTGGGCCTGTCGTTTGATACCCAGGCCGCCATGGCGGATGACCCCGAGCAGACGGCGCTGCGGGAGATCACCCTGTCGCTTGACGTGCCGCAGGTACTGCGCGCAGAGCAGCCGTTTGTCCGCATGTGCGAGGCAGCGCTGGCGCTGGCGGCCAGCATGGATGGCGCGATCATTGACGACAACGGCAACCTGATCAGGGCCGAGGCCATGGAGGCCATCCACGCGGATCTGGAGCAGCTCTATGACACGCTTGAGGGACGCGACCTGGCAGCAGGTTCAGTGCTGGGTCGGCGGGTTTTTTCGTGAGTTCCCCGCAAGCCATGACCAGCCTTGATTTGTTTGCGCAGCCTGCCTCGCCAGCCGGGCGCATCGCGGCCTTGCGCGCCGAGCTGGACCTGCATGACCACCGCTATTACGTGCTGGATGCGCCCAGCATTCCCGACAGCGAATACGACAAACTGTTCAGGGAGTTGCAAGCGCTGGAGGCGGCGCACCCGGAACTGATGACGCCCGACTCGCCGACGCAGCGGGTCGGCGGCAAGCCGCTGGCCCAGTTTGCCAGCGTACGCCACAAGGTGCCCATGCTCAGCATCCGCACCGAAACCGACACCGAGCCCACCGGGGCGGAAAATTTTGACACGCGCGTGCGCAAGGAACTGGGGCTGGGCGAGTCTGATCCCCCTGTCGAGTACGTGTGTGAGCTCAAGTTTGACGGCCTGGCCATGAGCTTGCGCTATGAGTACGGCGTGCTGGTGCAAGCCGCCACGCGCGGCGACGGCGAGATGGGCGAAGACGTCACGCAGAACATCCGCACCATCAGGCAGATTCCGCTCAGGCTTCCCGCCACTGCGCCGCCTGTGATCGAGGTGCGCGGCGAGGTCTACTTGAGCCGCGCCGATTTTGAAGCGCTGAACGAGCGTCAGCGTGAAAAGATCGCGCAAGGCGCCAAGGGCGAAAAAACCTTTGTGAACCCGCGCAATGCGGCGGCGGGCGGCGTGCGCCAGCTGGACCCGGCGATTGCGGCGCAGCGGCGGCTGAGCTTTTTTGCCTACGGCGTGGGTGAGATCACGCCGCCAGAGCAGGGAGGGCCGGTGTTTGACACCCACTTTGCGCTGCTGCAGACCTTGAAAAAATGGGGTTTTCCGGTTGCAGCCCAGACGCAGATTGCGCGAGGCGCTACTGAATTGATAGCTTTTCACCAGGCCATAGGGCGCCAGCGCGACAGCCTGCCTTACGACATTGATGGCGTGGTGTACAAGGTCAACAGCCTGGCGCTGCAGCAAACGCTGGGTTTCGTCACGCGCGAGCCGCGCTGGGCGGTGGCGCACAAATACCCGGCGCAGGAGCAACTGACCACCGTGCTGGGCATTGAGGTGCAGGTCGGCCGCACCGGCAAGCTGACGCCGGTCGCCAAGCTCGCGCCGGTATTCGTTGGCGGCGTCACCGTGACCAATGCCACGCTGCACAACGAAGACGAGGCGCGCCGCAAGGATGTGCGCGTGGGCGATACGGTGATCGTGCGCCGCGCCGGTGATGTGATTCCCGAGGTCGTGAGTGTGCTGCCCGAGAAACGCTGGTCCGGTGCGCTCATCTTCACGATGCCGCGCACCTGCCCGGTGTGCGGCTCGGCAGCCGTCCGCGAAGAGGGCGAAGCCGACTACCGCTGCACCGGCGGCCTGTTCTGCGCGGCCCAGCGCAAGGAGGCCATCCTGCACTTTGCGCACCGGCGCGCTGTAGAAATTGAGGGTCTGGGCGACAAACTCGTCGAGCAGCTGGTGGACACCCACGTGGTGAGCGTCTTGCCCGACCTTTACAAACTGGGCTTCAGCGCGCTCGCCAGCCTGGACCGCATGGCGGACAAATCGGCCCACAAGCTGCTCGAAGCGCTGGAAAAGTCCAAGCAGACGACGCTGCCGCGCTTTGTGTTCGGCCTGGGCATTCGCCATGTGGGTGACGCCACCGCCAAAGCGCTGGCGCGCCATTTCGGCAAGCTCGACGCCATCATGGACGCGACCGAAGCGCAGTTGCTTGAAGTCAGCGATGTCGGGCCCATCGTCGCCAAAAGCATTCGCACTTTCTTTGACCAGCCGCACAACCGGGAAGTGGTGGAGCAGCTTCGCGCTTGCGGCCTGACCTGGCAGGAGGGTGAGCCCGCAGCCCGGACGCCGCAGCCGCTGTCAGGCAAGACCTTTGTGATTACCGGCACGCTGCCCGGCTTGAGCCGCGATGAGGCCAAGGATCTGATTGAAGCGGCGGGCGGCAAAGTCGCCGGATCGGTCAGCAAAAAAACCGACTATGTGGTGGCCGGTACGGAAGCGGGCAGCAAACTGGTCAAGGCAGAGGCGCTGGGCGTGGCGGTGATTGATGAAGCGGCCTTGCTGGCGCTGCTTGAGCCTTCTGAAGATTGAACCCTGCACCAACGAGGCCGCACTGCGGTAACCAAGCGTATGATCATTTATGAAATTCTGAAAATGGGCGACGAGCGGCTGTTGCGCATGGCCCAGCCCGTGACCGAATTTGACACGGACGAGTTGCACCTGCTGGTCTCCAGCATGTTCGACACCATGCGGTCGGTGGATGGTGCAGGTCTGGCGGCGCCCCAGATTGGCGTGGATTTGCAGCTGGTCATCTTTGGCACGGATGCACCGAATCCGCGCTACCCGGATGCACCGCTGGTGCCGCGCACCGTGTTGCTGAACCCCGTCATCACACCCCTGGGCGCGGACGAAGAAAGCGCCTGGGAGGGCTGCCTTTCGGTGCCCGGCCTGCGCGGCCTGGTGCCGCGTTTCTCGCGCATCCGTTACACCGGGTTTGACCAATATGGCGATCCGATTGACCGCACGGTGGACGGTTTTCATGCGCGGGTGGTGCAGCATGAATGCGACCACCTGATCGGTAAGCTCTACCCCATGCGTATCCGCGATTTGACGCAGTTCGGCTTTACCGAGGTACTGTTTCCGGGGCAGGAGGCCTTGGCCGACGACTGATTGACGGCCAGGCCGCTACACTGGTCAGTTGCGGTTTGCCCGCATTGCCCGATGTTTCCCCCAGCGCGTGTTGTACGCAGGAAGATTTTCCGCATGCCACAAGCACCCAACGGGGCTATCAAAGTGCCTTTCATCGCCCCTTTTGCGCAGCCAGAGGGCTACCTTGTCAAGCTTGAGACCATCCACGGCCAGGGCGCCGACCTGCAATTGCGCTCCCTGCTGGATCGGCAGCAGTTTTACGACCCCCTGGGCATGGCGGAGCGGGAAGGCATTTCTTCATCGGCCTGGCCTATCTTTGGCCTGCTGTGGCCATCCGGTCGGGTGCTGGCCCATGCCATGCTGACGTTTGAGCTCGGCGGCAAGCGAATTCTGGAGCTGGGCTGGGGCCTGGCGCTGGCCAGCCTGGTGGTTCACCGGCGGGGCGGCGATATTACCGCCAGCGACTGCCACCCCCTGGCGGCTGACTTTCTATTGAAAAATCTCACGCTCAACCACTTGCCCGCCATGAAGTACCAGACCGGCAACTGGACGCGTGCCAACCCGCTGCTGGAGCGGTTTGACCTGATTATTGGCAGCGATGTGCTGTATGACCGTGGCCAGCCTGACGTGCTGTCGCAATTCATAGACCTGCACGCGCAGCCGGATGCCGAGGTGCTGATCGTTGACCCGGACCGTGGCAATCGGGTCAGCTTCAACCGGAAAATGGATCTTCTGGGCTATTCACATACCGAGACACGGATCACCACGCTGCCAGGCGATGGCGGCAAGTACAAGGGGCGATTGCTTAAATACGTCAAAACCGCAGCGCACTGAAATGCGCCAGGCGCCAACGCCTTCAGGCGTTCAGCGCTTCCAGCAACTCGGTTTCAATCGCGATTTGAGCCCTGTTTTGTTGCAACTCGGGGCCGTCGATCAGGAAGGTATCTTCCACGCGCTCGCCCAGCGTGGTGATCTTGGCCAGCTGCAGGTTGATGCGGTGACGGGCCAGTATCCGGGCGATCAGGTACAGCAGGCCGGCGCGGTCGCTGGCCGACACCGTGAGCAGCCAGCGTTGCGCTTTTTCATCGGGGCGCAAATCCACGCGCGGCGCAATCGGAAAGCTTTTAACGCGCCGTGACACGCGGCCCTTGCCCGGGATCGGTAGCGGGCCGGACGCCTCGATCGTGCGGCTCAGCTCCGCCTCGACCATGCCGGCCAGCTCGCGGTAATGCTCAGCCAGCGTCGGACTGACGACCTGGAAGGTATCGAGCGCATAGCCATTTTTGGCGGTGTGAATCTTGGCATCCAGGATGCTGAAACCCGCCGCGTCAAAGTAACCGCAAATGCGCGCAAACAGGTCAGGGGCATCGGGCGTGTAAACCAGCACCTGCATGCCTTCGCCGGCCAGTGACCGGCGCGCGCGAACAATCACCTTGGCTTTGCCCACATGGCGCGACAACTGGCGCGCGTGCCAGGCAATGTCGGCGGCCTCGTGGCGCCTGAAGTAACTCACGTCCAGCGTCGCCCACAGCGCCTTGTGCGCCTCAAAAGGCTCGGCGTGCAGGGCCAGCGTGGTCTGGGCTTCGCGCTTGCGCGCCTCCACGATCGCGCCCGCATCAGGTGCGCGGCCGCCCAGCACACGCAGTGTGTAACGGTAGAGGTCTTCCAGCAGCTTGCCTTTCCAGGCGTTCCAGACCTTGGGGCTGGTGCCGCGAATATCGGCCACCGTCAGGAGGTACAGCGCGGTCAGGTAGCGTTCATTGCCCACGCGCCGGGCAAACGCGGCAATCACTTCGGGGTTGCTCAGGTCCTCCTTTTGAGCGATGCGGCTCATGCTCAGGTGCTCGCCCACCAGAAACTCGATCAGTTGGGCATCTTCAGTTGCAATGCCGTGCTGGCGGCAGAAAATCCGAACATCCTTGCGCCCCAGTTCGGAGTGATCACCCCCGCGCCCTTTGGCAATGTCGTGAAACAGCGCCGCAATGAACAGTAGCCAGGGCTTGTCCCAGCCGGCCGCCAGCTGCGAGCACATCGGGTATTCGTGCGAGTGCTCAGCAATAAAAAAACGCCGCATATTGCGCAGCACCATCAGGATGTGCTGGTCCACCGTGTAGACATGGAACAGGTCGTGCTGCATCTGCCCGACGATGTTGCGGAAAACCCAGAGGTAGCGTCCCAGCACCGAGGTCTGGTTCATCAGCCGCATGGCATGGGTGATGCCTTCGGGCTGCTGCAGGATGCGCAGAAAGGTCGCCCGATTGACCGGATCGCTGCGAAAACGGCTGTTCATCACGCTGCGCGCGTTGTACAACGCGCGCAGTGTGCGCGCCGACAGGCCCTTGATGCCTACCGTGGTCTCAAACACCAGGAAAGTCTGAAGAATCGCATGCGGCTCACGCTCATACAGGTCGTCGCTGCTGACTTCCAGCATCCCGGCCTTGTCGCTGAACCACTCGTTGATGGGGCGCAGCGGGTAGGTGTTGGGGCGCAGTCGCTCTTCGATGTTCAGCAAGAGGATCTGGTTGAGCTGGCTCACCGCCTTGGCCGCCCAGTAGTAACGGCGCATCAGGGCTTCGCTGGCACGGCGCGGCAGCTTGCTGCCATCGTCCGAATGGGCGGAATACCCGAATGATTCGGCCACGGCCGTTTGCAGGTCAAACACCAGCCGGTCTTCG
>NZ_JAUXNA010000284.1 GCF_030682935.1 Polaromonas sp.
CTCATCGGCTGCGGCCTGATGGGAGGTTCTTTTGCGTTGGCGCTCAAACGCGCCGGTCTGGTCAAGCGCGTCGTGGGCTACAGCAAGTCGCCCTCCACGACGGAGCGCGCCCGACAGATGGGCGTGATTGACGTCGAAGCGCCCTCCGCCTTGCTGGCAGTGTCGGGGGCCGACATCGTGTTGCTGGCGGTACCGGTGTCGGCGACCGAAGCCACCTTCAAGGCGATCCGGCATCTGGTGGGGCCCAATACGCTGATCATGGATGTGGGTTCGACCAAGCGCGATGTGGTGGACGCGGCGAGGCGGGTCCTGCGTGACAACGTCGGCGCTTTTGTGCCTTGCCACCCCATCACAGGCAAGGAGGTGTCTGGCGTAGAACACGCCGACGCCGACCTTTACACCGGCAAGCAGGTCATACTGACGCCAATTGAGCGGACCTTCACCGCCCAACTCAAAAAGGCCAGCGATGTCTGGACAGCGCTGGGCTGCCATGTGGTGCAAATGTCGCCTCAGGCGCACGATGCCGCTTATGCGGCGGTCAGCCACCTGCCTCACCTGATTGCTTTCGCCCTGATCAACGGTATTTCGGGCCAGGAACATGGCAAAGACTACCTGTCCCTGGCTGGGCCGGGCTTTCGCGACTTCACGCGTATTGCAGCCAGCGACCCCACCATGTGGCGTGACATCCTGATGGCCAATCGCGAAGAACTGCTGGAACAGTCAAAGATATTCAAGCAAACCCTGCAGTCCCTCGAACACCTCATTTCCAGTGGAAGCGGTGAGGCGCTGGAAGTACTGATTGAGCAAGCCAGCGAGACACGCGCCAACTGGCGTATTTCCTCCCCAAAAGCACAAAAATAAGCGGCGTTTCATGTTCGATGTTGAGTACCTGGATATTCCGCCACTGGCCAGGGCGGGCGGCACGGTCCGCCTGCCTGGCTCCAAGAGCATTTCCAACCGCGTCTTGCTGCTGGCGGCATTGAGCCACGGACAGACCACGGTGCATGCGCTGCTGGCCTCCGACGACACCGCTGTGATGCTGACTGCACTCAGGCAGCTTGGCTGCACAGTACAGCAGCAGGGGGATACGGCGGTGATTGGCGGCTTGGGAGGGCAGCTCCTTCACGGCAAGGCGGCGCTTTTCATGGGCAATGCAGGAACGGCCATACGGCCGCTGACAGCGGCCCTCGCCTTGCTGGGCGGAGAGTTTGAGCTGTCGGGCGTGCCGCGCATGCATGAGAGGCCCATCGGCGATCTGGTCGATGCACTCCGGCAACTGGGTTGTTCGATTGACTACCTCGGCCATGAAGGATTCCCACCCCTGCGTCTGCACCCACGCCTGGGCCCTTTGACGCTGGATAAACCTATTCGCGTGCGGGGCGATGTTTCCAGCCAGTTTTTAACGGCCCTCCTGATGGCGCTGCCGCTCGTGGCCAGTCGCGATATCCACATCGAGGTGGTGGGCGAGTTGATTTCACGGCCTTACATTGAAATCACGCTCAAGCTGCTTCAGCGTTTTGGTATTCAGGTTCAGCGCGAGGATTGGCAGCGCTTCACCATCCCCGCTGGCAGCCAGTACCAGTCGCCGGGTGAAATCCATGTGGAAGGTGACGCCTCATCAGCTAGCTATTTCATAGCACTTGGCGCAATAGCTGAAAGCGCCAGAGGCCAAAATGGCATAGAAATTCTGGGCGTCGGCGCCGACTCCATCCAGGGCGACATACGTTTTGTGGAGGCGGCCCGCATGATGGGCGCAGAGATCGACAGCACGGCAAATGCCCTGCGCATTACGCGCGGTCAACCGGGCAAGGGTTGGCCGCTCAAGGCTATTGACCTTGACTGCAACCACATTCCCGACGCCGCCATGACGCTGGCCGTGATGGCGCTTTACGCCGATGGCACCACCGTGCTACGCAATATCGCAAGCTGGCGTGTCAAGGAAACCGACCGCATCGCGGCGATGGCCTGCGAGTTGCGCAAGCTGGGCGCCACAGTGGAAGAAGGGCCTGATTACCTCAAAATCACCCCGCCCGCTTCATTGAAAGACTGGAAAACCGCCGCCATTCACACCTACGATGATCACCGTATGGCCATGTGTTTTTCGCTGGCAGCGTTCAACCCGGCACAACGCCCCATCAGAATTCTCGACCCCAAGTGCGTCGCCAAGACCTTCCCGGACTATTTTGAAACCTTGTTCAGCGTCGCTGAAACGGACACCGCCCGTATTCCCGTGATCTGCATTGATGGCCCGACAGCCTCCGGCAAGGGAACACTGGCAGCCCTGACCGCCCAGCGGCTCGGCTACCACTACCTCGACTCAGGCGCCCTGTACCGCTTGAGTGCGTTTGCAGCCGAGCGGGCGGGTGTCGCGCTTGACGACGCGGAGGGCGTGGCGCGGATTGCGCACGCATTGCCCGTCCGGTTTCAGGGCGACCGGATATTCCTGGATGCGGAGGATGTGTCCGACGCGATCCGCACCGAAGCCGCCGGCATGGCCGCCTCCAGAGTGTCGGTTCACCCGCAGGTTCGTGCAGCCCTTGTGCGCCTCCAGCACAGTTTCCGGCAACTGCCCGGCCTGGTGGCCGACGGCCGGGACATGGGAAGCGTCATTTTCCCGGACGCCCCGCTCAAAATTTACCTGACGGCCAGCGCATTACGCCGCGCCGAACGCCGGCATAAGCAGTTGATTCCAAAGGGAAATCCAGCTACAATGCACGTGATTTTGCAAGATTTAAAGGCCCGCGATGCCCGAGACATGTCTCGCCAAGCCGCTCCTTTGAAGCCTGCCGATCAGGCCCGCTTGCTGGACAATTCTGATCTTTCGATTGAAAAATCGGTATCTCAGGTCATTGACTGGTGGCAAGGCACCCGGCCCTTCTGACCCTAAACACCTACCCCTCTTACGGGGTATCTGGGTCACAAGGTTCATTAACGTAACCCGCGGCCTTACAACTTGTTTGACCGCAAAAACCTCACCAAACCGCCGCAAGCAGCTATAAAAACAATAGCAATTCCGCTATTGGAATCCTGTTCTGTGGATTAGGAAAATCATGTCTGAATCTTTTGCCGACCTGTTTAACGAATCACTGCAACGCTCTGAAATGCGCTCCGGTGAAGTCATCACCGCTGAAGTAGTGCGCATCGATCACAACCACGTGGTTGTGAACGCCGGACTCAAATCCGAGGCTTACATTCCCCTCGAAGAATTCAAAAACGACCAGGGCGAGCTCGAAGTCCAGGTCGGCGATTTTGTCTCCGTGGCCATCGACTCCGTCGAAAACGGCTATGGCGACACCCTGCTCAGCCGCGACAAGGCCAAGCGCCTGGCATCCTGGATGAGCCTGGAAAAAGCCCTGGAATCCGGCGAGTTCGTGACCGGCCAGACCAGCGGCAAAGTCAAGGGCGGCCTGACCGTTCTGGTCAATGGCATCCGCGCTTTCCTGCCCGGCTCGTTGATCGACACCCGCCCGATCAAGGACTTGTCTCCGTACGAGAACAAGACCATGGAATTCAAGGTCATCAAGCTCGACCGCAAGCGCAACAACGTCGTGCTGTCACGCCGCGCTGTGGTGGAAGCCAGCATGGGCGAAGAGCGCGCCAAGCTGATGGAAACCCTGAAAGAAGGCTCTGCCGTCAAGGGCGTCGTCAAGAACATCACCGAATACGGTGCCTTCGTTGACCTGGGCGGCATTGACGGCCTGCTGCACATCACCGACATGGCATGGCGCCGCGTGCGTCACCCCAGCGAAGTGGTGACGGCTGGCCAGGAAATCATCGCCAAGATCCTGAAGTTCGACACCGAGAAAAACCGCGTGTCGCTGGGTCTGAAACAGATGGGCGACGACCCATGGATGGGCGTGAACCGCCGCTACCCGCAAAGCACCCGCCTGTTCGGCAAGATCACCAACATTGCCGACTACGGCGCGTTTGTGGAACTCGAGCCAGGCATCGAAGGTCTGGTGCACGTGTCCGAAATGGACTGGACCAACAAGAACGTGGCCCCGTCCAAGCTGGTGT
>NZ_JAUXNA010000288.1 GCF_030682935.1 Polaromonas sp.
CCACCAGCGTGTTTGGCTACCAGATGCGCTTTGACCTGAACGAAGGTTTTCCGCTGGTCACCACCAAAAAGGTGCACCTCAAATCCATCATCCAGGAACTGCTGTGGTTTCTGACCGGCTCCAGCAACAACCACTGGCTGACAGAGCGCGGCGTGACGATCTGGAACGAGTGGGCACGAGAAGACGGCGACCTTGGCCCGGTCTATGGCGTGCAATGGCGCAGCTGGCCCACGCCAGACGGCGGCCACATCGACCAGATCGCCGAGGTCATCAAGACCCTCAAGACCAACCCCGACTCGCGCCGCATCATCGTGAGCGCCTGGAACGTGGCCGATCTGGACAAGATGGCGCTGATGCCTTGCCACGCCTTTTTCCAGTTTTACGTCGCGCCGGCCACCGAGCCTGGCGGCAAAGGCAAGCTGAGCTGCCAGCTCTACCAGCGCAGCGCCGACATCTTTCTGGGCGTGCCGTTCAATATTGCCAGCTACGCCCTGCTCACGCACATGGTGGCGCAGCAGTGCGACCTGGGCGTCGGCGACTTCATCTGGACCGGCGGCGACTGCCACATCTACAGCAACCACAAAGAACAGGTGGCCTTGCAACTGAGCCGTGCGCCCCTGCCCTACCCCACGCTGAACATCAAGCGCCAGCCGGCGTCGATCTTTGACTACCAGTTCGAGGATTTCGAGTTCCTGGACTACCAGCACCACCCGGCCATCAAGGCGCCGGTCGCCGTTTAATGACCGCCGCAATAACAAAGGTGCCACGCATCAACATGATTTTTGCCCGCGCCGCCAATGGCGTGATTGGCAAGGACAACGCCATGCCCTGGCACCTGCCCGAAGACCTGGCGCACTTTAAACGCCTGACCCAGGGCTGGCCCGTCATCATGGGGCGAAAAACCTGGGATTCGCTGCCGCCCCGGTTCCGCCCCTTGCCCGGCCGCACCAATGTGGTCATCACCCGGCAGCCGGGCTGGATTGACGCTGGCGCACAAACCGCAGCCAGCCTGACCGACGCATTGATGCAGTGCAGCCAGTCTGAAGAAGTATGGGTCATAGGCGGCGCGCAAATCTATGCCCAGGCCGAGCCGCTGGCCGACCGCATCGAGGTCACAGAAATTGCCCAGGACTTTGAAGGCGATGCATTTGCGCCGCCGCTCGGTCCTGAATGGATGGAAGCGGCGCGGGAAAATCATGTCGCGACCAACGGGCTGAAATTCAGCTTTATCACTTACTCCAAACACAAGAAGAATTGACATGTCAGGACACGGATTTCACGTACACGGCCCCCACGACCATGAACTGGAGCATGCCGCCCAGGGCGGGCATGCGCCGCACGACAACGGCGGCGGCATGATTGCGCAGATCGCCGTCGTCACGGCCATCATCGCAACGGTGGGAGCGCTTTTTTCCTACATGGGCGGGGCCACGCAGGCCAATGCCGGTCTTTATAAAAACAACGCCGCCATCAAGAAGACCGAAGCGGCCAACCAGTGGAACTACTTTCAGTCTAAAAGCACCAAGCAGGCTCTGGCTGAATTTGCCCGCGACCTGGCGCCTGAAGATAAAAGGGTTGCGTACCAGAGCAAAATTGACCGCTACGAAAAAGAAAAAAACGAAATCAAAACGGGGGCCGATAAACTTGAAGCACAAGCCCAGGCCTGGGACAAATCGTCTGACGAGCAGTTGCACCAGCACCACCGCTGGGCGCAAGCCACCACGGTGCTGCAGGTCTCAATCGCCCTGGCGGCCATCGCTTTGCTGACGCGCAAGAAGTGGCTGGAGTACGGCATGTTTGCGCTGGCCGGTGTGGGCGTTGTCTTGGGCGGCCTGGCTGTGCTACATATTTAATAGCTACTTGCGCCCGTCACTATTGGGCTTATACATAATAGCCATGAAAATTGCCACCTGGAAGATCAAGTCCCTGACTGTGCGGCTACCGCAGGTGCTGGATTGGCTCGCGGCCAATCCGGTCGATGTGCTGTGCCTGCAGGAACTCAAGCTCAGCGATGACAAATTTCCTTTGAAAGAACTGGAAGCGGCCGGCTACCAGAGTGCGGTTTTCGGCCAGAAAACCTACAACGGCGTCGCCATCCTGAGCCGCTCGCCGGCACGCGACATCGTGAAAAACATTGCGGGCTTCACCGACGAGCAATCGCGTGTGATTGCCGCCACGGTGGACATGCCCGATGGCGAGGTGCGCGTCGTCAACGGCTATTTCGTCAACGGCCAGTCGCCTGGCAGCGAAAAGTTTGAATACAAAATGAAATGGCTGAACGGCCTGCGCGACTGGCTGCGCGAAGAACTGCTGACACACCCCCGGCTGGTGCTGCTGGGCGACTTCAACATCACCGTGGACGACCGCGACACCTACGACCCGGAAGGCCTTCGCGAAACCATTCACCACACCACCGAAGAACGCCAGCACTTTCAGGCGCTGATTGATCTGGGCCTGCTTGATGCATTCCGGATGTTTGACCAGCCCGAGAAAAGCTACTCGTGGTGGGACTACCGGGAGATGGCGTTCCGGCGCAACCGAGGACTGCGCATTGACCACATCCTGGTCAGCGAAGCGCTCAAACCCCTGGTTCGCAGCTGTGTGATTGACAAACTGCCGCGCAAG
This sequence comes from Polaromonas sp., assembly GCF_030682935.1. Classification (GTDB taxonomy): domain Bacteria; phylum Pseudomonadota; class Gammaproteobacteria; order Burkholderiales; family Burkholderiaceae_C; genus Polaromonas. The sequence continues at coordinate 2,626 of NZ_JAUXNA010000288.1, forward strand.
AATGAACGGCCCAGCGACCATGTGCCGGTCGTGGCAGAACTCGCTACGCTATAAAAACAATAGCTTCTTACGCCCACCCCACCTAGGCAAACCCCATTTTTACCATATTTTCTGCCCGGCCTGCCCTGAAAAGTCCAGCGCAGGCTGGGCTGCTGCACAGTCAGGCAGCAAGCCCCTTGCTCGCCATGTAGGTCGCTGATGCAGCCGAGCGCAAGAAACTCGGCGATCAGGACAGGGGGCGATGCTCATGGCGTTCAGAACGCCACGGCCTGCCCGTCCTTGCGCGGGTCGGAACCTGCAATGTAGGCATCACCGCGCTTGAGCACCAACTGCGCGCCGCCGAACGCGAACACGCCATTGCCGCGCTCGACCGTGACGTCGTGCCCGCGCGCAGCGAGCTCGCTGACCACGCCGGCATCAAAGCCGGGCTCGACCGCCACCTGCAGGCCACCCGTCACGCGCCAGCGCGGTGCATCGGCCGCCGCCTGCGGGTTCTGCCCGTAGTGAAGCACGCGCAAGGCCATTTGCAGATGGCCCTGTGACTGCATCGGCCCGCCCATCACGCCGAAAGCCATTTGCGGCGTGCCGTCGGCATGCATGGCGAACGCCGGAATGATGGTGTGTGAAGGACGCTTGGAGGGCCCGACCTGGTTGGCATGCCCCTGCGCCAGAGAAAAGCCATGGCCCCGGTTCTGCATGCTGATGCCGGTGCCGGGCACGACGATGCCCGAGCCAAAGCCCATGTAGTTGGACTGGATGAAGGAGACCATCATGCCGGAGGCATCGGCCGCCGCAATGTAAACCGTGCCGCCCGGCTTGGGCGTGCCGTGGCCGGGGTCGCCGGCCCGGTTGCGGTCAATCAGTCTGGCGCGCTCGGCCAGGTAGGCCGGATCCAGCAGCGCCGCGGGCGACACCTTCATCGCATCAATGTCGGCGTTGTACTGGTGCAGGTCTGCCAGCGCGAGCTTCATCGCCTCGATCGACAGGTGGACCGTGTCAACGTGGTCTACCGGCTGGTTGCCGATACCCAGCGCCTCCATCATGCCCAGCGCCATCAGGGTGGCGATGCCCTGCCCGTTGGGCGGCAGTTCATGCACCACTGAACCGGCGAACGGCTGCGCCAGCGTGCCGCACCAGTCGGCGCTGTGGCTTGCCAGGTCGTCCTCGGTCAGCACGCCGCCGTTTTCCCGGGCATGCGCGGCCATGCGCCGGGCCAGCGCGCCGCGGTAAAACGCCTCGCCATGGCTGTCGGCAATGGCTTCCAGCGTGCTCGCATGGGCTTCGCTGCGAAACAGCTCGCCCGCAGACGGCGCGCGGCCACCGGGCAGGAAGCACTCGGCAAAGCCGGGCTGGTCGCCCAGCCGGACACCGCCCATCGCCCATAAATGCGCGATGACCGGCGACACCGGAAAGCCGTTGCGCGCGTAGTCAATGGCGGGCGCGGCCAGGGCGGCGAACGGCAGGCGGCCGAAACGGCGCGACAGTGCGCTCCAGGCTGAAACGGCGCCGGGCACGGTGATGGCATCCCAGCCCTTGTCGGGCATCGCGCTGTGGCCGGCGAAGCGGTCGGCCGACCAGGCAGCAGGCGAACGGCCGGAGGCGTTCAGGCCGTGCAGTTCCTTGCCGTCCCAGACCATCGCGAAGCCATCGCTGCCCAGGCCGCAACCGGTCGGCTCGACGACGGTCAGCGCCATCGCCGTGGCGATGGCGGCGTCCACCGCGTTGCCGCCGGCCAGCAGCATGCGCAGGCCGGCCTGGGCAGCGAGTGGCTGCGAGGTGCTGACCACGTTGCGCCCCATCACGGCAGAACGGGCCGAGGCATAGGGATTCGTGAAGTTCATGGTGGATGAAGTGGGCATGGGTGAGCTTTTCATTCGAGGGTGATCTTGCGTTCGCGAATAATGCGCGCCCAGCGCTGGCTGTCGGCAGACACCATCGCTGCGAACTGTGCGGGCGAGCCCAGTGGCGCGGTTTCAACGCCCAGTTTGGCCAGGCTTTCGACCACGTCAGGCGCATGCGCAGCTTTCTCGAACGCGTCATGCACACGAGCCACCAGATCAGGTTTCATGTCGCGCGGCGCATAAAGCCCAAACCAGGTCACGGATGAGAAACCCGGCAGACCCGCCTCCGCAACGGTCGGCAGCTCGGGGGCCAGTGCGGAGCGTTTTTCACCGGTGACAGCCAGGGCCCGGAGGCGACCGCTCTTGACATGCGGCATGCCCGACGGAATCGCATCGATCAACACCTGCACCGAGCCAGAAATGACATCGGGAATGGCCAGTGCCGTGCCTTTGTAAGGCACGTGGGTGATGAAAATGCCGGCCTGGGCCTTGAAGGCTTCGGTCGTCAAATGCACGATGGTGCCGTTGCCACTGCTGGCGTAGTTGAGCTGGCCGGGATGCTTTTTGGCATAAGCGATCAGTTCAGACACCGTTTTCACAGGCAGCGACGGTGTCACGAGCAGCACGCTTGCAGCGTCGGCCAGGTGCGCAATCGGCGTGAAATCCCGGGCCGCATCGTAGGGCAGCCGGGACATGAGGTGCGGCGAGATGGCGTGCGTGCTGCTGGTCGTCAACAGCAGGGTGTAGCCATCGGCCGTCGCCTTGGCGGCCTCGGCCGAGCCGATGCTGCCCCCGGCACCGGCCTTGTTGTCAATGATGACCTGCTGCCCGATGTCCTTTGACACGCGCTGGGCAATAACCCGTGCCACCAGGTCGGTGGCGCCGCCGGCGGGAAACGGCACCACAAGCCGCACCGGCCGCTCGGGCCAGGCTTGGGCCTGGGTGGCCGCGGATGCGGCGATGAGCGCGGCGGCTCCCAGCATGCGGAGGCCGATGGATAGAAAACGCATGTGAATTTTCCTTGATGGGTGGGGGGTAAGCGACGCCCGGAAAGTCGCCCGAAAACGAAGGTCTGAAGGCATCATAGAAATACTTTAGCCTTATCACAACAAGAGAATTTGCAATGTTTCATTGCCAAAACGGCAAACCATGGGATTCAGAAATCTGCAGAGGCTTGTTGCTGATCGGGCACCGGTTCGGCGCCAAGGCACGGAGCCTGCACCCGTCTAGGGCTGGCCGGACAGGCGTTGCTTGAGATAGTCAAGGAAGGACTGCACCGCTTGAGGCAGGCTGCGGCCGACCAGCGTCTGCACCTCGATGTAGCGCAAGCCCATGCCGCGATCGCGGATTGGAATCGCCACCAGCACGCCGGCAGCGACCAGGTGCCGCACCGACACCTCCCCGGAGATGGAAATGCCGCCGCCGTGCACCACAAAGTTGTGCAGCGTGGTCATGTTGTTGCTGGTCAGCACGGACTCCATCAGCAGTTGCTGGCGGCTGCACTCCACATCAATCATCTGGCGCACCGTCGTATCCGGCGCAGGCAGCGCCATCGGATAGGCGCTCATGCGGGCCAGCGTGACCGATTTGGACTTGGCCAGGGGATGATCGTGGCGCATCAGCGCCAGCACGGGGGCCGGCTGGCGGTATTCGACCTTGATCTCCTTGTCGGGGGCACGGCTGAACTTCAATCCGATGTCTGCATCGCCGTCGCGAACGCGCGCCGAAACCTGGGCGGGTGGCTCGACATTCAACTCAAAAACGATGCCCTCGTTCTGCGCTCGAAACGCGACGATCAGCGGCGGCAGAAACTCGTTGGCAAAACCCTCTGATGCCGCGATTCGCACCTTGCCCGAGCGCAGGCCTTGCAATGCAAGGATTTCCCTGATCGCGCGTTCCGCATCCAGGCTCGCCCGGCGCGCGTGCGTGGCCAGTATCTCGCCGGCCGCGTTCAGCACCATGCCCCGCGGGTGCCGCTCGAAGAGCACCGTGCCCAGCGCCTGCTCCAGCCCGGCAATCTGGCGGCTGATCGCCGAAGCCGCCACATGAAGCCGCTCCGAGGCTTCCGTCAGCGAACCGCAGCGCGCTACCTCGAAGAAATAACGCAGCGCAGTTTCCTGCAGGTGGCGCACCCGAATGTCGGCCTCGGAAAGGCTCATGCTTGTCCTTTAACAGTTACTGATTCGGCAACTATAGGCTGCATACAGTGCCATTTTGAGATGGATCGAGTGCACCAAACCGCAGGTGGCCCGCTGCGTAATCTACAAACTGCCGCACAACCATGAAGCTCCCGGCAACTACATGCCGGTCGTCGCGGAACTCAATATGCTATAAAAATAATAGCCAACATCTACCGCAGAACGGGGGCCGTGGCTATTATTTACTCAAGATTTAGTTCCTGGATCTTGCGCGTGATGGTATTGCGCCCAATGCCCAGTTTTTGAGCGGCCTCGATCCGGCGGCCGCGCGTATTGACCAGCGCGGTCTGGATCAGCTTGGATTCGAAGCGGCGGGTCAGCACGTCCCACACGTCGGTGCGCCCTGTGGCCAGCAAGGCCTGGGCCTCGGCCTCCAGCCCGCTTTCCCAGTTTGACGCACTTTGATCAAGCCCGGCCAGGGGCAGACAGGCGACCCCGGCAACAGGGGCATCAGCTTGGGGCGCATCGGGTGCGTTTTCGGGCACGGCGGCCCACTCGGGCTTGATGGCCTCCGTTTTTTCGGCTGGCGCCAGGGCCCTGACCACATCGGGCGTCGCGCTCAGCACCTCGGGCGGCAGGTCTTTGGGCTCAATCACCTGGGCGGGTGCCATCACGGTCAGCCAGTGGCAGATGTTCTCGAGCTGGCGCACATTGCCTGGAAAGCTGAACCTGCTCAGTTGCTGCAGGGCCGCATCTGAAATGCGCTTGGAATCGACGCCCAGCTGCTTGGCGCTTTGCTGCAAGAAATGCCGCGTCAGCATGAAAACATCTTCGCGCCGCTCGCGCAAGGCGGGCAGGCGCAGGCGGATCACGTTGAGACGGTGATACAGGTCCTCGCGAAAGCCGCCTTCCTTGACGCGCTGCTCCAGGTCCTGGTGCGTGGCAGCAATCACGCGTACGTTGGTTTTGACGGCGCTGTGGCCGCCCACGCGGTAGAAATGACCGTCGCTGAGCACACGCAGCAAACGCGTCTGCAGGTCAAACGGCATGTCGCCGATTTCATCGAGAAACAGCGTGCCGCCATCGGCCTGCTCAAAGCGGCCGCGCCGCATGGTCTGCGCGCCGGTGAAGGCCCCGCGCTCATGGCCAAACAGCTCGCTCTCGAGCAGGTCCTTGGGAATGGCTGCGGTGTTGATGGCGATAAAAGGCCCACTGGCGCGCGGCGAATGCTTGTGCAGCGCACGCGCCACCAGCTCTTTGCCGGACCCCGATTCGCCGGTGATCATGACGGTCACCATGCTCTGGCTCAAGCGGCCAATGGCCCGAAACACGTCCTGCATCGCCGGCGCCTGGCCCAGCATTTCCGGTGCGGCCGCCATGCGCTCTTCGGCGACTTCCTCGCGCTGGCTTTCCTCGACCGCACGGCGGATCAGATCTATCGCCTTGGGCAGGTCAAACGGCTTGGGCAGGTACTCGAACGCGCCGCCCTGAAAGGCCGACACCGCGCTGTCCAGGTCGGAGAACGCCGTCATGATGATGACCGGCAGGCCGGGCAGCTTGACATGGACTTTTTCAAGCAGCTCCAGGCCCGATCCACCGGGCATGCGAATGTCGCTGACCAGGATTTGCGGACCCTCGTCCTCGGCCGCGTTTTCCAGCGCTGCCAGCACCTCGCGGGGGTTGGTGAAACTGCGCGTGGGCAAGCCTTCCCGCAGCAGGGCTTTTTCCAGAACAAACCGGATGGACTGGTCATCGTCAACAATCCAGATCGGTTTCATGCTTCTTGTCCCATGGGTCTATCGCTTATCTGCGAAATGAAAAAACAACAGACCTCAAGGCAGTGGTATCAGCAGCTTGAAATCTGTCCGGCCTGGCCTGCTCTCGCACTCAATCAAACCGTGGTGTTGCTGAACAAAGGTTTGCGCCAATGTCAGCCCCAGCCCCGAACCGCCTTCACGCCCTGATACCAGGGGATAGAAAATCCGGTCTTTGATGGAGTCCGGCACGCCCGGTCCATTGTCAAGCACATGCAATTCCAGTGCCAGGCGATAGCGCTGCTTGCCAAAAGTGACTTGTCGGGCGATTCGTGTCTTGAAAGTGATCTGCGCATCCCCTGCGGCCATGCGCTCTGCCAGCGCCTGCGCCGCGTTGTGGGCAATATTCAGCACCGCCTGGATCAGTTGCTCGCGGTCGCCGCGGAACTCGGGAATCGAGATGTCATAGTCCCGCATCACCCGCAGCCCCTTGGGGAACTCAGCCAGGATCAGCGAACGCACGCGTTCACACACTTCGTGGATGTTCACATCCCCCACCAGGTGCGGCCGGCGGTGCGGCGCGAGCAAACGGTCCACCAGGGTCTGCAGCCGGTCGGCTTCGTGGATGATGACCTGGGTGTACTCGCTCAGGTCCTTGTCGATTTCCATCTGCAGCAACTGCGCCGCGCCGCGAATGCCGCCCAAAGGGTTCTTGATCTCGTGCGCCAGATTGCGGATCAGCTCCTTGTTGGCCTGGGCCTGGTCGATCAGGCGTTCTTCGCGGTCTTGCTTGGCCTGTTGCTCCAGCGGCAGCAACTCCACAATCGCTTCGCCCGGCATATCGGTTTGCGCCACCACCACATGCACAGGCACGGGTTCGTGGTTCAGTCGCCTGAGCCAGGCGTCGTAGCGCAAAGTTGCAAACTCATTACTGCCTGCACCTTCAAGCGCATTTTGAAGAATCAGGGGTTCCGTAAAGCACTCGGGCAGCTGCGAGCCTTCGATGGTGCGCCGGGAAATGCCCAGCGCGTCTTCCAGCGCCGCGTTGGCAAAAACAACGGTGCCGTCGGTTCGCACAACCGCCACCAACGTAGCCAGCAGGTCAAACGATTGAAACCGGGGTGACCCGGAGACCGGAAGGGGAAGGCCTGAAACGGCAGAGAAATAGGGCTTGTTCAAGCCGTCTATTCTGGCGCAGAAGCGGTTGCAGTCCGCGCCTAATTTGCAGGCAGACGGGCAATCTCGCGCTTGAGGCCGGCAATGTCGCTCTGGTGGCGCGCAATGCTGTCCTTGAGCTCGGCCACGCGGTCCAGGTAGCGCTGGTAATTGCGCCCTTCAATGCCCTGCTTTTCGGGCTCGCCGTTGTTGTATTCTTTAAGCTGCTCAGCCAGCTTGGCTTCAGTCTTTTTCAGCTCTGCTTCAAGAATGACGCGCGAGTCGCTGTCGCGGGCACGCTGATCGGGGTTGCCGTCGTTACGCGGCCCGCTGGCAGCTGCGGCCGGGGCCGTGCGTACCGCCGGGGCTTTTGACACAGGCGTGCCCTGCACCACCGTGACATTCCCACCCGATACCGGCTTGCAGTTGCGGGTTTGGGCATCCTTGACATTGTTGATGTATTCGGGCGTACCGCCGCCGGCGTCGACGCAGCGATAAATCTGCTGCGCCCAGACGGCGTTTCCAGCACTGGCCAGCAGCAAGGAAAAGACGGGTAGCAGCAAAGTGTATTTCATAGGGAACTCCCGGTGCCTGCAGGCAGCTGATGGGCGCATAAGCGCAGACAGTGCCCAGTATGCGGCAAAGCGCCAAGTGTACAAAACCCGCCGGACGATAACCCCGTATAGCCATAAAAAAAGGGACGGCATTTGCCGTCCCTTTTTTAACCAAAAACTGTAAAAAACTGTCAGTGGCCGGGAAATGTAGCGCCCTGATTAGAGGGAGTAGTACATCTCGAACTCGATGGGGTGCGTGGCCTGGCGCAAACGCGTCACTTCGCCCATTTTCAGTTCAATGTAGGCATCCAGCATGCTGTCGGTGAACACGCCACCTTTGGTCAGGAAGCCGCGGCCCACGTCGAGCGCCTCAAGGGCCTGGTCCAGGCTATGGCACACGGTGGGGACCAGCGCATCTTCCTCGGGCGGCAGATGGTACAGATCCTTGGTGGCGGCTTCGCCGGGATGGATCTTGTTTTCCACGCCATCGAGACCGGCCATCATCAGGGCCGCAAAGCCGAGGTAAGGGTTCATCAGTGGATCGGGGAAACGCGCTTCGATGCGGCGGCCCTTGGGGTTGGCCACATAAGGAATACGGATCGAAGCCGAGCGGTTTTTGGCCGAGTAGGCCAGCTTGACCGGTGCTTCATAGCCAGGAACCAGGCGCTTGTAGCTGTTGGTGCCGGGGTTGGTGATGGCGTTCAGCGCACGGGCATGCTTGATGATGCCGCCGACGTAGTACAGCGCGAAATCGGACAGGCCTGCATAGCCGTCGCCGGCAAACAGGTTTTTGCCATCTTTCCAGATGGACTGGTGAACGTGCATGCCGGAGCCGTTGTCGCCGACGATGGGCTTGGGCATGAAGGTGGCCGTCTTGCCGTAGGCGTTGGCCACGTTGTGCACCACGTATTTCAGCAGCTGCGTCCAGTCGGCGCGCTCTACCAGCGTGCTGAATCGGGTACCAATTTCGTTCTGGCCGGGGCCAGCGACTTCATGGTGGAACACTTCGACGGGAATGCCCAGCGATTCGAGAATCAGGGACATTTCAGCGCGCATGTCCTGCGTGCTGTCGACCGGAGGCACGGGGAAGTAGCCGCCCTTGACGGTGGGACGGTGTCCGCGGTTGCCGCCTTCGAGCTTGGCGCCCGAGTTCCAGGGCGCTTCGTATTCTTCGATTTTGAAGAAAGTGCCCGACATGTCGGTGTTCCAGCGCACGTCATCAAAGATGAAAAATTCAGGCTCAGGTCCGAAGTAGGCGGTATCACCCAGGCCGGAAGCTTTCAGGTAGGCTTCAGCGCGCTTGGCAATCGAGCGTGGATCGCGGTCATAGGCTTTGCCGTCGCTGGTCTCGACCACGTCGCAGCTCAGCAGCAGCGTCGTTTCTTCAAAGAAAGGATCGATATTGGCCGTGTTGGGGTCGGGCATCAGCTGCATGTCGGAGGCTTCAATGCCCTTCCAGCCTGCAATCGATGAGCCGTCGAACGCATGGCCCGAAGCGAACTTGTCCTCGTCAAAATGGGACACAGGCACGGTGACGTGCTGCTCTTTACCCCGGGTGTCGGTGAAGCGGAAGTCAACAAACTTGACTTCGTTTTCCTTGACCATTTTCATGACGTCTGCGACGGTCTTTGCCATCAGAATCTCCTGTTGCTGGATGGGTGGTTAAAAAATTATCTTAATGCCTGCTAATGCACTTTTTGTGCCAAAACCAATATCTGCCTGGTTTTCAGGCCAACTCTGGATTGTGCCGCTATTGTGGCGTTAGCTGGGGCTACTTCAGGCGTTTGACGAACGCCACACCTAAAAAAACACCTGACAGATGCACCAGAAAGACGCAAAATTCAGATGCACCTTTACAGTGCAAAAGTTAACGCACCAATTCGGGGCCCAAGTTCAGATCAAACCTGTGCAAGCCCGCCAGCAGGGCCGGATAGGCCTGATCAACAGCCTCCGGCGCGCCTTTCACGCCCAATTCAATATGGCGGCCGTGTTCGGGGTGATCCACACTCGGCAGGCTAAACACCTTGACGCCTGCAAATGCTGCTTCAATCTCGAGCATCAGCGGTGTCAGCATGGCCTCCATGGACCCCAGAACGACCACCGATTTTTCAACGTAGGCTGACTTTTGGTGCAAATGGGCATAGCGCGTGTCCAGCAGCCACGCCATCATGGGCCAGGCCATGACCGGAAAACCCGGCATGAAGTGCAGCGCGCCCTCGCCCGCATCGCAGCTAAAACCGGGAATCTTGTTGTAGGGGTTTGGAATGATCTGGGCGCCCACCGGAAACACCCCCATGTTCAGGCGATGAATGTTGTCATGCCGGTCAGGCTCGTAGGCCACCCCCTGCTCCCGGGCTAGATCCTGCATGCGCTCCCGTATCAGCGTCTCGGCCTCGGGATGCAGCGCCAGCGGAACGCCCCATGCCTCTGCTGCGCATTGCCGGGTGTGATCATCGGGGGTGGCGCCAATACCGCCGGTGGAAAAAACCACATCGCCGGTTTTACGCGCTGCGGCAAAGGCATGCGCCAGTGTGGCGGTGATACGGGCCGGATCGTCGCCCACATACTCGGCATAGCTAAGCTGCAGGCCGCGCGCGCCGAGCAATTCAATGGCTTTGGGCAGGTGCTTGTCGGCGCGCTTGCCCGAGAGAATTTCATCGCCGATGATGATGAGTCCAAAGTGTGTCGTCATGCGGGTGGCTCTTGAAGTCCTGGGTTTAAAGTTTGGAATCGGGCTGACCACCCGGCGATGCAATGTCCGGAACCGGGTTTGGAAGCGTTTCAGGCACAGGCTCATTTGCTATTGGTTCAATAGCATCCTGCACAATCAGGTCGGGTGGAAACACGCTATTTTCTTTGCGAAGCTGCTCCAGCGCCGCCAAGGTGTAATGGGCAAACCAGAGCGACGAGAAGGCAAACACCAAGGTATAGAGCCAGATGGCGACCGGCACCAGGATAGGGGCCATGGCGACAAACATGGCACCCGATGCCCAGATCAGGCTGGGCACGGTGCCAAGGTAACCGCTGAGCACGCCGATGCCCAGCAGCGTCAGGCGATTTTCCTTGAAGATCTGACGCCGCTCTTCGCTGCTCGCGTGGTCCGCCAGTGCGTCGTACGACATGACGCGGTAGGTGAGCCAGCCCCAGATCAGGGGCGGCAAAATAAGAATCAGCGGTGGAATCAGCCAGAGCGGAATCGACACCAGCAGCGCAATGATGGCCAGCAGCGTGGAGCCGAGTGACCAAAGCACGCTGGCGAGCATCGAGCCGCCTTTTTTGCGCTCCAGCCGGGGAAACCGCCGCTCAGCCACCATGGCGACCATGGCCGGCGTCATGAACATCGCCACAAACAACAGCGTAATGATCACGATCACGGGAATGGCCAGGAACAGCAGCAGTGCAGGCGCCAAAACAAGGCGAAGACTGCCCAGACCCAGCCCATCCAGCCAGTGTCCCATGGCGTTGACCAACTCAAAGCGCTCCAGACTCTCGCGCACCAGCGCGAGCGCGCTTTCCCAGTAAAAATACCCCAGGCCCAACGAAAACACCCCCATGATGACCACGGGCAGGACCGACAGGGCGATAACGCGGGGATGCAGGCAGTACATCACTGCCCGCCAGAAGGAATCGAGAAGCTTGCTCATGGCAGGAAGGATACCCGGATTGACCCCATTAGCGATTGCGGCGCTGATGGCCGACGCAAGCACAGCGCGAAGGCTCAGGCGCGGCCGACCAGGCGCTTCAAGCCCAGCCACTGCTGGGACCAGAAACCGCAGCCATAGTCCCGGTGGTTCTCGACCTGGTCGCGCACGCCGGTAGCGTCGTAGCGCTGCTCGAAATTAGCCGTGCCAAACAGCATGTCCACCAAGGCAGCAGCACACCAAAGTTGTAACCGCCCAGGGGGCTTGGGCCGTGGCTTTCGTGGCCCATGCCGACGCTGTGGTGCAGCCAGTGAAAGCGCGGACTCACCCATAGCCGCTCGCCCACCCGACCGAACCACAGGCGCAGATTGGCATGCTGAAAGCTCTCGCTGAGCTGACCAAGGGCCACCAGCGCGATGAACTGGCCGGGTGCCACCCCAATCAGGATCGCGACCACCACAAAAACCAAATCGCGCAGCACGTCGTCCAGCAGGTGGTTGCGGTTGTCGGTCCACATCGTCATCTGCCGCTGCGAATGGTGCAGAGAATGCAGCGCCCACCCCCAGTTGAACTGATGCTGCGCGCGGTGGTACCAGTAGTTCACAAAATCAAACACCACCAGATACAGCACAAAGCTCAGCAACGCACCATCCGTCACGCCAGGCCAGAGCTGGTCCAGATGAAACGTGGTCAGTCCAAGCGCCCGCAGCTCGCCAATGCCGGACTCCAGCCAGTTCTCGAACGTGAAGAACATGATCAGCTTGAACAATCCCAGGCGATGAATCAGGGTGTAGAGCACATCCACGCGGATGGCGCGCCGGTTGCGCATGGGCTCAACGGGCCAGAGCCGTTGCAGCGGCCCGATGACCAACAGCAAGACGACCATCTGCAGCAGGCCCATCACCAGCCAGCCCGTGCCGTTGTAGGCGTCTTCCAGCAGGTTGCCGGCCCCGAGCCCAAACGCCAGAGGCTGTACCACGGCCTCAAACAGCGACTGCTGCGCCACGGCAAACTGGTCCTGCATCCACTCGATCACGGTCACGCCCATTTCAAGGTTCATTGAGCGTTCGTGGCAATCCAGCCCTTGTAGGCCGGGTGCGCGCGCAAGGTTTCAAAGCAAAAGCCCCTGTCCTTCAGGCCCATGATCAGCGGCTCCAGTACGGCCGGCGCCCACGCGTCCTTGCGTGACCAGATGCCCAGGTGCGCCAGCAGGATGTCGCCCTCACGGATGTCTTTCAGCGCATTTTTCAACAGGGCCGCGTTGCTGAACGTCTCGCTGGGCAGTTCGTCGCCCAGAAAGCCCGCCGGCGACCAGCCCACGTGCGCCCAACCGCAGGCCCTGGCAGCGGCCAGCAGCTTGGGCGACGTTTTGCCACCCGGCGCGCGGTACAGCGGCAGCGGCTTCTTGCCGGTGATCTCCTGCAGGCGCTGGGCTGCAAGGGCAATGTTGGCGCAGTAATTTTCCGGGTTCCAGGTCAAGTCGCGGCCCTCGGCCTTACCTGCCGAGGGGCGGATGCGAAATGTGGGTTCAGCGCCGGGCACATCACCGCGCCAGTAAGCATGGTCATAGGTGTGTGACGCAAATTCATGACCCTCGGCGGCGCGCGCCTTCCACCATGGCGCCCAGTGCTTGCCCAAGCTGCCATCACCCACCCGGGTCCGCTCGTTGGCGGCAAAGAACGTCACCCTGACATCCTGGCGCTTCAGCACCTCCGCAATGAGCGGGGCGACCTCCATGTGGCCCGTGTCAAACGTCAGGTAGAGCGGCTTGGCGCAACTATTTTTTAAGTTGTTTTGAGCTGTAGCCCACGTAGAACAAGCGATAGAAGCTATTAAAACAATAGCATATCCCGATTTACTGACGGGTCGCATGATTCAGCGTCCAGACGCCGTGCGGTGATTTACCCACGTTGACTTGCCGCACCACCTGGCCGCTGGTGGCGTCGATCACGGTGAGTTTCCTGGCCCAGCGTGAGGCGACCATGATGGTCTTGCCGTCGGCAGAAATGTCCATGCAGTCCGGGCCCGAGGGTGCCGGAAAGGTGCTTACTGCGTTGAAGGTCTGGTAGTCGATCTTGCTGATGGTGTTGGCCACGCGGTTGCTCACATACACGTGGCGGCGGTCGCCAGCGGCGCGAAAGGCGTGCGCGCCCAGGCCGGTCTGTATCTTTTTCACCAATCGCGCTTGTTTGCCCGAAACGTCGTACACCTCCACGCCATCGCCGCCCGTGAGCCCGACCAGCAAGGTCTTGTCGTCGGGCGTGCCGAACACGTCAGCCGGCATGGCGCCGGTTTTGACGCGCCACTGGAGGGTTTGCGTGGCCAGATCGACGGCCACGAGTTCGTCGCTGTCCTGCATGGTGGCGTAAATCGTGGTGCTTTTGCTGTCAATCCACAGGTGGCTGGGCGTTTTGCTGGTGGAAATGCGCTTGGCCAGCGTCATGTCCTTGCCATCCCAGCGGTAGATGTCGATGTGGTTGAGCCGGTTGGCCACCGTGACGAACCATTTCATATCGGGTGAAAACCGCAGCTGGTACGGGTCCAGGATGCCGCGCACCGTGCGTTGCACCTCGGCCGTGCGCGGGTCGATAAAGGTCAGGGAATCCCCCAGCGCATTGGCCACGATGACTGACTTCTCGTCGGGCGTCATGTACAGGTGATGAGGCTCCTTGCCAGTAGGAATGCGCCGGGTCTCGGTCCAGTCAACAGGATTGATGACGCTCACACTGTCATCCAGCGAATTGAGCACAAACACCGGGTAGGCCGATGGCGGAATCGCAGGGGCGGGTTGCGCCAGCGCCGAAACACCTTGCACAGACAGCAGGCTGGCAACAGCACACAGCCAGGCAGCTAGAAAACGGGCAGAAACATTCACAAAAACAGTCTTTCCAAGGTCAACAACCGAATTTACCGGGCCGCATGAGCGGCCTGTAGCCTAAACAACGCCGTATGACCCAAGTCGTTTACAGCGCTTACGATGCAAGGATGAAATTTCTGGAAATAAACGGCATCGGACTGGAAGTGCGTCCGATTGCCGGAGCCAGCAACAGGAGCCGCCTCGTTTTCTTGCACGAGGGACTGGACTCGGTCAGCCTGTGGGCCCCGCGCGGCCAGGAGCGGCCTCAGGCCGTGTGCATGGCTACGAACCGGGCGGGGCTACGGGCGCAGTCTGAACCCGTACCCGACGTACGGCACCCTGCTTCAATTGGACGAGATCGCCCTGGCCGTGTCCCATGCGCAGCAGTTCAGACGCGCCAACTGCGCTTACTCGCCCCACCGGGATCAGCCTGAAACAGGCCTCGAAACGATCACTGAATTCTTGAAAAATGCCATCTAATCGCTACGTTTTTTGTAGCTGCTTGCGCCCATTCGAAAAGGGATAAAGGCTCTTTTTATTGAAATTTTATAAAAGCCTGTTCCAGCCATCGGCGGGCGATCCATGTCGCGCCCGCATCACGGCGTGGCCGCAATGCGGGCCAGGTCCTGCGCCGTCAGCCAGCGCCACTCCCCGGGCTTCAAGTCGGCCGGCAGCGGCAGTGCGCCGATTCGCGAGCGGTGCAAGCCCTCCACCCGGTTGCCCACGGCGGCAACCATGCGTTTGACCTGGTGGTACTTGCCTTCTGTCAGTGTCAAGCTCAGTTGCAGCTCGCCCGTCTTTTCGCAGGCCGCCGCCCGAACCGGCTTGGGATCATCGTCCAGTACCACACCCGCCAGCAGTTTTTGAATCTGCTTCTCATCCACTGCATGTTTGACCACCACGTCATAGACCTTGGGCACATGGTGTTTGGGCGAACTCATGCGGTGAATGAACTTTCCGTCGTCCGACAGCAGCAGCAAGCCCGTCGTGTCCTGGTCCAGCCGGCCTACGGCCTGCACGCCCGCCGCCGCGCCACCGCCGCGCTGGCGAATTGGTGCTGGCAGCAGCGTGTAAATGCTGGGATACGTGCTGGGCTTTTGCGAGCACTCGTACGCTGCGGGCTTGTGCAGCATCAGGTACGCCTTCTCGTGGAATTCCCACGGCACGCCTTGCACTGAGAACTGCAAGCCTTCCGTTTCAAACTCCACGGCAGGGTCCGAACACGGAACGCCGGCTACAGCCACAAAGCCCTGTTGAATCAGCCCCGCGCAGACGCGCCGCGTGCCAAACCCCTGGGAGTAAAGAATATTGTCCAGATGCATGCTTACCATGCCTGTATTGTCGCCGACGGACCTCTGGGCGTCAGACCGGGGCCATCGCGCCAAATGCTCAGTCAAAAGAACAGTTTGTGTGAACAATTGCTCTTGATCTGCAAAATGAAACATTGTTACAGTAGTTAACAAATAAGAAAAAAGGAAACATTTTGAACAATCTCACGGTTTGGATGTTGACACTTGTGGCGGCGGCGGCCGGCGCAGTTGTTGGCGCCTTGCTGTGGGCGTGGTTAACGGGCCGGTCAGCCCGAAGGCGCAAGATGATTCCCAAGCGATGGCCACTCAACCCACGCGTACTGGCCAACACCGAAGAGCGCAAGGTGTGGCGCTGGCTAACTCAAAGTTTTTCCGATCACTACGTCATGATCAAGATCCCGGTGACGCGCTTTACATTGCCACGGACCAAAGAACAGGGCCTGCACTGGTACAAGTTGCTAAGCGGCGTGTATTGCACCCTCACCGTATGCAGGTCCGACGGCCGGGTGATTGGCTGCGTAGACGTGCTGGGCCCCAGTGGTCTGCCGCGCAGCAACCGGCATCTCAAGCAAAGCCTGCTGTCACAGTGCGGCATTGCCTACTGGGTGCTCGCACCCGATGGACTGCCCACCACCGAGGAAATCCGCACCGAGTTCCTCGGCGAAGCAGCTGCCGAGGCGGGTGCGCCGGAGCGTGAACGCGATGAAGCCCGGGTCAATGCAGCGCGCTTGAACCTGAGTGCGGCCATAGAACGCCAGCGACGCAGCCGCATCAGTGTCCCACTGACCCCCACCACCGGAGCGAACGCAGGCCTAACCCTTGAAAGCCAAGCTGCTGCCGACAGCCGCTTGGGCAGCGCAAGCGGATTCAGCTCAGGATGGCAATATGAAAACTCATTCGTAGCCCCGCTGGATAGCCGTCGCGGCGAACTGCGCTAGCTGGTGTGGCGTTGCATGCTGGACGGTAGCCGCCAACCAACGCAATGCCGGTCGACTTGTGGTGAACGGTTTTATATGCATTTGGCGTCCGTTTCTTTGTTCTAGGTCGCCTCTGCCCGACCAGTTCACAACCGCAACCCGCCGGCCGGAAACCCTGCCCATGCGGGCTTCCAGGTGATGAACGCTCACCGGCATAACAGAGAATAGAGAGAAAATTTTGGAACAGTGGCGCCCGGAACGGGGTCGACGGCGAGGTGACGCTCACCGGCAGAATTAACGAAACCGCGCCAACACAGGCGTTTCGGGCAAAAAAAAAGCCAAACCAATAATGGTTGAGCTTTTGATGAATGGTGGCGGATGATTGCCGACCGCGAAACTTGCTCACTGAACTGGTGAGCACTGCTGCAGGTCCGTGCGGGTTGTAGCCAACATTGCAGCCGATGGACTATGCGCCCAGCAGTCTGCGAGCAAGCACCGACTGCATATCGCGACGACCATCGACGATCAGATGGATGATGACTTGCCTACCCGTGACGCGGTAGATCAAACGGTAAGGTTTGAACGAGGTCTGGCGGTACTCTTTGATGCCCAGTTCGACCAGCTCCTTGGGGTAGCTGCCACGCTCCGGAAACCGCGACAGGCTCTCCACGACCTCCATCAACTGGTCCAACACGTAGTTGGCGTTGGCAACGCAATCGAACTCGGCGATGTAGTCGTGAATGGCCTCCAAGTCCTGTTCGGCCCCCTCGGTGAGCAGGACTTCGAACTTGGCGGGCGCGTCTGTCATCAGGCAGTGGTGCGCTTTGCGCGCAGACGGGCAACGACGTCCGCCACAGGCTTAACCTTGCCTGCCGCCACGTCCTGATTGCCCAGTGCCAGGATTTTCAGCAAGGCCAGAGTTTCCTGCGTTTCCTCGAACGAGGCCACATCCTGCAGGACCGCCTTGGCTTCACCGTTCTGCGTGATGACCAAAGGCTCACGCCGCTCGGCAAGGCGCGTCAGGACCTCAGCGGCGTTGGCTTTGAGGTAGCTGATCGGTTTGACTTGAGATGAGTAGCGCATGGCCGTCCTCCTGATGTTTGAATAGGACTGAATATAGTCTTTTTATGGACTCATGACAAGGTGCATGGATTGACACCGCTACTGCTGCCGAGGAGCTTCTGGAGGTCATTGCCCAGCCAGTGGAAGCCAATATGTTCCTGCTCCAACCGCAGCCCCGCGCGGATGCGGTTGTCGCGGAGATCATCGTAGAGGTCTCTCTCTTCGGGCGTCAGCCTGTGCAAGTCCATCCGTAGCGGCTTGTCCTAGATCCCCAGACGGAAGCGTGCGCATCGAGGGTGGCTCTGTCCATCAGGAACGAATCCACATGATCAAAGTGACCCCGCAGCTGGTTCAGGATGCCGAAGCCACCGGCGAGCGCATTCGGGACAAGATCGCGGCCAGCAAGGTCAAAGGGATGTGGATGTGGATGTGGATGTGGATGGGCGGACCCTTGTCGCTAGGCTATCGGTTCGGGCACCGGCGTTCTTGAGCAAGTGCCTTCGCCAAGCGCGTCCAAAACGTGCTGCCACGGTGGCATGACGGTGGCATGACGGTGGCATTTTCAGGCACTCTCTGTTCTCAGTCGCTCCAACTATGCAATTTCCAATTGCATACCACCCCCGCGTAAGTCCTTGATTTCATTGGAAGTGACCTCTTGAAAACTCAAGAGGGTAGCTGAGAACAGAGAGAGAAAACGGGGTAATTTGGACCAAAAACGCCCAGAAATATTCAAATTTGATAGCGCAAAACTCAAGAGGCGGTTGCCGTAAGTGCGCGTAAACATTGGGGATTTTCCAAAAGAAAAGCCCAACTGAAAACAGTTGGGCTTTCTATGTATGGTGGAGCTGGGGGGATTTGAACCTTAGTAAACCCACGCATCTGCGCCGTTTTGAGATTCTACGTGTGAAATACGTGTGACTGGTACTTCAATCGGCAACGGAGATTGAACCACCGTCCGCAATCAATAAACCGGCACGCTTGTTACCGGCCGCACGGCCAGGTGCCGCCACATGCATCCGCATGTCGTCCGTTCCCTCCCCTTTTCGCAGCAGTCGCTCACCCCCCAGATGCGTGGCTTTGATAGCTGCGCGTTACAAACGAGTGCAGAGGATCGAGCGCGCCAATAGGAAGCGCTTTCAAAATTCCGGTGTGGGGTCGGGGAAAGCCTGATATTTCTAATTTAAAAATCAAAAAGCTTGGAAAGCCTGTGTTTACGGGGCATTCGAGGCAAATGGCAACCCTGACATTTTTCTAACCTAGACCCAACTTAATCAGAATCAAAAAATCTAACATCAATCAATAAAAGACCTTATGTAAATCAACAACTTACGTGAATATCAGGTTTATGGTTAGCTCAAATCATGGTAGGTTCTAATCTGAAAAAACCAGCATTCATGCGGGCTGCAGCTCGATTTGCCCAGGGAATGGAAAAAATCAGGTTTTCCCCGACCCCACCATTTTTTTCAGTAAAAAACGGCGGACTCAGATCACCAGCCGCGCCCTCAGACCTGACGTAAATTCCCGGCAATTCCCGCGATTCCTTGACACTCGAAAACCGGCCGGCAAGCCACGCCAGGCTTAGCGCTGACCAGGTTCGGCAGCACCGTTGAAAGAGGGCCATTTAGCTCGGGGGCGGGGCGGGGTCTCGAGCGCGCGCTGCAGGGCGGGGTGGGGTCGGCCCTGACCGGGGGACCGGGGGCGGGCAACACCCCCTCCATCTCGCATGGATGAGGCCTCAGGCAGGCGCACTGGTGCACGGCAAGAGGAAACACCTCTGGCGCGCGAGAAATACGCCCAAAAAGGGCTATTTCCCCCATCAAAAGGCGTGGCAAGACGGCAATACTGAGGAGTCAAAAGCCCGGATTAATAATGGAAGCACCACACAAATGAACTCTGTTGAGCAGCCAACTTCAACTTCCTGCATGCAAGGCGGTTCAACATGAACCCCGCCTCCCCCATCGGTAGGCCGCTGCGACCCTTGCCCGAGCTGCGCGACACGGTGAGTAACGTGTCCAACGGCCTGGATGCCCTGTGCGAGTTGCTGCACCTGGCCGGCGAAAGCAAGGTATTCGCTGTGTCGGTGCTGGAATTGCTCAAGCCGCTGTGCGATCAACTGACCACCGCCTCATGCGACCTGAACGACATGCGCATGTAGAGCAAAAACAGGTTCCAGCGCCC